>NZ_JBHFII010000034.1:88494-116685 GCF_057334215.1 Achromobacter maghribensis | reverse complement strand
GGGACGGTCAGCCGGCCGCCCCGACGTTTGTTTTTATACCCGGGAATATTCATGCGCGATAACGTTCTGTCTCTGCGTCCTCTGATTGTGGCCACTGGCCTGGTGCTTGCGGCCCTGACGGCGCCCGCTCACGCTTTTTCCGATGATGAAGCCCGTAAGGCCATTCTGGATTTGCGCCAGCAGGTGCAGCAGCAGAACGAGCAGAGCCAACGCGCCAAGCTGCAATTGGCCGACCAGATTCAATCCCTGCAGCAGGAAGTGGCGCAACTGCGCGACCAGCTGGAACTGGTGTCTCGCCAGCAGCCCAGCGCCAAGCCGGGCGCGCCCAACGGCACGAATCCCCCGGGCACCGCCGCGGGTGATCCGCAAGAGCAAGCCGCCTATGACGGCGCGATGGACCTGTTCCGCAAGGGCCAGTACAAGGACGCCGCGGAATCGCTGGCCGCCTTCACCGCGCTCTACCCGAACAGCCAGCTTGCCCCCAGCGCGCAGTTCTACCTGGGCAGCAGCCGCTACGGCATGAAAGACTTCAAGGGCGCTATCGAGCAGCTGACCAGCATGGTCCAGAAGTCGCCCGACAACGCCCGCGCGCCGGACGCCCTGCTGATCATCGCCGGCGGCCAGATCGAACTGAACAACCGCGCCGGCGCCAAAGCCACGCTGCAGCGCATTGTTCGCGATTATCCGAACGCGCCGGCTGCCGGCACGGCCAAGAGCCGCCTGCAACTGCTGCAGTAATGCCGCCCGCCGCAAGCGCGGTCAGCGCCTACCGGCACATCCTGCGCCGCCGCGCAGGGCTTATCGCCCTGCTGCTGGCGGCGATTTTCATTGCGCTGCTGATCGACTTCACGGTGGGGCCGTCCGGCCTGCCGTGGCGCGACCTGTGGCGGACCCTGACCTCGCCCGCCTCGGCCGATGCGACCTACCGCGTGATCGTGTGGGACATCCGGCTGCCCTCCGCCCTGATGGCCGCGCTGGTCGGCATGGCGCTGGGCCTGGCGGGCGCCGAAATGCAGACCATCCTGAACAATCCGCTGGCCAGCCCCTTTACGTTGGGGGTTTCGTCCGCCGCCGCGTTCGGGGCGTCGCTGGCGATCGTGCTGCAACTTGGGCTGCCCGGGGTATCCAGCAGTTGGCTGATCGCCGGCAACGCGTTCCTGTTCGCCGTGCTGGCGGCCTTGATGCTGGACGCCGTGGCGCGCTGGAGCGGCATGAATACGTCGGGCGTCGTGCTGTTTGGCATCGCCATGGTGTTCACGTTCAATTCGCTGGTGTCGCTGGTGCAATTCCTGGCCAGTGCCGAAGCGCTGCAAAACCTGGTGTTCTGGACGATGGGCAGCCTGTCGCGGTCCAGCTGGACCACGGTGGGCGTGCTGGCGCTGGCCGTTGCACTGGCCTTGCCGCTGGCGATGCGCCAGTCCTGGAAGCTGACGGCGCTGCGCCTGGGCGAAGAACGCGCCGCCAGCTTCGGCGTGGACGTGCGGCGGGTGCGCGTCGCGGCGCTGGCGCGGGTCAGCCTGCTATCGGCCCTGGCCGTTGCGTTTGTGGGCACCATCGGATTCATCGGGCTGGTGGCGCCGCACATCGCGCGCCGGCTGTTCGGCGAGGACCATCGCTTTTACTTGCCTGGCAGCGCGCTGGTGGGCGCGCTGATCCTGTCGCTGGCGTCCGTCGTTTCCAAGAACCTGCTGCCCGGCGTCGTCGTGCCCGTTGGCATCGTGACGGCACTGGTGGGCATCCCCTTCTTCGTATCCGTGCTGTTGCGCCGGCAATTGCCATGACACGCGACGCCGTATTTGACATCCACGGACTCACCGCCGGCTATGGCCGGGACGACGTGCTGCACGCGCTGTCGATCCCGGCGCTTGCCGCAGGCCAGGTGACCGCCCTGCTGGGCCCCAACGGCAGCGGCAAGTCCACGTTGCTGAAGGCGCTGGCCGGACTGGTCCGTGCGCGCGACGGCAGCGTCTTGCTGGATGGGCATGACATGACCCGGCTGGGCGTGGGTGAACGCGCCCGGCATATGGTCTACCTGCCGCAGAGCCTGCCTGCCGCCGTGCATCTGCGGGTCTTCGAATCGGTGCTGGTTGCCGCGAACGCCAGCCGCGACGGGCTGCCGGCCGGTGCGGGAATGGCCGACATCGAACGCCTTCTGGACCGGTTGGGCATCGGGCATCTGGCGCTGCATTACCTGGATGCCTTGTCGGGTGGGCAGAAACAGCTGGTGGGCCTGGCGCAGGCGCTGATCCGCCATCCCCGGGTGTTGCTGCTGGACGAACCCTTATCCGCCCTGGACCTGAATTACCAGTTCCATGTGATGCGGTTGCTGAAGCAGGAGACGCGCGAGCACGGCCTGATCAGCGTCATCGTGCTGCACGACCTGAACGTGGCGTTGCAGCACGCGGATCGCGCCGTGATGATCCAGGCTGGCCGGCTGCATGCCGAAGGCGCGCCGGCAGACGTGATCACGCCCGCGTCGCTGGCCGCGGTCTATGGGGTGCAGGGGCGTGTGGAAGCTTGCTCGCGCGGCCGGCGGCAGGTGCTGATCGACGGGCTGGACGAACACCCCCGCTGAACGGCGCCGACGCCTCGGATGCCGAGCGCCAGATTCGGGATTCTGAGTAGAGAATGCGACCGATCAGGCGCGCAAGGCCACATCGACCACCGGCGCACCGGTCATGTCCGCCAGCTGCCGGGGCGTCAGGTTGAACACGGCATGCGGGTGGCCGGCGGCCGCCCACAGGCTGTCGTAGTTGAACAAGTCCGCGTCCAGCAACATGACCGGCTTGACGGCGTGACCGATGGGGCAGACGCCGCCGATGGCGTAGCCCGTCATGTCGCGCACGAACCTGGCGTCCGCCTTGGCCAAGGCGCCGACCTGCTCGGCCACCTTGGATTCGTCGACCCGATTCGCACCGCTGGCGATGACCAGCACGGGCGCATCGTCGGACACCCGGCGAAAGATGATCGACTTGGCAATCTGCGCCACTTCGCACCCCAGACCCGCAGCCGCTTCCGCCGACGTCTTGCCCGATTGCGGCAGGACGACGACGGGCTTGTCATGCCCGATCTCGAGCAGCAGGCGGGCGACGCGTTGGGCGGATTCGGGCAAAGCAGCAAGGGACTCGGGGGACATCGTGGCGGGCTCCGTGAAAGATTGCGAACGAGTTTATCAGCGGTGGCCGGTGATGCCCCGCCTTGGCGGCGGGCTAGAATGCGGACCTGGCTTTCCCCTTCCCGACCTCCATGCGTTCCGAACCCGTACTGCCCCTGCAAACCGCATTGATCAACGGCTACGCCATGTCCTACACCGAGTACGGCAGCGGCACGCCGCTGGTGCTGGTGCACGGTTCTTTATCGGACTGCCGCTACTGGAAGTCGCAGATGGCGCCGCTGGGCAAGTCGTTCCGGGTGCTGGCCGTTTGCCTGCGCCGGTACTGGCCCGAGACCTGGGACGGCGAAGGCGATGGGTTTTCCATCGAGCAGCATGCCAGCGACGTGCTGGCGTTCATTGAAACCGTCGCCGGCGGCCCTGCCCATCTGGTCGGTCATTCCCGCGGCGGCCGCGTGGCGCTGGAAGCCGCGCTACGCCAGCCCGACGCGTTGCGCAGCCTGACGCTGGCCGATCCGGGCCTGCCGCTGCCCGGCGGCGACGATTCGCGTGGAGGCTTCCGCCAGCGCGCCTTGGCGCTGATCCGCCAGGGCGACGTCGAGGAAGGCCTGGCGCTGTTCGTGGACACGGTGACGGGCCCGGACACCTGGCAACGCATGGTGCCGTGGTTCAAGGAGATGGTGCGTGACAACGTCGGCACGCTTTTCGGCCAGGCGGAAGAAAAGCCCGAAGCCCTGACGCCGCAGCAGATCGGCACGCTGAAGCTGCCGACCCTGTTGATCGGTGGCGCGTTGAGCCCCGCCCCCTACCCCGCCGTGCTGGATGCCCTGTCGCAATGGGTGCCGCACGCGCATCGCGTGACGGTCGTGGGTTCGTCGCACGGCATGAACCTGGGCAATCCGCGCGCCTTCAACGGCGCCATCGACGCCTTCATCGGGGGCTAGGTCGGGCCTGGCTTCTCTTAAGGCTAGGGCTCCACCGAAGGCGTGTGTTTGAGCCGCCGCAGGACGAAGGTGGAACGGCTGTGGCGCACGCCGCGCAGCTTATACAGCCGTTTGCGCAGGAATTCCTCGTAGCCCTCGGTGCCCGCCACGGCAACCTTGATCAGATAGTCGTATTCGCCCGTCACCAGAAAGGCTTCAACCACTTCCGGCAGCCGCGTGATCTCTTCTCCAAAGCGTGCCAGGGACTCATCGTCGTGGTGTTCCAGCGTCACCTCGATCATGACGGTATCCGGCAGGCCCAACGCCTTTTGATTCAGCAAGGCCGCGTAACCCTCGATCACCCCAGCCTCTTCCAGCGCCTTGACCCGATTCCAGCAAGGCGTGGGCGACAGGCCGACGTGTTCGGCCAGTTTCAGGTTGGTCAGGCGGCCGTCGGCGCGCAATGCGCGAAGGATCTTGCGGTCGGTTTCGTCGATTTTCGGGGTGGCGGACATGGCTGGCGGACCCATAAAGAGAATATCCCTGCGAATACGAATTCTACAAGATAGATATTCTTCTTTAAACGCTAAATGGGCGTGAATCAAGAAACCTATTTTGTTTCCCCAGCCGTAGACTTTCCAGCAAGACGAGCCTTATCCCGCCCGTCGGATTTCGACGCCTGCGCCGCGGCACAACCCGGCGCGCGCGCCGGTAGTTCCCACGCAGCAACCCGCGCGCCGATCCGCGCGGCTGGAAACCATGTCACACGCAGCAGCAGTATCCGCAAGAACCGGTCTGGGCCTGTCCGGCACCGCCATGCTCCTGACCGCCCCGGCGTTATTTGCGTCGAACATGGTCGCGGCCCGCTGGGCCCACGATGCCAGCCTTCCCCCTGTTTTCCTTGCCTTTGGCCGCTGGCTGCTGGCCTTGCTGATCTTGCTGCCGCTGGCGGCCCCCGCCCTGCGAGCACATCGCCGCGCGTTGTGGCGCGGCCTGCCCACCCTGCTGCCGCTGGCGGTGCTGGGCATGGGCGTGGCCGTGGCGCCGCAGTACATTGGCGCGCAAACCACCAGCGCCACCAACATCGCCCTGATCTTTTCGTGCAGCCCCATCCTGGTGGCGCTGCTGGAAGCGCTGATCTGGCGCAAGCCGCTGTCGGCGCTGCGGGCGGCCGGCCTGGGCCTGGCCCTGGGCGGCGTGCTGGTGGTGCTGTCGCGCGGCGACCTTCAGACGCTGGCCCGGCTGGCGTTCGGCCAGGGCGACCTATGGGTGTTGCTGGCCGCGACGGGCTGGGCGTTCTATACCGTGCTGCAAAAGCGCCTGACCTTGCCCGCCGTGCCGGACCACGCGCGGCTGGCAACGATGATGCTGGGCGGCGTGCTGGCGCTGGCGCCCTTTGCCGGCATCGAAGCCGCGGCCGGCGCCACGCCCCCCTGGACCGATCCGCGCCTGGCGGCCGTGCTGCTGTTTCTGGCGGTCGTGCCCAGTCTGGGCGCCTATTACGTCTATGGCCGCCTGATCAGCCAGGCCGGTCCCGCCACGGCGGGGCTGTCGATGTTCCTGGTGCCGGTGTATGCCGCGCTGCTGGCCTGGCCCCTGTTGGGCGAGACCCCGCAGCTGTTCCACGCCTATGGCTTCGTGATGATTCTGATGGGCGTGAAGATGGCGTCTATGCGCCTGCGAACCGGGGCCGCCACCGCGGCCGCCCCGGCCTGACCGCGCAACGCGAGGTCAGCGGCCCGCGCTTTGGGCCGCGATGACTTCCTGCGCCACCTGGCGCGGCGCTTCGGCGTAGTGCTTGAACTCCATCGTGTAGGTCGCGCGCCCTTGGGTCAGCGACCGCAGCGACGTCGAATAGCCGAACATCTCGGCCAGTGGCACTTCCGCGCGCACCACCTTGCCGCCGCCACCCGCGATGTCTTCCATGCCCTGCACCATGCCTCGCCGCGACGACAGGTCGCCCATCACGTTGCCGGTGAAGTCCTCGGGCGTCTCGACTTCGACTTGCATCATCGGTTCCAGCAAGACCGGATCGGCGCGCCGCATGCCTTCCTTGAAGGCCATCGAGCCCGCCATCTTGAACGCGTTCTCGTTCGAGTCCACGTCGTGATATGACCCGAAGAACAAGGTCGCCTTCACGTCCACGACGGGGTAGCCCGCCAGTACGCCGGCGTTCAGCGATTCGCGGATGCCCTTGTCGACCGCCGGGATGAATTCGCGCGGTACCACGCCGCCCTTGATGGCGTCGACGAATTCGTAGCCCTTGCCTGGCTCTTGCGGTTCCAGCTTCAGCACCACATGGCCATACTGGCCGCGCCCGCCCGACTGCTTGACGAACTTGCCTTCGACTTCGTTGCAGGCCTTGCGAATGGTCTCGCGGTAGGCCACTTGCGGCTTGCCCACCGTGGCCTCGACGTTGAACTCGCGCTTCATGCGGTCGACCAGGATCTCCAGATGCAGCTCACCCATGCCAGAGATGATGGTCTGGCCCGATTCTTCGTCGGTGCGCACGCGGAAGGACGGATCCTCTTGCGCCAGCCGGTTCAGCGCGATGCCCATTTTTTCCTGGTCGGCCTTGGTCTTCGGTTCCACGGCCTGCGAAATCACGGGCTCGGGGAAGACCATCCGTTCAAGGATGATGACGTGCGCGGGATCCGATAGCGTGTCGCCGGTGGTGACGTCCTTGATGCCGACCGCCGCGGCGATATCGCCCGCATACACCTCGGTGATTTCCCGACGTTCGTTCGCGTGCATCTGCAGGATGCGGCCCAGCCGTTCCTTCTTGCCCTTGATCGGGTTGAAGACGGAATCGCCGGATTTCACCACGCCGGAATACACGCGGAAGAACACGAGCTGCCCGACGAACGGGTCCGTCATGATCTTGAAGGCCAGCGCCGAGAACGGTTCGTTGTCGGCAGGATGGCGCTCGATTTCGCGGTCGCGCTCGTCGTGCCCCTTGATGGCCGGTACGTCGAGCGGCGACGGCATGTAGTCAATGACGGCGTCCAGCATCGCCTGCACGCCCTTGTTCTTGAAAGCGCTGCCGCACAGCATGGGCACGATCTCGTTGGCGACGGTGCGCGCGCGCAAGCCCTGCTTGATTTCGTCTTCCGTCAGGGTTTCGCCCGACAGGTACTTTTCAAGCAGCGTCTCGTTGGCCTCGGCGGCCTTTTCCACCATCTTGTCGTGCCATTCCTGCGCCTGTTCAAGCATGGACGCGGGGATGTCTTCGTACTTGAACTTCACGCCCTGGCTGGCGTCGTCCCAGATGATGGCCTTCATTTTGACCAGGTCGATTACGCCTTCGAAATGGTCTTCGGCGCCCACTGGCAGCTGGATCGGCACGGCGTCGCCCTTCAGGCGTTCGGCGATCTGGCGCTGCACGCGCAGGAAGTCCGCGCCCACGCGGTCCATTTTGTTGACGAAGGCCAGGCGCGGCACCTTGTATTTGTTGGCCTGCCGCCAGACGGTCTCGGACTGCGGCTGCACGCCGCCCACCGCGTCATAGACCATGACCGCGCCGTCCAGCACGCGCATGGAGCGTTCGACTTCGATGGTGAAGTCCACGTGCCCCGGGGTGTCAATGATGTTGATGCGGTGTTCAGGGTAATTGCCCGCCATGCCTTTCCAGAAGGCGGTGGTGGCTGCCGACGTGATGGTGATGCCGCGTTCCTGCTCTTGCTCCATCCAGTCCATCACGGCAGCGCCGTCATGGACTTCGCCGATCTTGTGGGTGATGCCGGTGTAGAAGAGGATGCGCTCGGTGGTCGTCGTTTTGCCCGCGTCGATATGGGCGCTGATGCCGATATTGCGGTAAAGCTCGATACGCGTCTTGCGAGTCATGGCCTCTTCCTTGCAGTGAACCACTATGCATGTACGGCAAGCCCGACCGGGCGCTGCCGCGGCGGGCGCCATGCCGCGTGTGGTACCTGAGGAATGCGGAACCGCGCCCGCGCTGATGCGTAAATATTACGCGCCGCGCGGCAAGATACAAGGACCAATCGGCCGCGTGCGGAGAAAAATATCTTCATGGCCGCGATAGGGAAAACAAGCCCCACGCCACGCACGAGGCACGTGCTTGCTGGCCCGGGTGGCGTATTTGTCTTGAGAGGGCCCAAGACAAAAAAAGCCCCTCGCGATGGAGGGGCTTTGCGGCGCATGCGCCGGCCTGGCGCGGGGCCGGGTGCTTACTTCTTTTCTTCCTTGACGCGGTAGACCAGCACGGCGGTGCTGGCCAGCGACAGCACCTTGGCCGTGACGCTGCCCAGCAGCAGGCGCGACAGGCCGCTGCGGCCGTGGCTGCCGATGAAGATGAGGTCGCAGCCGGCATCGGTGGCGGCCTGCACGATGCCGTCGGCCACGTTGAAGTTGGACACGGCGCGCGACTCGGACTTGACGCCAGCGGTGTCGGCGCGGTCGGTGATCTGCTTCAGGTATTTGTCGGCTTGCTCGGCCGAGGCCTTTTCGTAGTCCTCGTCGGTGATGGCGTAGGCGGCGGCCATGCCGTCAAAGCCGATCGTGGCCGCAAAGGGTTGCGTCACGTACAGGGCGACCACTTCGGCGCCAACCGAACGCGCGAAGGAAATGCCCGCGTTGGCGGCTTGGGCCGACAGCGGCGAACCGTCGGTGGGAATCAGGATCTTCTTGAACATCTTGCCTGCTCCTGTTTGAGAGGAATCTTTATGCTACCGGAAAGCCGCCAGGTTCACATCAAGGGAACCGGGCGGTATTGACCTGCGTCAAGCGCCGTGTCAGCCCAGTTGCTGAGCGGCGGCGAAGAGATTGGTGCAGCGGGTGCCGGTGCGGCAATAAGCCAGCACGGGGCCCGGCAGGGTCTTGAGCAGTTCGGCGAAGCGCACCACGTCGGACACGGTCATGGCGCTGCCCACCACGGGCTGGTATTCCACCGCCAGGCCGGCGGCGGCGGCGGCTTTGGACACATCGGCGGCGGTGGGCTGGTCGGGGCCGCCTTCAAAGTCGGGGCGGTTGATGATGACGCTCTTGTAGCCGGCGGCGGCAACATCGGCCATGTCGTCGGGACCCAATTGAGGCGCGACGGCAAAGTTTTCGGTCAGGGGCTTGATGGGTGCGGACATGGCGGTTCCTTCAGATAGATAGCTGCATATTATTGATTGTAGGAGCCGTTTTGCGCGAAGAGTTTTTCCAATTCTGTCCAGACGCCGCGATCATCCGCGATGGAAACCGAGAACCGCAGCATGGTCGAAGGCGCCTGCGACGGTGAAAACAGCGTGCCCGGCGCCAGCAGCATGCCCCGGTCGGCGGCTTCGCGCGCCAGCACTTCGGTGTCGCGCCCGCAGTCAGCCCACACGAACATCCCTGCGTTGGGCTCGTGGGGCACCGTCAGCCCCAGCTTCAGCAGCCCCCGCATGCACCGCTGGCGGGCGTCGTCCACCCGCGCGCGCACGCGTTCGATGTGACGCCGGTATTGCCCTTCCATCAGTACGCGGTGCACCACGCGTTCGCCCAGCTCGGGCGAGGTCAGCCCGGCCAGCATTTTCAGGTCGGCCAGCTTTTGGAGAATGTCGGGGTTGGCCGCCACATAGCCCACGCGCAGGCTTGCGGCCAGCATCTTGGAATAGCCGCCGACGAGGATCACACGGTTCAAGCGGTCCAGCACCGCCAGCTTCATGGCGCCGCCGGGGTGCAGCTCGCCGTAGGTGTCGTCTTCGACCACCATGAAATCGTGGCGCTCGGCGATTCGCAGGATGTCGTAGGCCACGCCGGCCGACAAGGTGTGGCCGGTCGGGTTATGCACGGCGCTGTTGATGATGAAGAGTTTCGGTTTGTGCTCGGCCGCCAACTGCTCCAGCATGGCGATGTCCGGGCCGTCCGGCCCGCGCGGCACGCCGATCAGCCGCGCGCCAAACGCCACCAGCCGGCCGAAGATGACGAACCATGCCGGGTCTTCGACCAGTACGGTGTCGCCCGGCTTGACCAGGTGGCGCGCGATCAGGTCCAGCCCATGGGTGACGCCATTGGTGGTCAGGAGGTTCAGCTCCGGGTGCGCCGGCACCCCGTCGTTCTGTAGAGACGCGGCAATTTGCTGGCGCAAGGGCGCAAAACCCTGTGGATGGCCATAGCTGACCAGATTGGCGCGCACCGAGCGTCCCACCGCGCGCACCGCCCCTGCCACCATATCCGGGTCCAGCCACTCGGCCGGCAACAGGCCTGCCCCGCCGGGCATGCCCGGGGCATTGGTTTCGCGAAACATGCTGCGCAGTAGCCAGGCGATGTCCACCCGTGCCGGCGGCGCCAGCGTCGTGGCGGGCGCCGTGGCCACCGCCGCCAGCGGGCCGCTGCGAGCCCGGACGAAAAAACCCGCGCCGCGACGCGATTGCACCAGGCCGCGGGCCACCAGCCGGTCGTAGGCTTCGACGACGGTAAAGCGGCTGACACCGGACTGTTCGGCCATTTTGCGGATGGATGGAAGGCGAGTACCGGGCCGCAGCCCCTGTTCGTCGATGCGGCGGGCCAAGCCATCGGCCAGTTGCGTCACCAGGGAAGCATCGGCCTGGCGCACGGGCAGCCACGGCATGGAGGGTGCGGAAGCAGGAGCAACTGTCATGGGGATTCGACCAGGCCAGTGATTAAAGTGATATGCCTAAGTGTACCGGTACTGTACCGATAACTATGCGTAGAGTGACAGCAATACGGAAAGCTCGCAACTGCGGGCATCCCGATCCCCGGCCCATCCATCGCCCCCCTCGCGTTCCCTGGCAACTGTCATGACCCGATCCACGCTCTATCCGTCCCCCCAGACGGCACCCATCGCGCCTCCTTCCGTCTGGGAAGGTTATGGCTACGGCTTCCTGGGCGTGCTGGTCTTTTCGTTGACGCTGCCGATGACGCGGCTAGCCGTATCCGAACTGACGCCGTTGCTGGTGGGGCTGGGGCGCGCCCTGGTCGCCGCGGTGCCGGCGATCGCCCTGCTGTGGCTGACGCGCAGCCGGCGGCCGAACCGCCACGAGTGGCCTGGCGTCATCCTGGCCGCGCTGGGCATCGTCGTGGGCTGGCCGCTGGCCTCGACCCTGGCGATGCAAAGCGTGTCGTCTTCGCACGGCGCGGTGTTCAACGGCTTGTTGCCGCTGTCGACGGCCGCTTTTGCGGCGTTGCGAAGCGGTGAACGCCCGTCGGCTTCGTTCTGGGGCTGGGCGGTGGTGGGCGCCGCGCTGGTCACGACTTTTGCCTTGCGCCAAGGCCACGGCACGCTGTCCACCGGCGACCTGTGGCTGCTGGTGGCCGTGGTGCTGGGCGGCATGGGTTATGCCGAAGGCGCCCGCGCGGCACGCACGCTGGGCGGTTGGCGCACAATATGCTGGGCGCTGGCAATCAGCGCGCCCGTGGTGCTGGCGCCGGTTGGCTGGATGGCCGCGCAAGCCCAGTGGCCTAGCGCCACGGTAGTTTCCGCCTGCGCCTACCTGGCGTTCGGCTCGATGTTCCTGGGATTCTTCGCCTGGTACCGCGGCCTGGCCGTGGGCGGAATCGCCAGGGTGGGTCAAGTGCAGCTGTTGCAACCGTTCCTTACGGTCGTGGCGGCGGCATGGTTGTTTGGCGAATCCGTGGAGCCGTCGACATTTTTGTTCGCCGCTGCCGTGATCGCCGTTATCGCCGGCGGACGCCGTGCCATTGTCAGGACCAAAAAATGAATCTGCTTCCCACCAACTGGGCCGACGTGCCCTTGGCTTCCGCATCCTTGCTGGGTCCGCTGGCGCTATTCGCGCTGGTCAGCTCGATTACGCCGGGGCCCAACAACGTCATGCTGGCGTCGTCCGGCCTGAACTTCGGCTTCCGCCGCAGCATGCCGCATCTGCTGGGCGTGAACCTGGGCTTCACGCTGATGATCTTCCTGGTGGGCATCGGCCTGGGTTCGGTGTTCCAGCAAGTGCCCGCGCTGTACACCATCCTGAAGTACGCCGGCGCCGCGTACCTGCTCTACCTGGCCTGGAAGATCGCCAACTCCGGCGGCATGGAAGACGGCGAAGCGCGCGGCAAGCCGTTCACCTTCCTGCAAGCCGCGGCGTTCCAGTGGGTCAATCCGAAAGCGTGGGTCATGGCGGTGGGCGTGGTGGCAACCTACACGCCGCAAAACGGCTTCTTTGCCAATCTCGTCATCGCCACGCTGGTGTGCGGCATCGTCAACCTGCCCAGCATCGGCGTCTGGGTGACGTTCGGCACCGCGCTGCGCCGCGTGCTGCACAAGCCCTGGGCCGTCCGCGCATTCAATGTGGGCATGGCGCTGCTGCTGGTGGCATCGCTATACCCGGTGGCGCTGGAGCTGATGCACTGACGCATCGCGTCAGGCCAGCAGGCCGACGACGACGGCGGGGGTGACCAACACGTTGAACAGTCCCGCCATCACCATCACCAGGCCCGCGACGGCGCCCTCTTCGGCCGCCAGTTCGCGGGCCTTCGCCGTTCCGGCGCCGTGCGCGCCCATGCCGAACAGCGCGCCCCGTGCCAACGCGGAGCGCAGCGGCAGCCAGCGGCGCATCAATTGACCAATGGCCGCGCCGAACACGCCGGTCACGATCACGAACACCGCCGTCAGATCCGGCACGCCACCCACATGGGACGAGACCGCCACCGCGAACGGCGTGGCGACCGAACGCGGCAGCAGGCTCAGCCGCAGGTCGGGCGGCAAGTCGAGCAAGCTGCCCAACATCCACGCGCTGACGCCGGCGATCAGGCTGCCCACCGCCACCCCGGCCGCCAACACTGGCCAGTAGCGCCGGATCAGCGCGCGCTGTTCGTAGAGCGGCAGCGCGAAGGCCACGATGACCGGCCCCAGCATCGCCATCAGCCAATGCGACCCGGACATGTAGTCGCGGTAGCCGGTGTGCAGCATGATCGCCAGGCCCAGCAGCAGCGCAGGCGCCACCACCAGGGTCGATGTCCACCAGTAGGCATGGCGGCGATAGAACAGCCGCGCGCAAGCGTAGGCGGCGACGGTGGCCGCCGGCCAGAACAGTTGATTGAATTCAGACGGCATGGCGGTTCATCCAGCGATAGCACAGGTCGATGGTCAGCGCAGTACCGGCCATGACCATCGCGGTGCCCAGCAGGATGACGACCAGCAGCTTGACGCCCAGCATCCCCAGGAATTCGCGATGGTCCAGCAACGACATGACCGCCGGCACGAAGAACAGCAGCATTTCGGCCAGCAGCCAACTGGCGCCGCGGTGCACGTTGCGCACCCGCAGCCGCCGCGTGGCCAGCAGCGCCAGCACCAGCGCCATTCCGATGACGCCGCCCGGCACAGGCAGCCCGAGGGCCTTGGCCAGCACTTGGCCTAACAAGGCGAACAGGACGATCAGCGCGATTTGCAGCACGCGGCTGCGACGCAGCGCAAGGCGCAACACCAGCGTGATGCGGGGCAGTAAACGAAGAGAGGGGCGAGACATGAGGCGGGCTTCCTGCGGCAAGCTTTTGTTTTACGCCTGCGCAGCCCATAGATAAAATGAATTCGATGAATTCAATGTATTCCAAATAGGCATAACCATGGACCTACGCGCGTTGCGCGCCCTGGTGGAGGTGGTTCGCCAAGGCGGCTTTTCCCAGGCAGCCAAGACCATCCACGCGACGCAGCCCACGGTGAGCAAGGCGGTGCGCCAGCTGGAGGACGAGCTTGGCCTGCCGCTGCTGGACCGCCAGGCGCAACCCATCCGGCTGACGGACGCGGGGGAAATCGTCTATCGGCGCGCCATGGCGATGTTGGCGGAACGCGACGACCTGTACGCCGAACTGGACGATCTGAAGGGACTCAAGCGCGGCGTGCTGCGCCTGGGTTTGCCGCCACTGGGCAGTTCGCTGTTCGCGCCGATGTTCGCGCGCTTTCGCAGCCGCTATCCGCAGATCGAGATCAGCCTGGTCGAGCATGGCAGCCGCCGGCTGGAGGAAATGGTGATGACGGGCGAGATCGAACTGGCGGCATCGCTGCAGCCCGTGCCCGACAACGTGGAATGGCAGCCGGTGGCGCGCGAACCCTTGATCGCGTTGCTGCCGGCCGACCACCCGAGCGCGCGCGCCGCCTCGGTCGGCCTGCATGACCTGCGCGCGTCCCCGTTCATCCTGTTCGAAACGGGCTTTGCCCTGAACCGCATCATCCACGACGCCTGCCAACGCGCGGGCTTCACGCCCGCCATCGCGGCGCGTAGCGGCCAGATCGATTTCATCGTGGCGCTGGTAGCAGCCGGGCTGGGCGTGGCCTTCCTGCCGCGGCTGAAGGCCGACGATGCCTTGCCCGCCGGCGTCTGCCGCGTGCCCTTGCGCGACCCGGGCACCGATTGGGAAATGGTGCTGGTGTGGCGGCGCGGCGGTTACCTGTCGCATGCCGCGCAGGCGTGGCTGGCACTGACGCGAGAGGCGCATCCCGGAGTATCCTGATGCCGGAACCCAACCGGCCCGACAGGGTCATAGCTTTCATGCCCGCCCTGCCCCGATTCTCCATCCGCCGGCTTTTCGTCGCCGCCCTGCTTGCCGCCGCCGGCGTGGTGGGGTGCTCGCACCTGGACTCCTGGCAGCGCCAGACGATCTTTTCCCCTCAGTCCGAACCGCAAACGTGGTGGCGCGAACCCGCCGCCGGCACCGAGGTCTACGACCTGGCGCTGGCCAACGGCGACAAGGTGCGCGCCTGGTATTGGCAAAGCCCCAAGACGGGTGCGCCCACGGTGCTGTACCTGCATGGCGCGCGCTGGAACCTCAACGGCAGCGCCTTCCGTATCGACGGCTGGACCCGCATGGGGTATTCCGTCCTGGCCATCGACTACCGCGGCTTCGGCGCCTCCACGCCGCGCCTGCCCTCCGAGGACAGCGCGTTGGAAGACGCGATGGCCGGGCTGAAAGAACTGGCACGGCTTCAGCCTGACGCCGCCCGCCGCTTCGTGTATGGGCACAGCCTGGGCGGCGCCATCGCCATCGATCTGGCCGCCCGCCCCGAACAGCCTGATTTCGCCGGCCTGATCGTGGAATCCAGCTTCACCAGCATCGGTGCCATGCTGGGCACCCTGCGCTGGGGCAAGGTGCCGGGCGCGGGCCTCTTGGTGACGCAGCCTTTCGATTCGGTGGACAAGCTGGCCCGCATGCACACGCCCATGCTGTTCATGCACGGCACTGCCGACCGCGTGGTGCCCCACACGATGAGCGATGAGCTCTTCGCCGCCGCGCGCAACGTGGCGCCAGACCTTAAGCGGCTGGTGAAGATTGAAGGCGCGTCGCACTCGGGCGCCTTCCGCAGCGGTCCGCAGTACGACGCCGCGGTCAAGACGTTCATGCAGGACGCGACCCGGGCCTACAAGCGCAAGGCCGGCTGACGGTCCAGCGCCGCCTTGCCGCCCCGCCGCCGCGCGGGGCTTTTTCTTGCCTTCCGTTCACCGTGCCTGCCGGGAAAACCCGATCTCGGGAAACTCCCATATAAAAATATCTATTAAATATATTTAACGAATATTAGACTTTGCTTCAGCTCGCCGCTCCGCCATTGAAGCGTCGGCATCCTGAGGAGAAGCCAGTTGAGTAACGTGCGTTGGCAGGGCGTATTTCCTGCCGTAACCAGTAAGTTCCATGCCGACGAATCCCTCGACTTCGACGCAATGCGCAAGCATTTCGGCTTTCTGATCGACAACGGGGTCCACGGCCTGGTCACCTGCGGCTCGCTGGGCGAAGCCAGCACCCTGACGCTGGAAGAAAAGCTCGACGTCACGCGGTGCGCCGTGGAAGTCAGCGCCGGCCGCATCCCCGTGCTGGCCAATGTGTCGGAAACCAGCACCCGCGAAGCCCTGCGCTTCATCAAGGCCGCCGTCGAACTTGGCGTGGACGGCTTCATGCTGATGCCATCGCTGATCTACGTGGCGGATGCGCGCGAAGCGATGCAAAGCATCCGCACCATGGCGGAAGCGGCGCAAAAGCCCTGCATGATCTACAACAATCCGGTCGCCTACCGTGTCGACCTGAAGACCGAGCACATGGCCGAACTGGCCGATTGCCCCTGGCTGGTCGCCATCAAGGAAAGCAGCGACGACATCCGCCGCCTGACCGACCTGCGCAACGCGCTGGGCACGCGCTACCAGCTGTTCATCGGCGTGGACGACCTGTCGTTCGAAGCGCTGGCGCTAGGCGCGGACGGGCTGCTGGCCGGGCTGGTCACCGCCTTCCCGCGTGAAACCGTGGCGCTGTACGACCTGATGAAGGCCGGCCAGTGGCAAGACGCGCTGGCGCTGTATCAGTGGTTCACGCCGCTGCTGCATCTGGACGTGTCCACCAAGCTGGTGCAGAACATCAAGCTGGCCGAGACCCTGGCCGGCGTCGGCAACGAACATGTGCGCCGCCCCCGCCTGCCGCTGGTCGGCGCGGAACGCGAACGCTGCACCGCCATCATCCAGGCCGCGATGGCCAAACGCCCCAAGCAATACCAGTCGACGTAAGCGCCCGTTCCCGGACGCGGCTCGCCGCAGCACGAACCCTCCGCCACGCGCGGAGGGGCCTGTCCCCCTGCACGCCTAACGGACACCATGCACAGCGACATCATCCTTCAGACCCGGGGCTTGACCAAGGAATTCCGCGGATTCGTGGCGGTCAACAACGTCGACCTGAACGTGCGGCGTGGCGCCATCCACGCGCTGATCGGCCCGAATGGCGCAGGCAAGACGACGTTCTTCAATCTGCTGACCAAGTTCCACATTCCGACGCGCGGTCAGATCGTGTACGACGGCGTGGACATCACGCAGGAACGGCCCGCGCAGACCGCGCGGCGCGGCATCGTGCGTTCGTTCCAGATATCGGCCGTGTTCCCGCAGTTATCGGTGCGCGAGAACGTGCGCGTGGCCCTGCAACGCAAACTGGGCGTGGACTATTGCTTCTGGCGATCAGAAAGCACGCTGGAAAGCCTGCACCACCGCGTCGAGGAACTCCTGGACCAGGTTGGCTTGCGCACGCATCTGGACGTGGCGGCGGGCGACCTGCCCTATGGCCGCAAGCGCACGCTGGAAATCGCGACCACGCTGGCGCTGGAGCCCGAGTTGCTGCTGCTGGACGAACCCACGCAGGGCATGGGCCACGAGGACGTGGACCGGGTCAAGCACCTGATCAAGCAGGTGTCGGCGGGACGCACGATCCTGATGGTCGAACACAACATGAAAGTGGTGGCGGACATCTCCGACACCATCACCGTTTTGCAACGGGGCGAGATCCTGGCCGAAGGTCCCTACGCGACGGTGTCGGAAGACCCCGCCGTGCGCGAAGCCTACATGGGAGCCGAAGATGAATGAAGCCGTGGCCGGCGCCGCCGCGAACATGCTGGAAATCCGCGACCTGCACGCCTGGTACGGCGAATCGCACATCCTGCACGGCATCGACCTGGACGTGAAGCCCGGCGAATGCGTGACGCTGCTGGGCCGCAACGGCGCAGGCCGCAGCTCGACGCTGAAAGCCATCCTGGGCCTGGTGGGCCGTCGCAGTGGCTCGATCAAAGTCCAAGGACAGGAAACGGTGGCGATGCCCACCCACAAGATCGCGCGCCGGGGCATCGGCTATTGCCCCGAAGAACGTGGCATCTACGCGTCGTTGACCGCCGAGGAAAACCTCATGCTGCTGCCCTCGGTCGGGCCGGGCGGGATGTCGGTGGAAGAGATCTACGCGATGTTCCCCAACCTGAAAGAACGCGCGCACAGCCCCGGCACCCGGCTGTCGGGCGGCGAACAGCAGATGCTGGCGATGGCGCGCATTCTGCGCACCGGGGCCCGCTTGCTGCTGCTGGACGAAATCACCGAAGGCCTGGCTCCCGTCATCGTGCAATCGCTGGGCCGCGTGATCCGGCAATTGAAAGCGCGCGGCTACACCACCGTGCTGGTCGAACAGAATTTCCGCTTCGCCCAGCATCTGGCCGATCGCCATTACGTCATCGAACACGGCCAGGTGGTTGCCGTGATCGACCGCGCCGAAGTCCAGCAATCGCAAGACAAGCTGAACGCCTTGCTTGGCATTTGATGTCCCGCTGTATTCCTTCCGACCGCAGTCCCCCATTCCTACACGGAGCGTAGTCAGATGAAATTGAATCGAATCGCAGCAACGCTGCTTACCCTCGGCGCGGCCGGCGCGGTCCACGCGCAAGCCAAGATCAGCGACGACGTCGTCAAGGTTGGCGTGCTGACCGACCTGTCGGGCGTCTATTCCGATCTGGCGGGCAACGGTTCCGTGATCGCCGCCCGGCTGGCTGCCGAAGAGATGGGCAACAAGGTGCTGGGCAAGCCCGTGGAAGTGGTCGCCGCCGATCACCAGAACAAGCCCGACGTGGCCGCCAATCTGGCCCGCGAGTGGTTCGACCAGGGCAAGGTCGACATGATCACGGACTTTCCCACCGCGTCCACCGCGCTGGCCGTGATGGAAATCGCCAAGCAGAAGAACCGCGTGACGATGCCGTCGGCAGGCCTGTCCACCGCAATCCTGGGCGAAAAGTGTTCGCCGCTGAATGCGCAATGGACCACCAACACCTACGCGCTGGCGGCTGGCACGGCGCGCGCGCTGGTCCAGGAAGGCAAGAAAACCTGGTACTTCATCACTGCCGACTACACCTTCGGCCACTCGCTGGAAAAAGACGCCACCGAAGTCATCAAGGAAAACGGCGGCACCGTCGTCGGCGTGTCGCGCCACCCGTTCCCGGGCAACGACTTCTCGTCGTTCCTGCTGAAGGCGCAAGCCTCGAAGGCCGACGTGATCGCGCTGGCCAACGCCGGCAACGACACGGTCAACGCCGTCAGGCAGGCCAACGAATTCGGCATCAACAAGAAGCAGATCGTGGCGCCGCTGCTGACGTATATCTCGGACGTGCACAGCATGGGCCTGGCCAAAGCGCAGGGCATGTATCTGACCGAAGCGTTCTACTGGGACTACGACGACGCCTCGCGGGCCTGGGCCAAGAAGTTCTTCGAGAAGGCCAAGAAGATGCCGACGGCTTCGCAGGCCGGCGTGTATTCCGCCACGCTGTCGTACTTGAAGGCGATCGAAGCCGCAGGCACGGACGACGCGCCGGCCGTGATGGCCAAGCTGCGTGAAATGACCATCAACGACGCCGTGATCCGAAACGGCAAATTGCGCGCGGACGGCGCCCTGGTGCATGACATGCTGCTGTTGCAGGTGAAGACGCCGGCGCAGTCCAAGGCCCCGTGGGACTACTACAACGTGAAGTCGGTGCTGAAGGGCGAGGACGTGTTCCCCAAGCCGCAGGCCGCCTGCCCGTTGAACAAGTCGTAACGCCACCCACGCCGCCCGCTACCCGCCATGTTCGACATCTCCCTTCCCGCCCTGCTCGCCCAACTGCTGGTGGGGCTGATCAACGGTTGCTTCTACGCCATCCTGAGCATGGGGCTGGCCATCATCTTCGGCCTGCTCAATATCGTCAATTTCACGCACGGCGCCCAGTTCATGATGGCGGCGTTTCTGGCGTGGATCGGTTTCACGCAGCTGCCGCAGTTGCTGGGGCCCGGGGTGCAGATCAACTTCTGGGCCGCACTGATCCTGGCGCCGCTATTGGTGGGCGCGGTCGGCGTCGTCATCGAAAAGACGCTGCTTAAACGGCTGTATCACCTGGACCATCTGTACGGGCTGCTGCTGACCTTTGGCATCGCGCTGATGATGGAGGGCGGGTTCCGCTACTTCTACGGCATCTCGGGCGTGGGCTACGAGCCGCCCGAGATCCTGCAGGGTGGCTTCGACCTGGGCTTCATGTTCCTGCCTGCGTACCGGGGATTCGTGGTGGTGGCGTCGCTGACGCTATGCATCGCAACCTGGTACCTGTTCGAACGCACCCGGCTGGGGGCCATGCTGCGCGCCGGCACCGAGAACCCGAAGCTGCTGCAGGCCTTCGGCGTGAACGTGCCGGTGATGATCACGCTGACCTACGGTTTCGGCGTGGCGCTGGCGGGCGTGGCGGGCGTGCTGGCGGCGCCCGTCATGCAGATCAACCCGCTGATGGGCTCCAACTTGCTGAACATCGTGTTTGCCGTGGTGGTGATCGGCGGCCTGGGCTCCATCATGGGCGCCATCGTCACCGGCCTGGCGCTGGGCCTGCTGGAGGGCCTGACCAAAGTGTTCTATCCCGAAGCGTCCACCGTGGTCGTGTTCATCGTGATGGCCGTCGTGCTGCTGATGCGCCCCGCCGGCCTGTTCGGCAAGGAGAAATAAGGTGCCGCGCATTCCCCTTTCGATCCGCATCCTGGCGCTGCTGCTGGTGCCCGCGATGCTGGTGCCCTTCTTTCCCCAGATCGTCTACCCCGTGTTCGTCATGAAAGTGCTGTGCTTTGCGCTGTTCGCGCTGGCCTTCAACCTGCTGACGGGGTTTACCGGCCTGGTGTCCTTCGGGCATGCGGCGTTCTTCGGCTGGGCCGGCTACGCCGCCGGTGAAATGATGATTCTCTTCGGCGCACGCGGCCTGCCGCCCGAAATCGCCATGCTGTGCGGCGTGGCGATGGCCGCGGCCATCGGCTATGCGATCGGGTGGCTGGCCATCCGGCGCACCGGCATCTATTTCGCGATGATCACGCTGGCGCTGTCGCAAGTCGCCTACTTCATGGCGGTGCAGGTGGGCTGGACGCGCGGCGAGGACGGCATGCAGGGCATCCCCCGCGGCAAGTTCCTGGGCCTGGTGGACCTGAGCGTCGATACGAACATGTATTACTTCGCGCTGGCGGTGTTCGTGCTGGGCTTCCTGTTCGTCTACCGGGTGATCCATTCACCGTTCGGCCAGGTGCTCAAGACCATCCGGGACAACGCGCCGCGCGCCATTTCGCTAGGTTACGATACGGATCGGTGCAAGCTGCTGGCCTTCGTGCTGTCCGCGGCGGTGGCCGGCCTGGCCGGGTCGCTCAAGGCGCTGGTGCTTCAATTGGTGGCGTTGAACGACGTGTCGCTGTCCACCTCCACCGAGGTCCTGCTGATGACGCTGCTGGGCGGTATCGGCACGGTATGGGGCCCGGTGGTCGGCGCAACGCTGGTCGTCAGCTTGCAGAACTACCTTGCCACCCTGGGCGATGTCGTCACGATCGTCATCGGGCTGATTTTCGTGTTGTGCGTGTCGTTCTTCCGACGCGGGTTCGTCGGCGAATGGCTGGCCTACACGCAGTGGCGCAAAACGAAGGAAAACAATAATTGATGGCAGGAGCAGAACCCAAACGGCGCGCCGCGGATGTCGCCTACGACCAGATCGAGAGCATGATCGCCACGCTGCAGTTGCAGCCTGGCAGCGCGGTCGTGGAAGCGGATCTGGTGGAAAAGACTGGCCTGGGGCGCACGCCGCTCCGCGAGGCGCTGCTGCGCATGGTGGCGGCCGGGCTGATCCGCCAGGAACCCCGGCGCGGCCTGCGCGTGTCGATGATCCAGCTGGCGGACCACATGGACCTGATCCAGACCCGCCGCGCCCTGGAACAGTTGATCGCCGCCAGCGCGGCGCGGCGCGCCACGCCCGCGCAACGCACCCAGATCGTGGACTGCGCGGCGCAGATGATCCGCGCTTCCGAAGGCGGCAACCTGGACGACTACATGCACGCCGACCAGTTGCTGGACTACGTTTGCCACGAAGCCTGCCGCAACCTGTCCGCCGTGAACGCCGTGGAACCGCTGATCATCCAGTGCCGGCGCTTCTGGTACGCCTATCAGCACGAGGGCGATATCGCCGAGGGCGCCCGGCGCCACATGCTGATGGCCCAGGGCATTGCCACGGGCAACGAAGCCGCGGCCATCAAGGGCGCGGATTCCTTGATGGACTACCTGGAAATGTTCACGCGCAAGGTCATTGACGCGTAGCGGCCGGCACCGCAACCGGGGACACGGCGCCCGCCTTGCCCCGGTTCAGCCATTGCATGACGCGCGGACGCGACCGGTCGTAGGCCAGGTTGTACAGAAACGCATAGGGCAAATAGAACAGCACCAGCGCGATATCCAGCACGAAGGCTTCCCAGAGGCTGATGCTAAGCCACCAGGCCGCCAGCGGGATCACGATCAGGATCAGGCCCAGTTCGAATCCGAAGGCGTGCAAGATGCGCACGCGCAGGTTGCGGGTCCAGCCGAAACGGTTCTCGACGCGGTCGAAGCCGGCGTTGTAGATCATGTTCCAGACCAGCGCGATCCAGGCGATGACCGCGGTCAGCACGCCCATTTCAAACAGGGACTTGCCCATGGCCCAGGCGGCGGCCGGCGCGCACAGGCCGATGGCCAGGATTTCAAACAGAAAGGCGTGGAAGAAACGTTCTTTTAGGGTTTTCGTGGCTTGCGTCATGACCCACCTGAGGTCGGTTGCTACAGAGTGGGAGCGATTTTCGACGATATTTCCGGTACGATAAAGATTGAATCCATCGGAAAAACCGATAGCCCGCCCTGCCCATGCGCCACTCCCTTGAATCCCTGGCCGCGTTTGCCCAAGTCGCGTCGGAAGGCTCGTTTTCCGCCGCTGCGCGAAAAATGGGTAAAAGCCAGTCCACCATCAGCGAAACCATCGCCAACCTGGAAGTGGACCTGAACGTCACGCTGTTCGACCGCAGCCAACGCCAGCCCGCGCTGACCGAAGCCGGCCAGGTGCTGCTGGGCCAGGCCCTGCAAGTGCTGGCCGCGAACGACCGGTTCAACCGCAGCGCCAGTCAATTGGCCGACGGGCTGGAGCCCCGCCTGACCGTGGTGCTGTCCGACACGTTCCAGTCCGAGACGTTCGAGACCATGCTCAGCCAGATCGACCGGCGCTACCCCACGTTGCGCTTCGAATGCCTGATCGCGGAATACGAAGACGTGGTGGCGCTGGTGCAGCAAGGCCGCGCGCACGTCGGCCTGATGGCGGCGCAAGACAGCTACCCGCCCGACGTCGCGCACGCCACGTTGACGGAACTGTCCGAAATCGTCCTGTGCGTGGGGCGCAACCATCCGCTGGCGGGCCGGGCACGCATCACGCGCGGCGACCTCGATGCCGAACGCGAACTCCGCCTTAGCACCTACGAACTGGATGACAAGGACGCCGCGCCGCCTAACTCGACCTGGTCGGCGCCGGGTTATCTGATGCTGCTGGAAATGGCCAGCCTGGGCTTCGGCTGGGCGGAATTGCCGCGCTGGATGATCCAGCGCTTCGGGCGCAAGCAATTGGTGGAACTGACTGTGCCGGGCTGGCCGCGCCATATTCGCGTGGATGTCGTGTGGTCCACGCGCCGCCCCCTGGGGCCCGCGGGCGCCTGGCTGCTGGACAGCCTGACGCGCGGGTAGCCGGCGTCAGGCTGCGGGTCAGCGCGCGGCAGCCGGCAGGCGCGCGATGCGCACGCCGTTTTCACTCAACCAGTCGCCCAGCTTGGGGCAGGCCAGCACATCGAATTCGGCGCGGCGCTGGCGCGACATGGGGCTGCCTTCCCGGCAGTCCATCGCGGGATGACACATCAGCAAATCGCCGTCATGCGCATTGAACAGCCAGTTCTGCAACAAGTCCGCATAGCGGCGCTTGCCGCCGTCGAAACCATATACGCCCAGCAGCCGGCGATTGGTACGCAGGCCTTCCCGCCGGGCCTGGCGGGCCAGCGCCGCTGCACCCAAGGCGCCGATGATGCGCGCCTTGATCGATTCCTTGAGCGGAATGCCGCATAGCGCGCCGGGCGCCGTCTGCCGCAGCCAGGGCTGCCTATCGCCGTAGCGGCGCTTCAGTTGCGATAACACCTGGTCGCGGATGCCGGGCAGCTGATGCACGTGCTGATGGCCATCCACATAGTCGGGCGCGCGTCCCAACGCGGCTTCGAACGCGTCGAATTGGCGGTTCAGGCACGCGTCGATCCACGCGCGGTCCAGCCGGCCGGCATACGCGCGCAGGATCAGCCCACTTAAGGAGGGCATGGGCTCGGCCTCGTCCAGCGATTCCGAGAAATTCACATGCAGGCCGATATCGACGTCATGCGCCGACAGGCGGGCTGCATTGCGGGCAAACGTGGGCCCCTGCGACAGACAACTGACCGCACTGATGCGGCCCATGCCCGCCAACGCGATCATGCCTTCATCGATGTCGGTATTCATGCCAAAATCGTCACCGCAGACGACGATTCGTTTGCTCATTGCATCACCTCGAATTTCCATTTCACCACGGCTTCCATGCGCGCCTTGCTTCAGCAGATCAGCCTTTTCGTCGTCGTCGGCTGCGCTGCCGCTGCCACGCACTGGGCCATTGCCGTCGGCTGCGTCGAAGCCTTCCACTTGCCACCATTGGCCGCCAACCTGGTGGGCTGGCTGGTGGCCTTCGTGGTTTCGTTCTCGGGACACTACCGACTTACCTTCCGACATACCCGCACATCCTGGACCGTAGCAGCCCGTCGTTTCTTCTTGATTTCAGCCATCGGTTTTGTGATCAACGAATCGGCCTATGCCTTGCTGCTGCACACCACTGCCATTCCCTATGACGTGCTGCTGGCCCTGATCCTGGTGGGATTGGCGTTCGCCACGTTCGCCGCTAGCCGGCTCTGGGCATTCCGCCACAAGCCCGCCGCCTGAAGGCGTGGCGCGCCGTGCACCGCCACGGCGCCGCGTGCGATCCGCTGGGCAGCCTGTACCGTGCGACGTCTGCGTAGAGTTCTGCGTAGAGGCCTTCACCGGCCATCAGCCATGCTCAACCCGTGCCCGTGGCCTTGTCCGCGCGCGAGGCCACGCCCTGGCGCCGGCGCACGACGTATAGCGGCCGGCCCTTCACCTCGTCGAAGATGCGGGCGACGTATTCGCCCACCACGCCCAGAGAAATCAGGTTGACGCCGGCAAAGAACAGTACGGCGGTGACGATCGTGGTCCAGCCAGACACCGGGTTGCCCGACAGCAGGTATTCGCCGACGAGGTACGCGGCATACGACATCCCCAGCATGGCGAAGACGACACCGACCAGGCTGACCAGGCGCAAGGGCCAGGTCGTGAACGCGGTCAGGCCATCCAGCGCCAGGCGGAACAGGCGCATGCCGCTGAACCGGCTATCGCCATGCAGGCGTTCGTCGGGGGTATACGGCAGCGCTTCGCCCTTGAAACCGACCCAGGCATACAAGCCCTTCATGAAACGCGTGCGTTCGGGCAAGGCGATCAGCGCGTCGACCACGCCGCGGTCCATCAAGCGGAAATCGCCCGCGTGCGCCGGCACGTCAACCCCGCGCGCGCTGCTCAGCAGTTTGTAGAACCAGCGTGCGCCAGAGCGCTTCACCCAGGATTCATCGGCGCGGGTTTCGCGCACGGCATAGACCATTTCGGCGCCAGCGGCCCAGCGCGCCAGCATCTGCTCGATCAACGCGGGCGGATGCTGAAGGTCCGCATCCAGGCAGATCACGGCATTGCCCGTGGCGGCTTCCAGGCCCGCGCTCAGCGCAGCTTCCTTGCCGAAATTGCGCGACAGCTGCACGTAGCGAAAGCCGCGATGCTGCGTCCATTCAGCCATCAGCGCTTCGGTGCCATCCGTGCTGCCGTCATCGGCCACGATGATTTCCCAGCTGGTGCACAAGGCCGACAGGCGGCTGCGCAACAGCGGCAACAGGATGCGCAGGTTCTCGGCCTCGTTCAGGCACGGGATGACGCAGGTCACGCAAGTGTCATAGGGCACGGCCGCCGCCTTGGAAGACCAGAGCGAATCCAAGGGATACGTTTTGGCCAACACTTGCTGCGGGATCGGATCGGACCGGAATTGGATGTGCATAAGACGCTTGACTCGGAATACAGGACGATATGGCGAGCAGTATGCGTAGGGCGTCGTCGAATTTTCATGAAATGCGGCACAACCGCCGCTTGCTGGAACTTGAGCGAATTCTAGGGACACGCACCGCGAAAACTATGAAGTCGCGTGCAAGCCTCGTTAACCTATGTCCCTGATTTGTGAAACCTCGTAAAGCAGCACCCAACCGGACGCCGGTAAAATGCGCCGGCTTTTCTTGTTTTCACAGGTTGTCATGCAATACCGAGTCCGCCCTATGCTGGCCAGCGACGTGGACGGCATTTTGGATGCCCAGACCCTGGCCTACCCCGGCTTTCTGCTTGAAAGCGCGGAGTTCTTCCTCAATCGCCTGACGCTTGCGCCCGCCTATTGCTGGGTGGCGCGCGCAGCCGCCGACGGCTCCCTGCTGGGTTACCTGGTTTCGTACCCCTGGGATGACGGCCTGCCTCCCGCGCTGGACGTGGCGTTGGCTGCGCTGCCGCCGCAGGCCGACCACTGGTTCCTGCATGACTGCGCCGTGGTGCCGTCCGCGCAAGGGCTGCGCGTGGGCCAGACGCTGCTTCGGACGGCGGCCAGCCAGGCCATGGAAAGCGGCATGCGCCGCGCCAGCCTGGTGTCGCTGGAGTCTGCCGTGGGCTATTGGCGGCGTCACGGCTATCAGGCGGTGTACGGCGAAGGCCGCTCGCTGCCCCCCGGGCTGGCGGAAAAGCTGGCCGGATACGGTCCGCAAGCCAGTTACATGTCGCGCGTGTTTCCGCTGTAGGCGGCGCTTGCACCCGGCCTCCTGACGGGGCCACGCGCGTTGCCGCGCCCATATACATCGTTGCGATCACGGTCGTAATATAGGGCCACAGTTTGAACGATGTGGCGGCAACGGTTCCCTCTGCTTTGCATTGCTGCGCCCGTCGGGGCGCGAAGGCCCATATGATTTCGCTTTCGCCCGTTCAATCCCTGCTTGCATGCTGCCTGGTGCTGGTCATCGGCCGGGTGCTGACCTCGCGCATCGGCATCCTGTCGCGCTACAGCATCCCCGATCCGATCGTGGGCGGCCTGCTGTTCGCCGTGCTGGCCTACTTGCTGTCGACATGGGGCGGCGTGTCGATCTCGATGGAAACCAGCATCAAGCCCACCTTGCTGCTGCTGTTCTTCGGCTGCATCGGGCTGACCGCGAACCTGAAGCTGCTGGCCAAGGGCGGCCCGCGGTTGATCGCCTTCCTGCTGGCGCTGATTCCCTTCCTGGTCCTGCAGAACGCCGTGGGCCTGGGCATGGCCTGGCTGCTGGACATGCATCCGCTGATGGGTCTGCTGGGCGGCACCATCACCCTGGTGGGCGGCCACGGCACCGGCGCGGCCTATGCCACGCGCTTTGCCGACTTCAACAACATCCAGGACGTCATGGCGCTGGCGATGACCTCGGCCACGCTGGGCCTGGTGCTGGGCGGCGTGGTGGGTGGCCCGGTGGCGGAATGGATCATGCGGCGGCACAAGCTGGCCGGCAGCCTGGACCACCCGGCGCAGACCGGGCATGCCGCGCCGGATCTGGCCGAAGAGGCCGCACCCGCCACGGCCGGCTCGTTCATCGTGTCGCTGACCGCCGCCTTCGTGTGCCTGGTCGTCGGCGGCTACCTTGCGATGCTGGTGGAAGGCGCACCGGTCAGCCTGCCCAACTTCCTGTGGTGCCTGGCAACCGGCGTGCTGATCCGCAACGTCGGCGTGCGCGTGGGCCTGAAGCTGGACGACCGCGCCACCGAAATCATCGGCACGATCTCCCTGTCGCTATTCCTGGGCATGACCATGATGACGCTGGACTTGTCCAGCGTGGCGCGATTGGCGGGCCCGCTGGCCCTGATGCTGGTGGTGCAGACGCTGTTCTGCGCGTTGTATGCCACCTGGGTGGTGTTCCGGATGCTCAAGAGCGATTACGAAGCCGCCATCATGTCGGCCGCTTTCTGCGGATTCGGGCTGGGCGCCACGGCCACCGCCATCGCCAACATGCAGGCCCTGACGCGCCGCCACGGGCCCGCGCCGGAAGCCTTCATCGTGGTGCCGGTGACGGGCGCGTTCCTGGTCGACATCCTGAACGTGATCGTGCTGACGTCCTTGATTTCGCTGCCGTTCGTCGGAGGGATGTAAGCATGAACCTGTCCATCCTCAAGCGTATTGCCCTGATCGGGCTGTGCCTGGTCCTGGCGGCCTGCGGCCGCGCGCCCGATACCGACGCCCTGCGCGCCGACGTCGAACGCGGCCTGAACGCCACCTATGGTCAAGGCGTGTTCCGCATCGCCGAACTCACGCGCATGGGATCGGCCGCGGACAGCAACGCGCCCCCCGGCGAAACCCGCCGCGTGGTCTATTACGACGTCGAACTGGATCTGGGCCGCGACATCGCGCTAGGCGCCTGGGACCAGCCGGGTGCGGCGTCGCTGGTGACACTGCTGGGCGCGGGCCCGCGCAGC
>NZ_JBHFII010000034.1:76212-88474 GCF_057334215.1 Achromobacter maghribensis | reverse complement strand
GCGTGAAGTCGGGCGGCAACCAGACGGGCGACCGCATCGTCGCCCACGCCAGCGCCATCTATCGCCAGGAAGGCGACGCCTGGAAACTCGTTACGCCGGCGGGCTTCAAAGCCGCCGAAGCGCCATCGCTGGATACGGGCGCCCCGCCGCCCGTCACGCAGCAGCTGCTGGACACGCTGGATCAGATCACCCACTCCGTCGCCTACAGCGCGTCCAGCACGGCGCAGCATGTCGTGCAGCAGGAGCTGGAGCGCTCGGTGTCCCGCATCAACGGCCGGCTGGCGCGAATGCAGCGGGGCTACCCGCTGGCTGGCGGCCCCGACCGCGGCGAGTACGTGGCCTTTGCCCGCGCGCTGGCCGCCGTGGGGCGCGCCCGGCAGATCCGCGTGACGCCGCTGATCACCGGTGGCGGCGCCGAGAACATCGCACTGCTGCGCAACGGCGACGCCGTCGTCGGCCTGGCGCAAGCCGACACCGCCCGCCTGGCCTATGAAGGCCGCGGCCCCTTTGCGGCGCAAGGCCCCTTCGTGGGGCTGCGTGCGCTGGGCAGCCTGTATCCCGAACTGGTCCACATCGTGGTCCGCGACGACCCGGCGCTACGCGGGGTACGCGACCTGAAGGGCAAGACGATCGCGCTGGGGCCTGAAGGCTCCGCGGTGCGCGCCACACTGGAGGCCGTGCTGGCAGCCCATGGCTTGCAGGCCGGCCGCGACTACAAGGTGGCGGACACGCCCTTTGCCGCGTCGCTGCCCGCCCTGAACGCGGGCACGGTGGATGCCGCCGCGCAGGTGATCGGCGTGCCCGCCACACCGCTGCGCGATGCTCTCACCCAGGCCCAACTGAAGCTGCTGCCGCTGGACCCGGCCATCATCAAGACGCTGGCGGCCCCCGAGAGCGGGTTGATACCGCTGGAAATCGCGGCGGGCACCTACCCCAACCAGTCGGCGCCGATCCCGACCATCGGTACGGCCGCCCTGCTGCTCACCACCGCCGACCTGACCCGCGACGAAGCGCTGGTCGTCGTACGCGCCGTCTACCAGACGGGCCAGGACCTGCTGGCCGCAGGCTCGCCACAAGGCGCGCAGGTATCGGTGGCCAATGCCCGGCGCGGCCTGACCGTGCCGCTGCACGACGGCGCCGAAGAAGGATTGGCGCTGCTGGAGCACGCCAAACCGCGTTGACGCCGGTTGCGCTTATGATTGCGCTCCTAATCAGGAATTTCCATGAATAAATTCGATCTTCAAAAGAACCAGGCCCTGAAGTTGGCCGGCCAACTCAAGCAGTCCGCCACCCCCGACCGCTTCGGCGTGGCCTCGCAGGCGCCCGACCGCCGCGAACAGCGCAAGCTGGATCAGGCCGCCGGCCTGGTGCCGTTTCCGCTGAAGCTGTCGCAGGCGCACGCCGACAAGCTGCGCGCCCTGGCGGCCGAACGCGGCGTGTCCACCAACGACATCGTGGCCGACGTGCTGCAGAAAGCACTGGGCGAATAAGCGCTCATGCATATCTGGGTCGATGCGGACGCGTGTCCCGTGGTCATCAAGGACATTCTGTTCCGCGCCGCGCAGCGCTGGCAGGTGCCGGTGACCCTGGTGGCCAACCAGCCCCTTGCCACCCCGCCCTCGCCGCTGATCCGGGCGGTGCAGGTACCTCGCGGCTTCGACGTGGCGGATGCGCACATCGTCGAGCGCGCGGAACCGGGCGATCTCGTCATCACCGCGGATATCCCGCTGGCCGCCGAAGTTCTGGAAAAAGGCGCCATGGCGCTGAACCCGCGCGGCGAACGCTATTCGCCGGAGACCATCCGGGAACGGTTGACGGTGCGGGACATGATGGAAGAATTGCGCGCAAGCGGCGTGGACACGGGCGGCCCGCCCTCGTTCAGCCAGGCCGACCGCAAAGCCTTCGCCAACCAGCTGGACTCGCTACTAGCCCGCATCGCCCGACAGCAGGCGCCGAAAAGCTAAGGGCCGCCTCGCCGGGCGAATCATGGCCACGTCAATAGAACGTGATGTAGGCCTTGTACAGGATGGAGCCAATCGCCGTGATCAGGCCCAGGCCCATCAACCCCATCCCGACGTTGCGGTCGCGCAGCCCGAAACCGACCAGCATCAACGCCACGCCCGTGACGATGATGATCAACATGGTATTTGTGCTGGCATGCATGGACGTCTCCTGTTCGCGTAAGCGAGCCCCGAGATTTCCTCTTGGCGTTCGCCGCTCAACAATCATAGACATGCAAAGACCCGACGGGACGCAAGGGCCAAAGGCACGGTTGCGTTTGATCAAGCGCCCGATCAATAGCGTAGTGCGTTTTCCGCCCCAGGAGTTTCCCATCGCAGAAAACAAAAAAGCCAACCGGTAAAGGTTGGCTTGTTTGCTTTGCACCCGGCAACGCATCTTGCGATACGGTTTGCTGTGCGACTTGTAGACAGTTCCGGCTTGTTGGATATTGGGCCTGCGCTGCCTTTCAAGGGTCTTTGGTGGGTGGTACAAGTTTCGAACTTGTGACCCCTGCCGTGTGAAGGCAGTGCTCTACCACTGAGCTAACCACCCTGAAAGAGGCGAAATAATAGCATGTTTTTTAAAACGTGCGCAAGTCGCCTTGGGAAATTAATTACGCTGCCGCGACCGGCGCGTCCAGCTTGCGCCACACGCACTCGCCGCCCACGGACTTGTCCAGCGCGGCCAGGTAGGTTTCGTGCTCGGCCAGTTCATCATCGCTGGCCTTCACGACCACCAGGCCCGACGCGTCGAACTTGGCCAGCACGATGCCGTCGCTGCCGGCGCCGTCATTGTCGTCCACGTCGATCAGCAGCGCATCCTGGCCGCGCGTCATGGCCAGCCAGACTTCCGCCAGCAACTGCGAGTCAAGCAACGCGCCGTGCAACGTACGGTGCGCGTTGGAAATGCCGAAGCGGTCGCACAGGGCGTCCAGCGAATTGCGCTTGCCGGGGAACAGCGACCGGGCATGCAGCAGCGAATCGGTGACCGTCTCGCAGTAGTCGGTGATCGGGCCACGGCCCGTCTTGGCCAGTTCGGCGTTGAAGAACTTCACGTCGAACGCCGCGTTGTGCGCGATCAGTTCCGCGCCCTGGATGAATTTGACGAATTCGTCCGCGACGTCCGCGAAGCGCGGCTTGTCGGACAGGAATTCCGTCGTCAACCCGTGCACCGCCAAGGCCTCGGGATCGCTGTCGCGATCCGGGTTCAGGTAGAGGTGCAGGTTGTTGCCGGTGGACATCCGGTTGACCATTTCCACGCAACCGATTTCAACGATGCGGTGGCCCTGAGCAGGGTCCAGTCCGGTGGTTTCCGTGTCAAAGATGATCTGGCGCATGACTTATTCCGACGCTGCATTGGCCGAGGCCGGCGGCGTCTGGGCGCCCGGCGAGTGGGCCGGGGGATGCTCTGCGCTGCCGGCATGGCCGGGTTTCTGGCGCGCGGTGGCAATCAGCGTGTACGCCACCGGCACGACGAACAAGGTCAGTAGTGTACCCAGCATCAGCCCGCCCACCAGCACCCAGCCGATTTGCTGGCGCGATTCCGCCCCCGCGCCCGTGGACAGGGCCAGCGGCACCGTGCCCAGCACCATGGCGCCGGTCGTCATCAAAATGGGGCGCAGCCGCAGCACGCTGGCCTCGGTGACGGCGGCGAACAGCTCGCGGCCGTCGTCGCGCAGCTGGTTAGTGAACTCCACGATCAGGATGCCGTGTTTGGTGATCAGCCCCACCAACGTGATGAGTCCGATCTGGCTGTAGATGGACAGCGTGCCGCCCGTCAGCCACAAGGCCAGCAGCGCGCCCGTCATGGACAGCGGCACCGACAGCATGATGATGAAGGGGTTGCGCCAGCTTTCGAATTGCGCGGCCAGCACCAGGTAGATGAAGGCAAGCGCCATGGCGAAGACCAGGTAGATGCTGCCCGATGAATCGCGGAATTCGCGCGACTGGCCGTCCAGGTCGGTCACGATGGTGTTGGGCAGCACGTCGCGCGCGACTTGGTGCATGTGGGTCAGGACCTCGCCCAGGGCATAGCCCGGCGCGACGGCCGCGTCGATCTTCACGGCGCGCAGGCGGTTGAAGTGGTTCAGCGACTGCGGCGACACGCCTTCGTGCACGCCCAGCAGGTTATCCAGCTGCACCATGCTGCCGTCGCGCGCCCGCACGTAGATGCCAGAGATGTCGGTGGGGTTGGCGCGGTCGCGCGGCGTCACCTGCACGATCACGTCGTATTGCTCGCCTTCATCCTTGTAGCGGGTGACCTGGCGGCCGCCCAGCATCGATTCCAGCGTGCGGCCCACGGTGTCCACGTTGGCGCCCACGTCGGCCATCTTGTCGCGGTCCACGCGTACCCGCAGTTCTGGGGTATTCAGACGCAGGTCGGTGTCCAGGTTGAGCAGGCCGGGGTACTTGCGCAGCTCGGTCAGGAACACGTCCGTCAAGCGGGCCAGCTCCTCGTAGGAGGCCTGGCTCATGATGATGAATTCCACCGGTTTGGAGCGCGCCGACTGGCCCAGCGATGGCGGGTTGGTGGGGAAGGCGCGCACGCCGGGCAGCGACGCGAACTGCGGCTGCAACTGCTGGGTAATGGCCTGCTGCTTGCGGTCACGCGCTTCCCATGGCTTCAAGCGCAGGATGGCGGTGCCGTCGGTCACGGTCGGAAAGCCCACCGTGACCTGGCTGCCGCTGGCTTCGGGGATCGCGGAATAGAACTTCTCGATGCCCAGCATGCTGTCCAGCGTGTAGTTCAGCGTGGCGCCTTCCGGCGAACTGACGATGCCGAACACCACGCCGCGGTCTTCGATGGGCGCCAGTTCGCTTTTGACCACCTTGAACAGAACGCCGCTGCCGGCAGCCACGGCCACCCCGATCACGACGACCAGCCAGCGGTGGCGCAACGACGCCCCCAGCAGCCGGCGGTAGCCGTTGCTCATGCCGTTCAGCCAGCCTTCGATCAGGTTGTACCAGCGGCTGTGGCTGCTTTGGTGGCGCAGCAGCACCGAGCACATCATGGGCGTCAGCGTCAGGGCGACAAAGCCCGACACCAGCACGGCGCCGGCCAGGGCCAGCGCGAATTCGATGAACAGCCGGCCCGTCCGTCCGGTGGCGAACGCCAACGGCGCGTACACGGTGACCAGCGTCATGGTCATGGCGACCACCGCAAACCCGATTTCCTTCGAGCCGCGCAGCGCGGCTTCCTTGCGCGGCATGCCCTCTTCGATATGGCGGTAGATGTTCTCGAGCACCACGATGGCGTCGTCCACCACCAGGCCGATGGCCAGCACCATCGCCAGCAAGGTCAGCGTGTTGATCGAAAAACCAAAGAAGTACATCAGCGCGCAGGCGCCCACCAGCGACACCGGGATGGTGACGATGGGGATGATGCTGGCGCGCAGGTTGCGCAGGAAAAAGAAGATCACCAGCACCACCAGGACGATGGCTTCGCCGATGGTGTGGAAGACGGAATCGATGGAGCGTTCGATGAACACCGACGAGTCGTAGGCGATGTTCAGCTTCATGCCCGCCGGCAGCGTCTCGTTCAGGCGCTCGACTTCCAGGCGCGCCGCCTTGGACAATTCAAGCGGGTTGGCGGTGGATTGCCGCGTCACGCCGATGTTGATCGCCGGCTTGCCGTTGAAGCGCGACAGCACGCGGTCGCTGGCCGCCGCGATCTCGACCTTCGACACATCGCGCAGGCGGACGGGATAGCCCTTCACGTTAGCCACGATCACGTCTTCGAACTGCGCGGGCGTCTGGAGGTCGGTGGACGAGACCACCGAAAACTCGCGCGCGCGCGACTCGATCCGGCCCGCCGGGATCTCCACGTTCTGGCTACGCAAGGCGGCTTCGACGTCCTGCACGGTCAGGCCGTAGGCCGCCAGTTTGTCGCGGTCGACGTAGATGCGCATGGACGGCAAGCGCTCGCCGAACACGCGGACTTCGGCCGCGCCAGGCAGCACGGACAGCCGGGTCTTGATATAGCGGTTGATGTAGTCGGACGTCTGGATGGCCGAGTACGTGCCGGACTCCACCGCGATATAGATGATGGGCTGGGAGTCGGCCTCGACCTTGCCGATGATGGGTTCGTCGATCTCGTCGGGCAGGAAGCGCCGGGCGCGCGACACCTTGTCGCGCACTTCGGCCGCGGCGGCGTCCGGGTCGCGGGAAAGGTTGAACTTGATGTTGATCAGACTGCGTTCGGAGCGGCTGCGCGAGGTCATCACGTCCACGCCTTCGATGCCGGCCAACTGGTCTTCCAGCGGCTTGGTCACCTGCGATTCGATCACCTCGGGCGAAGCGCCCTTGTAGGTGGTGTCCACCGACACGATGGGCTCGTCGATCTTGGGATATTCGCGCACGGTCAGGCGCGAATAGGAAATCAAGCCGATCAGCACGATGATCAGCGACAGGACCGACGCGAACACCGGCCGCTTGATGCAGGTTTCCGAGATACGCATTGCGCTATCGCCAAGAAAGAAGAAGAGCCGGCGTCACGAGCCGCCGCCGACGACGTCCACGGTGGCGCCGTCCGTCACGCGCTGCATGCCCGCCACCACCAGCTTATCGCCGACCGCCACGCCGGTGAGGATCTCGACGCGGCCTTCGCGGCGCTCACCGATCGTGACCTCGCGCCGCTCGGCGCGGCCGTCCTTGATGCGGTAAACGTACTGCGTTTCGCCCGAGGGAGACAACGCGGCCTCTGGCGCGACCAGCGCCTTGTCCTGATTGAACAGCAGTTGCACACGGGCGAACATGCCCGGACGCAGCACCGCATCCTTGTTGGCGACGGTGGCGCGCAGCAGAATGGACCGGCCGCCCGCGTCGATCAGCGGGCTGACGGCGTAGACCATCCCCTGGCGCTCCTGGCCGGGCAGCGCGTCCAGGCGCAGCGTCAGCTGCTGGCCAACGCCGACCTTGCTGAGATACATCTCCGGCACTCGGAAATCTACTTTCAAGGGGTCGATGGCCTCAAGCGGCGCCAGGTCTTGCCCCTGGTTGACGTAATCGCCCACGGACACGCTGCGCAACCCCACGATGCCGCCAAACGGCGCCGAAATCGTCATCTTGTCCAGCCGGGCCTGCGCCAGCGCCACCGCCGCTTCCTGGACCTTCAACGTGCTGGCGGATTCATCGCGGGCCTGCTGGCTGACGAAGCCCTTGCCCTGCAATTCCACCGCGCGGCGGTAGTGGCTCTGGGCCAGGGTCAGGTTGGCGCGAGCCTGCGCCAGTTCGGCGCGCGGCACGGAGTCATCCAGCCGGATCAGCGTCTGGCCGCGCGCGACCGGCTGCCCTTCCTTGAATTCGATGGCCTGGATGCGCCCGGTGACTTCGGGCCGCAGCACCACGGACTCGTCGGAACGCAGGCTGCCCACGGCGGACAAGCCGCGGGCGAACGGAATTTCCTGGACGGCCGCCACCTCGACGCGCACGGGACTGGCCGGCGCCACTTTCGACGGGGTAACGGTCTGGCTGGTGGTGACCCCGGGCGCGAGCCAGCGCGGCACAAAAACGCCAAGTGCGGCCCCCGCGGCCAACCCGGCCGCGACGGCGGCCAGCAGTACAGCTTTTTTCATGCGCGAATGTGGCGGTGGTGCGGCGCGGGCCGTTTTCCCCACATGGCCGATGCCGCAGGAACTGGAATGGGGATGGCACTGTAGCACCCGAATTTACATACTGGAACAATCCAGAAGTCGGATGAAAGAACTAAATCCGCCCCAAAAGGCGGAATTCAGGGTATATCCCGATGCCGTCAGCCCCGCTTGGCCGCTTCCACGCCCATATTGGCCAGTTGGTCGGCCCGTTCGTTGCCGGGGTCGCCGGCATGTCCGCGGACCCAGCGCCACGACACCTGATGGCGCTGGACCTGCTCGTCAAGCGCCTGCCATAGCTCGACGTTCTTGACGGGCTTCTTGTCGGCGGTCATCCAGCCGCGGCGCTTCCAGTTCGCCAGCCATTCGGTCATGCCCTTCATCACGTACTGCGAGTCCGTGTGAATGGTGACGACGCAGGCGCGCTTGAGCGCGCGCAGGCCTTCGATGACCGCCAGCAGTTCCATGCGGTTGTTGGTGGTCTGGAGTTCGCCACCGTGCAGGGTTTTTTCGTGGCCGCCCGCGCGCATCAGCACGCCCCAGCCGCCCGGACCCGGATTGCCCTTGCAGGCGCCGTCGGTCCACATTTCCACTTTCTGATCGTTCGGTTTGTTGTCCTGCATGGTGCTGCTTGGTCATCCTTATTCGTGCAAAGTGAGTCTCGGACCCGGCCCGTTCAGGACCGGTCGAAACCGTCGTCGGCCTGGCGGTTGACCACCACCGACGCGGCGCGCGCCCGTTTGGGCTTGGTTTTCCAGGCGGGCCCGATGATACGCATGCCAGCCACGCGCTTGACGGCCGACACCATGTAGACCGCCCCGCCCACGCTCCACCACCGGGCGCCGGCCGATTCCAGGAACCCCCAGCGCTGCAGCCATTTCTCGCTGCGGCAGGCGGGTGCGTAGCAGCCAAACTGGCTGCTCTGGAGTTCCAGCGACAGCAGCTTGAACCAGTCTTTCAGCCGCGGCACCGACACCTGGGACGACGGCGGCTGCGGCAGCCAGGGCTCCATGCCGGGCATGCGCGTACGCGCCCCCCACATGCTCCAGGGGTTGAAGCCCGAAATCACGACACGCCCTTCCGGCACCAGCACGCGTTCGACCTCGCGCAAAACGTTGTGCGGGTCCGACGTGCATTCGAAGGCATGCGGCAGGATGAGCAGGTCGACGCTCTGGGTTTCGAACGGCAGCGCTTCGGGTTCGGCCAGCACCACGCGGGACTGCCAGCCGGCGATGCTCTCCGCCGACGGGGTCTCGGTGCCCACGTAGCCCTTGAAGGGCATGCGGTTGGCCCGCAACAGGTTGATGTCGGCCAACCCGACCTGCCAGGCGTAATATCCAAACACGTCCGCGACAGCCGCGTCGAACTGGGCCCGTTCCCAGGCCAGCGCGTATTGCCCCGGCGGAGTCTGGAACCATTCGGCCAGTTCTACAATCGGCGGAGTATCTTCTGCCACGTTTCTTTTCCTTCGAATCTCATGCAAGCCTTGACCGCCCCCGCAGGCGGCCGCGAACGCAGTGCCGCGGTCTTGCCTCTACCCGCCTTTACCGACAACTACATCTGGGCCATCGTCCATGGTGAAAACGCCGCCGTGGTGGACCCCGGCGAAGCCGGTCCAGTGTTGCGATGGCTTGAGCAGGAAGGCCTGAAGCTGCGCGCCATTCTACTCACGCACCATCACGGCGACCATGTAGGCGGCGTTCTGGAATTGTCACGCATCGCGGACATTACCGTATACGGTCCGGCGCGGGAACAACTGCCCCGCTGCGACGTCCCCCTGACGGAAGGCGACCGCGTGGCCCTGCCCGAACTGGACCTGGACCTGCGCGTGCTGGACGTGCCCGGACACACCGCCGGGCACATCGCCTACACGGGCCGGGCGGCGGGAATAGAACCCGTGCTGTTCTGTGGGGACACCCTGTTTGCGGGGGGCTGCGGCCGGCTTTTCGAGGGCACGCCTTCGCAAATGCATGATTCCTTAGGAAAATTTTCTGTTTTACCGGCAGATACACAGGTTTTTTGCGCGCACGAGTACACTCTAGCGAACTTGCGCTGGGCATTGGCTGTGGAACCCGCCAATCGCACCCTGCAACAGTGGTATCAGCGAGCCCAGCAATTACGAGCAGAAGGTCTTCCCACGCTTCCGTCGACGATCAGTCAGGAACGCGAGACGAACCCGTTTTTGCGTACGCAGCAAGTCGACGTCGTCCGTGCCGCAGCCAGCTGGGCCGGACGCAATCAACCTACGCCGGTAGAGGTCTTTGCCTCCCTGCGTGAATGGAAGAACGATTTCAAGTGACCACCTGATGAATCTATCCCGACTCCTTCTGCCACTCATGTTGGCAGTCCTCGCCGGTTGCGCAGGAACCAAAGCCCCCGATAGCAAGAACCTCACCACCAATTCCCAAGGGCGCTACATCGCCCGGGACACGTCAAGAACGGTTGACCTGACCAACCCGCCTTCCGACGCCTGGGACCGCATCCGCCGCGGTTTCGCCATCCCCAACCTGAATACCGACCTCTCGCAGCAGTGGACCGACTACTACGCGTCCCACCCCGAGGCGGTGCAGCGCATGGCGGAACGCGCGGGCAAGTATCTGTATTTCATCGTCGACGAAATCAACCGCCGCGGCTTGCCGACCGAGCTGGCGCTGCTGCCGTTCGTGGAAAGCGCCTACAACCCGACCGCGCTGTCGCGCTCGCAGGCATCCGGCCTGTGGCAGTTCGTGCCCGCCACCGGGCAGCACTTCAACCTGAAGCAGGATTGGTGGCGCGATGAACGCCGCGACCCCATCGCCTCGACCAATGCGGCCCTGGACTACCTGGAAAAGCTGTTCGAGATGCAGGGCGACTGGTATCTGGCGCTGGCGTCCTACAACTGGGGCGAAGGCTCGGTGCAGCGCGCCATGGCCAAGAATGAAGCGGCCGGCCAGAACACCGACTACCTGTCCCTGAACATGCCGGACGAGACCCGCAACTACGTGCCCAAGTTGCAGGCCATCAAGAACATCATCGCGGACCCGCAGCGCTATGCGGTGGCGTTGCCCCCGGTGGGCAACACGCCCTACTTCGTGACGGTCCAGAAGAACAGCGACATCGACCTGGAAATCGCCGCCAAGCTGGCCGAAATGCCGCTGGACGAATTCAAGGCCCTGAACCCCTCGTTCAACCGCCCGGTCATCCGTGGCGACCACGGCCCGACCCTGCTGCTGCCGGCCGACCGCGTCGAGATCTTCAACGCGAACCTGACCAACTACAAGGGCGACCTGAGCGCCTGGAAGGTCTACCATTCGCGCCGTGGCGAATCCTATGCCTCGATTGCCAAGCGTTTCGGCGTCACGGAAGCCAAGCTGCGCGCCACCAACGACATCGGCTCACGCCAGAAGTCGGCGTCGGGCCAGGCCCTGCTGGTGCCCGGAGATCCCGGCACCGGCGGTGTGCAACTGGCATCGCTGGCCGCGCCCGTGGGCGCGCTGGAGCCGGCCCCGTCCGACAACAAGGCCTCGGCCCCGCGCGGCCGCGCCGCGCAGGCGCCGGCAGCCCGCGTGGCCAGCGCCCGCCCGAACGTGCGCACCCACAAGGTCCGCCAGGGCGACACCCTGTTCTCGCTGGCCAAGCAGTACGGCACCTCGATCGAAACGCTGCGCGCGCTGAACAACCTGAAGGGCAGCGCCCTGAAGGTGGGCGCGCCGCTGCGCGTGCCGGGCACCAACGCCCGCGGCTGACCCGCCGCCGACCCGACAGCACGGCGCCCCTCTCGGGCGCCGTTTTTTTCAAGTACGCGAAACCGCCAAAATCCTTAAAATAGACGGTCTTCAGCAGGTAAGAATCAAAGGAAAAAACATGGGCTTTCTCGCCGGCAAGCGCATTCTCGTCACCGGGGTGCTTTCGAACCGATCCATCGCCTACGGCATTGCGCGCGCCTGTCACCAGCAAGGCGCCGAACTGGCGTTCACCTATGTCGGCGACCGCTTCAAAGACCGCGTAAGCGAGTTTGCCGCCGAATTCGGCAGCAAGATCGTGCTGCCTTGCGACGTGGCCGAAGACAGCCAGATCGAAGGCGCCTTCACCGAATTGGCCCAGCACTGGGACGGCCTGGACGGCCTGGTTCACTCCATCGGCTTTGCCCCCCGCGAAGCGATCGCCGGCAACTTCCTGGACGGTCTGTCACGCGAAGGCTTCCGCATCGCCCACGACATCTCGGCCTACAGTTTCGCCGCCATGGCCAAAGCCGCGCTGCCGCTGATGGAAGGCCGCAACGCGTCGGTGCTGACCCTGACGTACCTGGGCGCCGAACGCGTCGTGCCCAACTACAACACGATGGGCCTGGCCAAGGCGTCGCTGGAAGCCAGCGTGCGCTACCTGGCCACGGCGCTCGGCCCGCGCGGCATCCGCGCCAACGGCATTTCGGCGGGCCCCATCAAGACCCTTGCCGCCAGCGGCATCAAGGACTTCTCGGCCATCCTGAAATTCGTGGAAGCCCAGGCGCCCCTGCGCCGCAACGTCACCATCGACGATGTGGGCAACGTGGCCGCATTCATGCTGTCGGAACTGGCTGCCGGCGTCACCGGTGAAATCACGCACGTGGACGCCGGCTTCTCGACCGTCGTCCCGGGCATGGAAGACTGACCTGCCGTGCAAGGCGGGGCAACGCGCCCCGCCCGGCCGGCCCCG
>NZ_JBHFII010000034.1:65282-76150 GCF_057334215.1 Achromobacter maghribensis | reverse complement strand
CCGCCCCCCCCCCGGCCGGCCACGATCAGGCCGGCCGCACCACCAGCGTGGACACCTGCACGTCCACCGCCGTCATCAGCTTGTGGATCGGGCACTTCTCGGCCACCGCCAGCAGCTCATCGATCTGGGCGTCGGACAGCTCTCCGTGCAAGGTCAGCTTGGCCGTCAGCCGATAGACGCCTTTGCGTTCCTCGCTGGCGTCCCGCACCACTTCCACCCCTACCGATTCCAGCGGCAGTTCCTTGCGCTGCGCGTAGACCATCAGCGTCATCGCCTTGCAGCCGCCCAGCGCGGTATCGAAATAGTCGTGCGGATCAGGGCCTTCGCCTTGCGGCTGCGGCATCGCCAGCGGCAAATCATGGCTCTCGGCCGTGGCGGTGAACTGCAACGTGTTGGGCGCATTCTGTCGGACGCGGATACTCATGGGTGGGATCTCCAGGGGAACGAGCGCCCGTCGCGGACGCCCATGCCACCTTGTAGCATCCGCCGAGACTTGCGCTTACTGACGGAAACCTGAACTTATTGGCATGCGGCTGGTCGGATATCCCTATCCGCGATTCACGCACAGACAAAAGGGGGCCGCATGAGCGCCAGACAACTTCTTGATCAATTGCTGCAATCGGGCCAAGGCCTGCTTTCCGACGCCACCAACCGCGTACAAGGCGCGACCGGCGGTTCGAACGGGGGCAAGGGTTCGTTCCTGACCGGACTGGGCGGCGGCGCGCTGGGCGCAGGCGCCCTGGGGCTGCTGATGGGCAGCAAGAAAGCCCGCAAGATCGGCGGCAAAGTCGCCATGTACGGCGGCATGGCGGCGTTGGGTGCGCTGGCCTATCGCGCCTATGGCGATTGGCAGCGCAACCAGGCGGGCGGCGCGCCGGCCACGCCGCCGCAGACGCTTGACCGCCTGCCCGCCCCAGAGGCCGAGCAGCACAGCACCGCCGTCCTGACCGCCATGATCGGCGCAGCCAAGTCCGACGGGCACATCGGCCCCGAAGAGCGCACCCTGCTGGAAACCGAATTGGCCAAGCTGTCCTCCGACGCCCAGGACCGCCGCTGGCTGGAAACCGAATTGTCCCGCCCGTTGGACCCGGCCGCCGTGGCCCAGTCGGCCAAGACGCCGGAAATGGCAGCCGAGATGTATCTGGCCAGCCTGCTCGTCGTGGACGAGGAAAGCTATATGGAGCGCGCGTACCTGGACGAACTCGCGCGCCAGCTCAAGCTGGCGCCCGATCTGAAGGAACAGCTGGAGCAGCACGCCAAGACGGCTGTCGCCTGACCGGCCCGTTGCGATGCGGCAGTCCGGCGGACAAGCGGCGGGGTTCAGGATGCCCCCCCGCCCAGCCGGATCAGTCCGCCCGCAGCCCGATTGATTCCGTCAACGCCGTGTAGCGGTCGATGTCGGCATTGATCATCTTCTGAAATTCGCGCGGCGTGCTGCTGGCCGGCGTGAAGCCCTGCTCGCGCAGCGACGCCTGTACCTCCGGATTGCGCACGATCTTCGCCACGGCGGCATTCAACCTGTCGACCACCGCGGGCGGCGTGGCGGCCGGGGTCAGCAAGCCGTGCCACTGGTCCAGCGCATAGCCCGCGACGCCCTGCTCGGCCACCGTCGGCACGGTGGGCATCAGCGGGGAGCGCGCCGGCGACGTCACGGCCAATGCGCGCAGCTTGCCCGCGGCGATGAGCGGCGCGGCGCTGGACGCCGTCACGATACCCATGGCCACCTGTCCCGCCGTCACGTCGGTCAAGGCGGGACCACACCCTTTGTACGGCACATGCTGCAACACCGCGCCCGTCGCGCGCGCCAGCATCTCGCCCGCCAGATGCTGCGGCGTGCCATTGCCGCAAGACGCGAACGGCAGCGGCTTGGACGCCTGCGCCGCGGCCAGCGCCTCGTCCATCGTCCGCAGCGGCGAAGTCGCCGGCACCACGAAGACGGACGGCACGAACGCCACATTGATCACCGCGGAAAAATCCCGCTTGGGCGCAAAGCCCAGATTCCGATAGACCCCGGGGTTGATCGCGAACGAGCTGTTCACCATCAACAGCGTGTAGCCGTCGGGCGGCGCTTCCGCAACGATGCGCGCGCCGATGTTGCCGCTGGCGCCGGGGCGATTTTCCACCACCACCGGCTGGCCCAGTTGCTCTTGCAGGCTGGCGCCGATGCGGCGCGCCAGCAGGTCGGTGCCGCCGCCTGGCGGAAACGTCACGACGATGGTGATGGGGTGGGCGGGATAGGACGCGTCACCGGTGGCTTCGCCCGAAGGCGAATTGCCGCAGGCTGCCAGCGACAGCACGAACAGCGGAAGGAAGGGTCGAAGCAGACGTTTCATGTTGCGGGCCTGTAAGCGCCGCGGCCGCGCCTGTCGGCGCGCCGTGTCGTAAGAAAGCCGGCCAAGCCGGCGGAAGGAATCAGGCGTCCAGACCGATGTCCAGGACCTTGGCGCTATGGGTCAACCAGCCGACGGCGATCTGGTCGACGCCGGTCGCCGCCACCTCGGCGGCCGTTTCGGGCGTGATGCGGCCCGACGCTTCCGTGATGGCGCGGCCTCGCGCCATGGCGACGGCGCGCCGCAGGTCTTCCAGGCTCATGTTGTCCAGCAACACCACGTCCACGCCCAGCGACAGCGCCACTTCCAACTGCGCCAGGGTGTCCACTTCCAATTCGATCTTGACCATGTGCCCGACACCGGCACGCGCGCGCTGCACGGCCGTGGCCACATCCCCCGCCAGCGCGATGTGGTTGTCCTTGATCAGGACGGCGTCATCCAGGCCGAACCGGTGATTGCTGCCCCCACCCACGCGCACCGCGTACTTCTGCACCGCGCGCAGGCCCGGCATGGTTTTGCGCGTGCAGGTCACGCGGGCGCCGTGGGCCGAGATCGCGCGGGCGATGGAGGCGGTGGCGGTAGCCACGCCGCTCAAGTGGCACAGGAAGTTCAGCGCCACGCGCTCCGCGGTGAGCATGGCGCGGGCGTTGCCGCGTATCCGGGCGATCTCCATGCCCGGCCGCAAATCGCTGCCATCGCGCTGGGTCACGGCGAACTCGATGGCCGGGTCCATGGCCCGAAACGCCAGGCGAGCCAGGTCCAGGCCGGCCAGCACGCCTTCCTGGCGGGACACGAGACGGGTTTCGGCGATGGCGTCCGCGGGCACGATGGCATCGGTGGTGAGGTCGCCCGCGCGGCCCAGGTCTTCCAGCAACGCCGCCCGCACCAGCGGGTCCAGCATGACGTCCGGCAAGGGAGGGACAGCCAGGCGGGAGGCAGTCACAGGCGCTTCAGGATTAATGCTCATTTTGAGTATTTATGAGTTAAAAAAAGGCGCGCACAAATTGCGCACCACTTATGCTAAAGACGAGCATAAGCCTTGTCAAGCGTCAAAGCGTGCGTGACAAGGGCAATTTGCTACCGGCGATCGCGCGCTCAAGCAGCACATCGCGGCGGAAACGGAACAGCTTGGCCGGGCGCCCCGCCGTGCCCGTCGCCATCTCGCCCGTTTCCTCCACCAGCGCCTGCTGCTCGATCAGGCGGCGGAAATTCTGCTTATGCAGGCCCCGGCCGGCCAGTGCTTCGACAGCCAGTTGCAACTGCAGCAAGGTGAACTGCGCGGGCATCAGTTCGAACACCACGGGGCGGTACTTGATCTTGGCTCGGAGCCTGGCGATACCGGTGGCCAGGATGCGGCGATGGTCATGCCGCATCGGTTCACCCGGCAGCGCCGCGCGGCCACCGCCGCGCCGCGCGGCTTCGGGCACCAGCCCCGCCTCGAAGAGGAGTTCGTAGCGCTGCAGCACCATGTCTTCGTTCCAGGCGGCGCCCTCCAGCCCGAAGGTGATGGCCGCCCGTTGATGGCGGCGCGCGCGCACGGCGGCATCGGCGCTGTCTTCGCACCAGGCGGCCAACTGCGGCACGATCTGTTCTTCGACCAGCGCCGGCGTGCCCGCGCGGCGGTCTTCCCAGGGGAAATAGCGGTACCAGTCCTGCCAACCCACCTGCGCCACACCGGTCTCGCCGGCCTCGCGGGTCAGGCCCAGATAACTGACCGACATGACCCGCGCGCCCGACTCGTCGGAACGGTCGCCGTCGGCGAAGGTATAGAGCTGCTCGACATAGCCCAGCGGATGATGCGTCTGCGTTTCCACCCACGCGCGCAGGCCCGCCTGCAGCGACCGGTGAGACAGTTCGAACGGCCCGGCCGGCAAGGCCCGGGCATCGTCCGTCGTCAGCACACGCGGTTCGCCATGGGTCACCGCGACAAGCACGGCAACGAGTTCGGCATGGACGGAGCGTTCGACGGATTCGGTCAAGTTGGGCGTGGAGGCAGAAAGAGGAGAGGGAAAAGGAGCAAGCCGCGCGCCATCGCCGAACGCGAGGCGCGAGGCGCGAGGCGCGAACCGAAGGAGCGAACCGAATTATAAGGTTCCGTCCCTGCAACAGCCCCTTGCAAACGTGACAGCGCAATCCACCGCAATGCCCGCGCGGCGGCCTAAGATAAAAAGCACATCCAGGCGCGTCGCCATCCTGGGACGCGCCGCTTTACGCGGAGTCACCGACATGTTGAAGACCGCCCCTGATACCGTCACTGAAAAGCCCGCGGCCAGTGAAGAAAAGCCGCAGGCGGCCGATCCCCGCAAGGGCACGGGCATCATGCCCATGCCGGACCAGAGCAAGATGGTCGCCGGCATGCCCCGGCGCGGACGCGCCATCGAAGAGCCCGGCGAACCCGGCATCATCACGCCGGAGGACGACGTGCTGGACACCTCTTACGAGAATCGCCAAGGCTGACCGCATGATGGCCGCGGCCGGGCGGGCCGCACCCGCCTGGCATCTACGCGGCCGGGCTGACGCGATCGTCCATGCCTGGCGGACACGTCGCGGGCAGCGTTCGGTTGACTAGCCTGCCACCGGTTTGCTTTCCGAGGCGACCTGGCGCAACGCCTGCTCGAACGTGTCTGGCGGCTGGCCGCCGGACACCAGGTATTCGCCGTTGATGATCACCGACGGCACCGACGTGATACCGAGCTTGCGCCATTCCTCCTCTTCCGCCCGGACCTCGTCCGTGTAGCGGCCGGTGGCCAGCACGTCGCGCGCGGCGGCCTCGTCCAGGCCGGCGTCGCGTGCGGCTTCGGCCAGCACGTCCGCATCGCTGGTGTCGCGGTTCTGATAGTGATAAGTCTGCAGCAGGCTTTTCTTCAGCGCGATCTGTTGCGCCTGGCCTTGCAGGCCGGCCCAGTGGATCAGCCGATGCGCATCGAAGGTGTTGAAGGAACGGTTGTCGTCGTCCATGCGCATGGGCATGCCCACGGCGGCGGCCCGCTCGCTGATGACCTTGCGATTGGCCTGCACGCGCTCGCGGTCGTAGCCATACTTCGCCATCAGCCGTTCGATGGTGTTCTGCCCGCCGGCAGGCATGTCGGGGTTCAGTTCAAACGGGCGGAAATGCAGCTCGACATCCGCCGTGCCTTCCAGCCGGCGCATCGCTTCCAACAGCCCTCCCAGGCCTACCGCGCACCACGGGCAGGCGACGTCGGACACGAAATCGATCGTGATCTTGGCCATGGTTTACTCCGGAATTGATTGTCGATACCCCAGAGAGTAAATCATCTTCTTGTGCCCCAGCTAGCGCACGCCGCCCATCACCACCGCACGAAATTCCTTCATCAGCGGCGACCAGATCGTTGCGCCGGAATGGCAAAGCGCTCTACGACGGCGCGGTCAAACTCGAAAACTGAAACGCAGGCGGCCTGGAAAGACGGAGGAACCCTCCGCCTATTCCAGGCCCCCGTGCGCCAGGCGCGTTAAGCGCCTGAAGGTGCTTTAAGTACCTTCAGGTGCCTTAGGCGCCTACCGGCTTGCCATCCTGACGGCGCACCACCACGGTCGCCGAACGCGCGTCGCCGCCGCCAGCCCGCACCGTGTTCCAGGCAGCATTGGGATGCTGGATGTTGATGAAGAACGTCGTCAGGTCCGGCGTGTAGGCGATGCCGGTGATCTCGCAACCCAGCGGTCCCACCAGGAAGCGCTTGGACTCGCCCGTCTTCTGGTCGATGTAGTACATCGAGTTATTGCCGAAGATGCTGGTGACGCTGGTGCCCGTGCCGGCGTCGGTCTGCACCCACAGGCGTCCCTTCGGATCCACGCGAATGCCGTCAGGGCTGGAGAACTCGTCGCCCTTGATGTTGCCGGTGATGTTCGACGCTGCGCCGTCGGCGGCATCCTGACCCGCCAAAAGCAACAGTTGCCATTCGAACGTGGTGGCCAACGGCGAATTGCCGCGCTCGTTCCAGCGCACGATGTGGCCGTGGCGGTTGGTCTCGCGCGGGTTGGCCGCGTTGGTGCGGCGGCGGCTGCTGTTGTTGGTCAGCGTGCAATAAACCGTCTTGTCCACACCCACCGTGATCCACTCGGGACGGTCCATCAACGTCGCGCCGGCCACCCGGGCAGCGGCCTTGGTGTTGATCAGCACGTCGGCCTGGCTGTTGAAATCGATCAGCGTGTTGGTGGGCACGTCGGTCGGAGCGACCTGCGTGTAGTTGCCCGGATCGATGGCGCCCACGATCAGGTTGTTCTTGCCAACCGTCAGTTCCACCCAGTTGCCGCTGCCATCATCGTTGAAGCGCGCCGCGTACAGCGTGCCCTCGTCCAGCAGCTTGCTGTTGTTGGCGCGGTTGGCCGGGTCATACGGCTTGCTGGGCACGAACTTGTAGATGCAGCCCGGCGTACCGTCGTCGCCCATGTAGAACGCCACGCGGTTGTTCTCATCGACCATGAAGGCCGTGTTCTCGTGGTCGAAGCGGCCCATCGCCGTGCGCTTGACGGCGGTCGAACCCGGGGTGCTGGGGTCGATCTCGACCACCCAGCCATAGCCGGTTTCAGCTTGCGTCGGGTCCAGGTAGTTGTCGGTCGTCTCTTCGCAGGTCAGGTACGTGCCCCATGGCGTATTGCCGCTGGCGCAGTTGTTCAGCGTGCCCACGACGGTCGCGCCGACCACCGAGGCGGCCGGGCCGCCCACGTTGTAGACGGTGTTGCCCGTATAGCGCTTGTTGTAGCGGGAATCCGTCTTGACCGCCCACTTGCCGTCCTTGTCGCGCGCGATCTCGACGACCGATACGCCCACGTTGGACAGGCGGGTCTTCACCCCTTCGACGGTAACGTCCAGCGTGCTGTTGTCGAGGCTCTCGTGGTTCAGCACCAGCAGGCCGCCCTGGTTGGGGTCCACCCCTTCCAGCGGATAAAAATGCATGCCGTCATGCTGGCCGCCGGACTGCGTCTCGGTAGCGGGGTACGACTGCGGCACGCCCATGTAGCCGGCAGAACCGATCACGCACTTGTCGCCGGCCGAATACAGCACTTCGGCCACGTAGCCTTCCGGAACCGTCACCGTGTCGGCAACGATCTTGTCGCCCAACGGCTTGAACGTCACGGAGTAGTCAAGGCCCGGTTCGGGCGTCGGGGCGGGCGTCTCGGGGGCGGGTTGCTCAGGCGTCGGCGCCGGATCGTCATTGTCGTCATCGCTGCTACAGCCGGCCAATGCCGACACGCCGAACACCGACAGCACCGACAGCCCGAAGCTGTTCTTCAGCAACGTGCGGCGGGTGGGATTGGCGGCGACGATCTCGTCGAACATCTGACCGGGAACAGTCACTTCCCCCCGGGCTTCACGGTAGGGCGCACGCAATTTGTCTGTAAGGTAGGACATCTGAGTCTCTTGGTTTGACGAAGGATAGGACAAGCCATTTGTCAGCAAATTGAAAGTTGGCTGACGAACGGCTGAGAGATTACGAGACCGATGTGACAGACTTGAGACGTTCTGATGAATCCTTCATCACGGGCGCCACGGCCAACCATCGCGACCGGCCCGGATTTCGTCTAACGTATCGACGACCTATCCGCTGCCGGACGCTTCATGCCTATCTTGCGCACCTACTTCATGAACAGGCTGAGCGACGACGAACTACAGTCGTTGCTCGGCAAGCGCGATAACTTCTTCCTTGAGAATGTCCTGAATATGGACCGCACCCTGCAGTACGCGCAAGCAACGATCGCCAAGGCAGGGCTGACCAGCCGTGTCGTGGATGAGCCCGCCAATCCGTTCGCGCACCTGCGTCTCGACATCCTCGGCGCGATTCCGCTCATCGGGCCGTTGTGGGTGCTGGGCTTGAGCGCACTCCAACTCGGCCAACCGGCAGCAGACGTGACGATCAAGCGAACGGCCGCGCAATCCATCAGCGTGATTTTCTCGCGCAACGCGCGGCGCCGAAATACAGAGGCGGCATGAGCCGGGCACGAGCGCTGTTCGTTGCTGCCCTCGCCCCTGCCCTCGTCCCTGCTCGCCCACGCGCATGATCGACGAAAAACAAAAAGCCCCTGACTTCTTTCGAAGTCAGGGGCTTTTAAACATTCTTGGCGGACAGAGGGGGATTCGAACCCCCGATACGCTTTTGACGTATACACGCTTTCCAGGCGTGCGCCTTCAACCGCTCGGCCACCTGTCCTAATTGCTAACGTCGGGGTGGGTCAGAAACACCACTACGAAATTTGCGAATCCGCGATTCTAGCAGAATCCGGGCAGGCACCACAAGTCGGCAAAGAAAAAGGGACGCACTAGGCGTCCCTTCTCGCTGGGCGGAGCGCCTACGTCACAGTCGGCGCTTCCTGTTCGCGGTACGAGCTGACCGTGCCGTCCGGCTCGGTCTCTTCCAGCCGGACCTTGAAGCCCCACAGACGCGCCAGGTGCTTCATCACCTGCTCGGCATCGTCGCCCGCCAACGGCCGGCCGCGACTCTTCAGATGGCGCAACACCAGCGACCGGTCGGAATCGCGATTGAAGCGCACGACCTGGATGTCCGGCACCTGATTATCGCGGTTGTGCTGCGCGGCCAGCAGACGGCGGATGTCGCGGTAGCCCTCGTCGTTGTGGATGGCGGCCACTTCCAGCTTCGGATTCGACTGATGGTCCGAAATCGCGAAAAAGCGGAATTCGCGGATCAGGCGCGGCGACAGGTATTGCGAGATGAAGGACTCGTCCTTGAAGTTGCGCATCGCAAAGTCCAGCGTCTTGCCCCAATCGCCGCCGGCTATGTCCGGGAACCACTTGCGGTCCTCGGGCGTGGGCGCCTCGCAGATGCGGCGGATGTCCGACATCATGGCGAAGCCCAGCGCATACGGATTGATGCCGCCATAGCCGCGTTCATCGAAGCCGCGCTGGCTGACCACGTTGGTATGGCTTTGCAGGAACTCCATCATGAAGCCGTCGTCCACCAGGCCTTTCTCGTGCAGGCGGTTCAGGATGGTGTAGTGCCAGAACGTGGCCCAGCCTTCGTTCATGACCTTGGTCTGCGACTGCGGGTAGAAGTACTGGGCGACCTTGCGCACGATGCGCACCAGTTCCTTCTGCCATGGTGCAAGCTTGGGCGAGTACTTCTCGATGAAGTACAGCAGGTTCTCTTCGGGTTCAGGCGGGAACACCGAGGCCTCGGCGCGCGTGTCCTTGTCGGCTTCCAGACGCGGCAGCGTGCGCCACAAATCGTTGTATTGCAGCCGGGCATGTTCCTCGCGTTCGGCCTGGCGCGCGGCCTCGCCCTTGAACGACATGGGCGTCGGGCGCTTGTAGCGGTCCACGCCATGATGCGACAGCGCATGGCAGGAATCCAGCAGCGCTTCCACCGCATCGATGCCGTAGCGGTCTTCGCACGACATCACGTACTTGCGCGCGAACACCAGGTAGTCCAACACGCCATCCGCGTCGGTCCACTGACGGAACAGGTAGTTGCCCTTGAAGAACGAATTGTGCCCGTAGCAGGCATGCGCAATCACCAGCGCCTGCATCGTCATGGAATTTTCTTCCATGAGGTACGAGATGCAAGGGTTGGAATTGATGACGATCTCGTACGCCAGCCCCTGCATGCCGCGGCGGTAGTATTGCTCGTTGCGGATGAACTCCTTGCCGTACGACCAGTGCGGATAGCCGATAGGCAGGCCCGCCGACGCATAGGCGTCCAGCATTTGTTCCGAGGTGATGACCTCGATCTGGTTCGGGTAGGTGTCCAGCCCGAACTCCGCCGCGACCTTGGAGATCGCTTCGTCATAGGACTGGATCAGCTCGAACGTCCATTCGGAACCTTGGGAGATCGGCCGCGCGCCGCTGGCCGATTCCGGCTCCACGAGAGCACCTACGATGGCATTCATGCGGTCTCCTTCTTGAACAGGTCATGGAACACGGGGAAGATCTCGCCCCGGTCGCAGATGCGCCGCATGACGAAATGCGGCTCCAGCTTCTGTTCATACTCGGCCCACAGGCTGCTCTTGCGAGCCTCTTGCGAGTCGGGAATTTCAATGTAGGCGAAATAACGCGTCGATGGCAGCAGGTGCTCGGCCAGGAAACGCGCGCTCTTGCCCGCGTCTGCCCCGAACGAGTCGCCGTCGCTGGCTTGCGCCGCGTAGACGTTCCACCCCGCGGGCGGATAGCGCTTTTCAAGGATCTCGCGCATCAACTCCAGCGCGGACAGCACGATGGTGCCGCCGCTCTTGGGATCGTAGAAGAACGTCTGCTCGTCGACTTCCTCGGCGTTGTCCGTGTGGCGAATGAATACCAGGTCCACGTGCTCGTATTTGCGCGACAGGAACAGGTACAGCAGCGTGAAGAAGCGCTTGGCCAGGTCCTTCTTGCCTTCGTCCATGGAACCGGACACGTCCATGAGGCAAAACATGACCGCGCGCGCCATCGGAATGGCAACGGACACGCGGTTGCGGTAGCGCAGATCCAGGTCATCCAGGAACGGCACGCGCGCAAGGCGCTCGCGGCAGTCCTCGACGTCCTGCTCCAGCGTGCGGATCTCGGCGGCGGGGGCGCCCCCCGCCCGCGCC
>NZ_JBHFII010000034.1:45651-65213 GCF_057334215.1 Achromobacter maghribensis | reverse complement strand
CCCCCCCCCCCCGCGCGCCTTTTCCAGCGCGGCCTCGGCGTCTTCCAGATCGGCCCGTGCCTTCACGTTCAGCGCCACCCGCCGCGCCAATGACGACTTGAGCGTGCGGCTGATGCTCAACATGCTGGGCGAGCCGGTCGTGGTGTAGCCGGCGCGCTGCCATTTCTTCTGGCTGACTTCGCCCAGCTGGTTGCGCGCCAGGTGCGGCAGTTCCAGATCCTCGAAGAACAGGTTCAGGAATTCGGCCCGCGACAGGCTGAAGGTGAACTGGTCTACCGATTCGCCTTCGCCGGGTTCGGAACCGCCCTCGCCTTGCCCGCCCTGCGGCCGGTCGATGGTGTCGCCCTTGGCGAATTCACGATTGCCAGGGTGCACCATCTCGCGGTCGCCGCCCGATCCGTGCCGGAATGTCGGCTCGGAAATATCCCGGGCGGGCAGGTTGATCTCTCCGCCTTGATCCATATCCTGAATCGAGCGGTCGCGGATCATCCCGTGAACCGCCTTGCGGATCTGGTCCTTGTAGCGCCGCAAGAAGCGCTCGCGATTGACGGCGCTTTTATTGCGCCCATTAAGACGGCGATCGATCAGTGAATTCATGATTCACCTCGCTCAGGAAGACTTCCTCACACGGAGATACCACTCGCACAGCAGGCGGACTTGCTTTTCCGTGTACCCCTTTTCCACCATGCGATCCACGAAACTCTGGTGCTTCGACTTGTCCTCGGCCGACGCCTTGGCATTGAACGAAATCACCGGCAGCAGATCTTCCGTGTTCGAGAACATCTTCTTCTCGATCACTTCGCGCAGCTTTTCATAGCTGGTCCAGGTCGGGTTGCGGCCGTTGTTGTTGGCGCGCGCCCGCAGCACGAAGTTCACGATCTCGTTGCGGAAGTCCTTCGGGTTGGCGATGCCAGCCGGCTTTTCGATCTTCTCCAGTTCGTCATTCAAGGCGCTGCGATCGAAGCTTTCACCGGTTTCAGGATCGCGGAATTCCTCGTCCTGGATCCAGCAGTCGGCAAACGTCACGTAGCGATCGAAGATGTTCTGGCCATACTCGGAGTACGACTCCAGGTATGCCGTCTGGATTTCCTTGCCGATGAATTCCGCGTAGCGCGGTGCCAGGAAGCCCTTGATGAACTCCAGGTAGCGCCGGCGGATTTCCTCGGGGTAGTCCTCGCGGCCGATCCGCTGCTCAAGCACATACATCAGGTGCACCGGGTTGGCGGCCACTTCCGTCTGGTCGTAGTTGAAGACGCTGGACAGGATCTTGTACGCGAAACGCGTCGACACCCCGTTCATGCCTTCGTCCGTGCCGGCGTAGTCCTTGTATTCCTGCAAGGCCTTGGCCTTCGGGTCCACGTCCTTCAGGCTTTCGCCGTCGTAGACACGCAGCTTCGAATAGATGCTGGAGTTCTCGGGTTCCTTCAGACGGGTCAGCACCGAGAACTGCGCCATCATGTCCAGGGTTCCCGGCGCGCACGGGGCGGCCGACAACGAGCTGTGATGCAGCAGCTTTTCGTAGATGCGGACTTCTTCGGACACCTGCAGGCAGTAAGGCACCTTGACGATATAGATACGGTCAAGGAACGCCTCGTTGTGCTTGTTGTTGCGGAAGGTCTGCCATTCGGATTCGTTCGAGTGCGCCATGATCGCGCCGTTGAACGGAATCGCGGAGAAGCCCTCCGTGCCCTTGAAGTTGCCTTCCTGGGTGGCCGTCAACAGCGGATGCAGCATCTTGATCGGGGCCTTGAACATTTCCACGAACTCAAGCAGCCCCTGGTTGGCCAGGCACAAGCCGCCGGAATAGCTGTAGGCGTCCGGATCGTCCTGCGAATGGCGGTCCAGCTTGCGGATGTCCACCTTGCCGACCAGCGACGAAATGTCCTGGTTGTTCTCATCGCCCGGTTCGGTCTTGGCGATGGCGATCTGGCGCAGCACCGACGGATTCAGGCGCACGACCCGGAACTGCGAGATGTCGCCGTCGAATTCCTTCAGCCGCTTGACGGCCCAGGGCGACATGATGCCGCTCAGGTAGCGCCGCGGAATGCCGTATTCCTTTTCAAGCGTGTCGCCGAAGCGTTCGGGATGAAACAGCCCCAAAGGCGTTTCGTTGACCGGCGACCCCTTCAAGGCATAGATGGGATAGCTTTCCATCAAGGCTTTGAGACGTTCCGCGATGGAGGACTTGCCGCCCCCCACGGGCCCCAGCAGATAAAGGATTTGCTTGCGCTCTTCCAGCCCCTGGGCAGCGTGTTTGAAGAACGCGACGATCTGGCCGATCACGTCCTCCATGCCGTAGAACTCCTGGAACGCCGGATAGCGCCGGATGGTCCGGTTGGAAAACAAACGGGAAAGACGTGGGTCGTTGCGCGTATCCACGATTTCGGGTTCGCCGATCGCCGCCAGCATGCGCTCAGCGGGGCTGGCGTACGCCATGGGATCGCGTTTAGCGAGGTTCAGATATTCCTCAAGGGAAAGCTCTGACTCCTGCTCTTTTGCATACTGCGACTTGAAGCCTTCGACGATGTTTTGCACGGAAACCTCCTACAACACGCGAAAAATTCAGCACGTCCCTACGTGTCCCCATTGTGCCTCAGTGCCTACGCTTTACTAGACAAACCAGCGATAAGCATTTGCGGCTCGGTGTTATGTTGCTTTCGCCACACATCAACCATGAAGCACGATCGGGGCCCTTTCCATTTAGGCTGCATCCCGCGGACACAAGTTCCGTCAGGGAATGCAACTTACGTGAATAAGTTATCTCGCTAGCCTTCAGCATATTGCTATGGCCGGCACGCATGGTGCGGCCGCACATGAAATGGTCAGCAATCATTTGAAGGGATGAGCGATATCCCGGTGGATTCTTATGATTCGGGCGTAAACCCGATGCGCCCGCTATGCGATGGCAGCGGACGGTCTGAACAGCGCCTTGGCGTACTTGTTCAGCAGCGTGCCGGTTCGGTCGTGAAAGGCGCCGATATCGCGGCACGGGAATCCGTGGTGACGAGGGCGCGTAGCACTGTTCGGTGAACGCCGTTAGCACGTAGCGCCAAGTCATGTGCCTATGCTAAAGCCAATTGACCGTTTTGTGGCAATTCATTTGGCGCATCGCCGAAAATAGTGATGAGGGTTTTCGCGATGAAAACGTCATGCGCGAATCGCTCGCAAACTTGATGCGATTGCCGCCACGCATGCGTCGCGAGGGCCTGTAGAAAGGCATTTCCCGCGGTTTCAATCGCACAATTGGCAGCCGCGCATGGCGAGTGCTATTACCCATGGCGCAAGCACGGATACTTCCTGCAAGCGTTGTCATCGACAAGAAACCATGCCTTGCCGCCGACGAGGAAAACACGCATCCCGACGCGCGCCGCTTTTTAAACACGCAACTTCAGCAAGAAGGTGGACCAGCAGGTACCAGCATCTGCCGTGCCATCCACGCCGGCGCGGGCGTCTTCGCACGGCGCCATCGTGCGGCGTCGCTCGGTGCCACGCGGCGTCACGCGGGTCCAAGGTAGACCGGCGGGCGTGGAAACGAGTGGGTGAAAAGAAAGATTCAGGCGTCAGCGGGCAAGGCCACGCGCTGCGCCAATTGCCGCCAGGCGCCAGGCACCCTGGCGCGCAGGCGCATGTCCGCGCCCAGCCGCGCGGCGTCGATGAATTCGTAACGCTGGGCGGCGTCCAGGTGCTCAAGCATGGGCAGGCGCACCATGCCCGCCGCGTCGCCCAGCAGCACGGGCGCCAGATACAGCAGCAGTTCGTCCACGCAGCCCGCGGCAACCAATGCGCCAGACAGGCCCGCTCCCGCCTCGACGTGGACTTCGTTGAACTGTTCCTGGGCGAACCAGCGCATCATGGCCGGCAGATCGACGCGGTCCGGCGCCTGCCCGGGCAGCACCACCACGCGCGCATTCTTGTCCGCCAGCCGCGCGGCCTTTGCGGCATCTTCTCGGGCGGTAAAGACGATCACTTCCGCGCCATCAAACAACCGGGCGCCCTCCGGGATCTCGAAACGGCCGTCCACTACCGCCTTGCGCGGCTGGCGCGGCGTTTCCAGGCCACGCACATTGAGTTGCGGGTCGTCTTTCAATACGGTGCCCATGCCGGTCAGCACCACGCAGCTGCGCGCACGCCAATGATGGCCGTCCGCCCGGGCCTCGGCACCGGTGATCCACTGCGACATGCCGTTATGCAACGCGCTGCGGCCGTCCAGCGACGCCGCCATCTTCATCCACACCCAGGGCAGCGACCGGCTCATGCGCGAGATGAACCCCACATTGATCGCCAGGGCTTCCTCGGCGCAGACGCCGGTCACGACCTGGATACCGGCGTCACGCAAGCGCGCCAGGCCCTGTCCGTTGACGAGCGGATTGGGGTCGCCAATGGCGACGACGACTCGCGCAGGCTTTGCCGCCAGCACGGCGTCCACGCAAGGCGGCGTGCGTCCGAAATGGCTGCAGGGTTCCAGCGTGACGTACATCGTCGCGCCTTCCACGGGTTCCTGCCGGGCCTGGGCGTCGCGCAGCGCGCGAATTTCGGCGTGCGGGCCGCCGGGCGGCTGCGTCGCGCCTTCGCCCAGCACTCGCCCGTCGCGCACGATGACGCATCCGACCCTTGGGTTAGGCGCGGTCGTGAACAGCACGCTCTCTGCCAGCGCCAGGGCGCGTCGCATCCAGAAGATATCGTCAGGGTGGCTTACGGTCGTCATGGCAGGAATTGTATGTCCGGCGGCGCGGCGCAGGGCGTAACGTGCCTTGACCAGGAGGGGTATGCTTCCTGCATGTCCGTTTTGGGCCGGTCGAGGTCTTTCGACGATCTCGCGGGCGGCTGAAATTCGCTTCAGAATGGCGCTGCACCCCTTGAAATCCTTGGCCTGGAGCCCGGAACATGAAACAAGCACTGATCGTCATCGACGTACAAGAGTCTTTCCGGCATCGTCCGTTTTGGGATGAAACCGAATATCCGGCGTTCCTGACCCAGATCCAGGGGCTGATCGACGCTGCGTCCGCCCAAGGCATTCCCGTCCTGCAGGTGTTCCACACCAGCAAGTCGGCCGACCCCGCCAATCCGTTCTCGCTGGCCTCCGGCCACGTCAAGACACTGGAAGAACTGCACATCGCGCCCACCGCCGTGTTCCACAAAACGGTGCACTCGTCGCTGTACGCCGAAAGCGCGGATGGCCACTCGCTGCATGACTGGCTGTGGGAAAACGGCATCGAGGGCATCATCGTCAGCGGCATCCGAACCGAACAATGCTGCGAAACGACGTCGCGCCACGCCAGCGACGCGGGCTTCAAAGTCGTCTTCCCGACCGACGCTACGCTGACGTTCGCCATGCAAAGCCTGTCCGGCAGGCACTACACGCCAGCCGAGATCCGCGATCACACCGAGCTGGTGCTTCAAGGCCGCTTCGCCCGCGTCACGCGCGCCGCCGACGCGCTGGCGGCCTGATCCGGACCAGGAAGGCGCCATGATTCCCGTGTACTTCGTGCTGTCGCGGGGCATCGTCCTGCTGGACCTGGCGGGTCCCGCAGAAGCCTTCCGCGTCGCCAACAAGCTTTGTCCCGGCACGTTCGAGCAGCACTTCTGCGGCCCTTCCGAGGTTGTGGAAAGCGGCATCGCCGGGCTGCACCTTGCCCATATACGGCCACTGCCGGGCGCGCTGCCCGCCCATGCGCTTGTCATCATTTCCGGAGTGGTCGGCCAGCCCATCCGGCTGGATAGCCCCGACGCCCACGCCATCATCGACTGGCTGGCGGTCCGCCATCCGGCGGACGGCTTCACGCTGATGACCGTGTGCGCCGGCGCGTTGTTCGCCGCCTCGGCCGGCTTGACCCGGCAACGCGAGTGCACCACGCACCACTCCTGCCTGACGCAGTTGACGGACATCGACCCGACCGCCCGCGTGCACGACAACCGGATCTTCGTCGAAGACGGCAACCTGGTCAGCAGCGCCGGCATCACGGCGGGCATCGACCTGGCGCTGCACATGGTGGCGCGCCACTGCGGACCGCGCACCGCCAGCGAGGTGGCGCGCGACATGGTCGTCTATCAGCGGCGGGCCGGCACGGACGCCACGCTGTCGCCCTGGCTGGAGCACCGCAGCCACCTGCATCCTGGCGTGCACCGCGTGCAGGATGCCGTCGTGCGCAACCCCGCCGCGCCGTGGTCCGCGCAGTCGCTGGCGGATCAGGCGCATACCAGCGCGCGCCATCTGGCGCGCCTGTTCCGCGAACACGCGGGCTGCACCCCGATGGACTACCTGTATCAGATACGCGTCGCGCTGGCGCGCGACATGCTGCGCGAAACCCGGCTGGACCTGGAGCGCGTGGCGGAAAAATCCGGCTTTGGCTCGGCGCAGCACATGCGCCGCGTGTGGCGCAAATTCCAGTCCCAGACACCCAGCCTGGCGCGGTCGTCGTCAATGCGATGACGGCGCCGAAGCGCCGCCATTCATCTTGTCATGCCGAATCCAGCCGGCGCTATTCCTTGCGCAGCTTGCCGGGCAGCAAGGGCCCCTGCATTTCCCGGATGGCCTCGACGAATTCGCCGATGTCCTCGAAGCTCTTGTAGACCGACGCAAAACGCACGTAGGCCACCTTGTCCAGCTTGCGCAGCTCGGTCATGACGAGTTCGCCGATGTGTTCGCTGGGGACTTCCCGCAGTCCGCTCGCCAGCAGCTGTTCTTCAATGCGGGCCACGGCGGCATCCACGTCTTCGGTGCTGACGGGCCGCTTGCGCAGCGCCAGGCTCAGGCTGGCCCGCAACTTGGCGGGATCGTACTCGCTGCGGCTGCCATTGCGCTTCACCACGGAAGGCAAGGCAAGCTCCACCCGCTCATAGGTGGTGAACCGCTTGTCACAGGACAGGCAGCGGCGACGGCGGCGGATGGCGTCGCCCTCTTCCGAGATCCGGCTGTCAACGACCTGTGTTTCGGCATTGCCGCAAAATGGACACCGCATGTGTGTTCCCTAAAGGCACGGATAGCAATAATTGAGCATATTGTAACGATGCGCCCCCCGGGGAGGCACCAATACGGCTAATTCGTCCCCGATATCATGGACAGGCCCGGTCGAGGATAGCGCCTGCCGCCCGGAAAGCAAAGGGACGGCGCCTGGCGGGGCCGTCCCTTTGGTGTGGCCCCAACGGCGGATAGCCTCGGGGCCGGGGGGATACTGCTTTACTTCTTGCCGTAGACCGGCAGGCGCGACGTCAGTTCGTTGACGCGGGCACGCACGGCGGCGATGTTGGCTTCATCACGCGGATTGTCCAGCACGTCGGCGATCAGGTTGGCCGTCAGTTCGGCATCGGCTTCCGTGAAACCGCGGGTGGTCATGGCCGGCGTGCCCAGGCGGATGCCGCTGGTCACGAAGGGCTTTTCCGGGTCGTTCGGGATGGCGTTCTTGTTGACCGTGATGTGGGCCTGGCCCAGCACGGCTTCCGCTTCCTTGCCCGTAATGCCCTTGGCGCGCAGGTCCACCAGCATGACGTGGCTTTCGGTGCGGCCGGAAACGATGCGCAGGCCACGCTTGACCAGCGTGTCGGCCAGCACCTTCGCGTTCTTGACCACTTGCTGCGCGTAATCCTTGAAACCAGGTTCCAGCGCTTCCTTGAACGCCACGGCCTTGCCGGCGATGACGTGCATCAGCGGGCCACCCTGGATGCCGGGGAAGATCGCCGAGTTGATGATCTTCTCGAATTCGGCCTTCATCATGATCACGCCGCCGCGCGGGCCGCGCAGCGACTTGTGCGTCGTGGACGTGACGAAGTCGGCGTGCGGAACCGGGTTGGGGTAGGCGCCGCCGGCGACCAGACCCGCGTAGTGAGCGATGTCGACCATGAACAGCGCGCCGTTTTCACGGGCGATGCGGGCCATGCGCTCGAAATCGATGTGCAGGGCGTAGGCCGAGGCGCCCGCGACGATCAGCTTGGGCTTGTGCTCGCGGGCCAGCTGTTCGACTTGCGCATAGTTCAGGACTTCGTTTTCGTCCAGGCCGTACGCGATGAAGTTGTACAGCTTGCCCGATGCGTTGACCGATGCGCCGTGCGTCAGGTGACCGCCTTCGGCCAGGCTCATGCCCAGCACGGTGTCGCCCGGCTTCAGCACGGCCATGTACACGCCCTGGTTGGCCTGCGAACCCGAGTTGGGCTGCACGTTGGCGGCGTCGGCGCCGAAAATCTGCTTCAGGCGGTCGATAGCCAGTTGCTCGACCACGTCCACGTACTCGCAACCGCCGTAGTAGCGCTTGCCCGGATAGCCTTCGGCGTACTTGTTCGTGAGCTGCGTGCCCTGGGCTTCCATGACGGCCGGGCTGGCGTAGTTCTCCGAAGCGATCAGCTCGATGTGCTGCTCTTGGCGAACGTCTTCCTTCTGGATGGCGGCCCAAACGTCCGGGTCAGCCTTGGACAAGGTGAGGTTGCGGTCAAACATGACGGGGGATTCCTGAGGCGGTAAGAGAGGAGAAAGCGGTGTCGGGTGGGTAAACCCGAAGAATGCTGAATAGTTTACCGCGTCAGGCGGATTCAATTGCCGCCAAAATGCGTCGAAGCGGAGCAAAATACCGGCGATGGGCACGAAAACCACGCCAACGCGCGGCGCCCGGAAACCGCTCTCAATCCGACTTGAGAAACTTTCATGCAAACCGCCACCCTCATAACCTACTCGCTAGTAGCCGCCGCCAGCGTCATCAGCCCGGGCCCCGCCACCATGCTTGCCATCCGCAATGGCGCAGCGGGCGGCGTGCGCGCCGTCGTGCCGTCCACGCTGGGCAATGTCACCGGGTTGTTCCTGCTGTCCGCCGCCGCGATGCTGGGTCTGGGCGTAGTCCTGCAATCTTCCGCGATGCTGTTCATGGCGCTGAAGATCGCCGGCGCCGCCTACCTGATCTACGTCGGCCTGCGCCACCTGCTGGGCCGCGCCCACATCGCGCCGCCCGAAGACGCCGCCACCGGCGCCCCGCCGCGCCGGCCCGGCCGCCTGTACCTGGAAGCCACGTTCGTGGCCGCCATGAATCCCAAGCCCATCCTGTTCTTCACCGCGCTGTTCCCGCAATTCCTGAACGCGCACGAGCCGCTGCTGCCGCAATTCTTCATCCTGACCGGCATCTTCATGGCCATGTCGCTGGTGTCGCTGCTGACCTACGGCGCCCTGGCCCGCCGAGCCCGTCGCCTGCTGCGCCAGCCGCGCATCGTGGTCTGGCTGAACCGCCTTGTCGGTTCGATCTTCGTCGCCTTCGGACTGGCGCTGCTGCGCCTGAAGCGGTCGGCCGCCTGATGCGAAGCACGCCCGAGCGACGGGCGCTGCGAACGTAAAAAGGGCCGCGATCGCGGCCCTTCTTGATCGGTACCCGTGGCAGGCGCTACGCCTCGGTGGTTCCGATCTGCTTGGGCGCCAGCTTCGGGTTGAGCGTGTAGGTGCCCGTGACGGAAGCCTGGGCCAGCACGTGTTTCTGCATGGCGCGCAGTGCGTCCTCGCCGGTGAAGGACCCGTTCAGGTTCAGGCTATGCACGTCCAGCGCATACAGCGTGAAGACGTAACGGTGCAAGATCGAATCATTCCAGGGCGGGCACGGGCCGTCGTAGCCGAAGTAGTCGCCGCTCATGTCGTGGTCGTTGGCGAACCACGAGGAATACGAGTTGATGCCCTGGCGCGCGTCCATCGGCGCCAGCGGACCACCCTTGCCGCGCGGGGTGATGCCGTTGGAGAAGGCGCCTTCGTCGATTTCGCGCATGTCGGCAGCCAGGTCCACCAGCACCCAGTGGAAGAAGTCCACGCGGGGCAGGTCGGCCGGGACTTCGCGGCCTTCCTGGTTGACGTCGTCGGGCCGCGAGGGCACGTCCGGATCGTGGCAGATCAACGCAAACGACTGCGTTCCCGGCGGGACGTCGTCCCACGAAAACTGCGGGTTGTAGTTGTCTGCCAGCGCGACGTGCGATTGCGCATCGATTTTGCCGAAGGCGTAGCGTTCGGGAATCGACTCGTGATCGGAAAAAGACAAACTCGAAAGTTTCATGTCGTGCTCCTTGAAGTGCCGCAAAGGCTTGCCGCCCCTGCCTGTACCCTCAGCGTATCAAAACTTCGCAATTATGGGTTCAAGTTAACACGCGCGAACTTGCGCTTGCCCACCTGCACCACATAAGTGCCGGCCGGCAATTGCAACGATTTATCTTCGATCCGATCGCCGTTGACCCGCACGCCGCCCTGCTCCACATTGCGCTGCGCCTCGGCCCCCGATGCGACCAGGCCGGCTTCGCGCAGCAGCTTCAGGATGCCCACCGGCGCGCCGCCGATATTCACCTCGGGCATGTCTTCCGGGATGGCGCCGTCGCGAAAGCGCGCCTCGAAGGACGCCAGTGCGTCGTCGGCCGCGCGGGCGGAATGGAAGCGCGTGATGATTTCCTGAGCCAGCATGACTTTGGCATCACGCGGGTTGCGCCCACCATCGGTCTCTTGCTTGAGGGCCGCGATGTCTTCCAGGGACCGGAACGACAGCAGCTCGAAGTAGCGCCACATCAGCGTGTCGGAAATCGACATGAGCTTGCCGAACATCGAATCGGGCGACTCCGAAATGCCGATGTAGTTGCCCTTCGACTTGGACATCTTCTCGACCCCGTCCGTGCCCACCAGCAGCGGCATCGTCAAAATGCACTGCGGCTCTTGGCCATACTCCTTTTGCAGCTCGCGCCCGACCAGCAGGTTGAACTTCTGATCGGTGCCCCCCAGCTCCAGATCGGACTTCAGCGCCACCGAGTCATATCCCTGCATCAGCGGATACAGGAATTCGTGCACCGAAATCGGGATGCCGCCCTTGAAGCGCTTGGTGAAATCCTCGCGCTCCATCATGCGGGCCACGGTGTAACGCGACGCCAGCTGGATCATGCCGCGGGCACCCAGCGGATCGCACCACTCGGAGTTGTAACGGATCTCGGTGCGGGCCGGATCCAGCACCAGGCTGGCCTGCGCATAGTAAGTCTTGGCGTTGGACTCGATCTGCTCGCGCGTCAGCGGGGGACGGGTGCTATTGCGGCCGCTGGGATCGCCGATCGTGGAGGTGAAATCGCCGATCAGGAAGATGACGTTATGGCCCAGATCCTGCAACTGGCGCATCTTGTTCAGCACCACGGTGTGACCCAGGTGGATGTCCGGCGCGGTGGGATCCAGCCCCAGCTTGATGCGCAGGGGCACGCCGGTCGCGCGGCTCTTGGCCAGCTTGCGGGCGAACTCGGACTCGACCAGCAGCTCGTCGCAACCGCGCTTGGCTATACGCAGATCGGCTTCGACTTCGGGAGTGATAGGGGCTTCGGAGGATGACATGGCAGGGGGACCAACGCGGCTTCAGCCGACAAAAAGGTGTAAAAAGTGACGAAAACTATCGAAAATTCTAGCCGAATCAGCTAGGATACCGCCCAATCATACGCAACTGCTATCTATACGCAGTTCGCAGTTGCGGTTCAGCCTACCACCCGTTGTTCACAAGATGCGCCCGCGCCAGCAGCCCTGCCCCCGATTTCGTGGCGCGCAAGGGCCGTTCGTATTGCGCACCCTGCGAGCTCAAGCCACCTGAGAGGGTATCTTCACGATGAATCGTGGCCTCCACGAACTGGCGAGTAGCATCAAGCGCAAAGTTGCTGCCCTGTTTGCGCCCGTTGAGCCCAAGCCCCATCGCTCGGGACTTTTCCGCCGCACTCTTCTCGTCACCGCTATTGGTCTGTTTGCTGGCGCCGCCGCCCTCGGCATGGTGCAGCAACCCGACCGCACCGAACTCCCCCCGTCCCGCATCATCCAGAGCGTTCTGCCGCTGACCGCCGAACAAGTCGAAGTCAGCAGCCCCAGCGCCGCGCCGTACATCAGCGAAACCCGCATCCGTGCCGGCGACACGCTGGCCGCCGTGCTGCAACGCCTGGAGCTGGACGCCCCGAACCTGCAGACCTTCCTGACGCATGAAGCCAGCGCCCGCAGCATCTACAAGCTGTACCCGGGCCGCTCCGTCCAGGCCGCGACGGACGATCAGGGCAACCTGATCTGGCTGCGCTACATCCACACCCCCGGCAATGAATCCGACGGCCAGGTCGTGACGCGCATGCTGCACGTCGCGCCGTCCGGCGACAGCTACAAAGCCGAGGAAGTCACCGAAAGCACCGACCGCCAGACACGCGTCGCCGTGGGCACGATCAAGTCGTCGCTGTTCGGCGCCACGGACGCCGCCGGCATCCCGGATTCGGTCACCATGCAGATGGCCGACATCCTCAGCGCCAAGATCGACTTCCTGCGCGACCTGCGCCAGGGCGACCAATTCCGCGTGGTCTACGAAGTGCGCTCGCACGACGGCCGCTACGCTGGCGCTGGCCGCGTGCTGGCCCTGGAATTCATCAACGGCGGCAAGACCTACAGCGCCGTCTGGTTCAGCCCCGACGAGAAAAGCGGTTCGTACTACGACTTCGATGGCACCAGCCTGCGCGGCGCATTCCTGCGCACCGCCCTGAAGTTCAGCCGCATCAGCTCGACGTTCGGCATGCGCATGCATCCCATCCACAAGACGTGGACGGGCCACAAGGGCGTGGACTACGCCGCGCCTTCGGGCACGCCGATCCACTCCACGGCGGACGGCACGGTCGAATTCTCGGGCTGGCAGAACGGCTACGGCAACGTGGTCATCGTGAAGCATCACGGCAAGTACTCGACGCTGTATGCCCACCAAAGCCGCATCGCCGCAGGCGTCACCAAGGGCTCGAAGATCTCGCAAGGCCAGTTGCTGGGCTATGTGGGGTCCACCGGCTGGGCCACCGGCCCGCACCTGCACTACGAGTTCCGCGTGGACAATCAGCCGATCGACCCGCTGTCGGTCGACCTGCCCGTTGCCCGCGCCCTGGAACCCGCAGAAGTGCGCGCGTTCAACCAGGCCGTGGCGCCGTACAAGCAACAGATCCAGCTGCTGACCGAGTTCCAGCAGACGCTGCCTGACGCCCTGACCAACGTGGCCAGCCGCTAACCGGCCCGCCGCAACAAAACGTCCCAAGAGGCGGCCCGCGCAGATTCTGCCGGCCGCCTTTCTTCTTTCCGAGGCGCCCGTGAATTCCTCCGCACCCCGCCCGCAGGGCAACCCCGCCCTCTATATCGGCTTGATGTCCGGCACCAGCGTCGACGGCGTCGACGGGGTGCTTGTGCGCCTGGACGCTGACCAGGCGCCGCAGGTGCTGGCCAGCGCCAGCCTGCCCATGCCCGAGAACCTGCGCCGCGAACTGCTGGCGCTGAACCTGGCTGGCGACGACGAGTTGGCGCGCGCCGCCCTGGCGGCGAACGCGTTGGCGCGGCTGTATGCCCAGGCGGTCGCCGCCCTGCTGCGGGACGCAGGCGTCTCGGCCAGCGCCGTGACCGCCATTGGCGCGCACGGCCAGACGGTGCGCCACCGGCCGGACAGCGGCTATACCGTGCAACTCAACGCCCCCGCCCTGCTGGCGGAATTGACCGGCATCGACGTGGTGGCGGACTTTCGCAGCCGCGACGTGGCCGCCGGGGGCCAGGGCGCGCCGCTGGTGCCGCCGTTCCATGCCGCGATCTTCGGCGCCGCGCATGGCCGCGCGGTACTCAACCTGGGCGGCATCGCCAACGTGACGCTGCTGGCGCCCGGCCAACCGGCCCGAGGCTTCGATACGGGTCCGGCCAACGTGTTCCTGGACGCGTGGTGCCAGCGCCATCTGGGGCAGCCCTATGATGCTGGCGGCCGCTGGGCGGCCACGGGCCAGGTGGTGGCGCCGCTGCTGGAGCAACTGATCGCCAGCGAGCCCTGGTTCGCGCTGCCGCCCCCCAAGTCAACCGGCCGCGACCTGTTCAACCTGCAATGGCTGGACGATCGCCTGGCGGCGTTCGACGGCCCCAAACCCGCCCCTCAGGACGTGCAGGCGACGTTGCAACGCCTCACCGCCAGGACCGTCGCCAACGCCATCGACGCGGCGGCTGCGGGCACGCAAGAGGTATTCGTGTGCGGTGGCGGCGCCTACAACGCCGGGCTGATGCGGGAACTGGCCTACTGCCTGCAGCGCCCGGTGCAGCCGACGGACGTGCTGGGCGTGCCTGCACAGCAGGTCGAGGCCCTGGCGTTTGCCTGGCTGGCGCAGGCCTTTGTGGAACGACGACCCGCCGGCTTGCCGGCCGTCACCGGGGCCCGGGGCGCCCGGATCCTGGGCGCGCTCTATCCCGCTTGACGCGAGGCCGCGAGGCGTGGCCCATGCAAAAAGCCCTTCGGCACGCCGAAGGGCTTTTTATTGTCCTGCTTCGGCGATTACACCGAGAACGAGGAACCGCAGCCGCAAGTGGTGCTGGCGTTGGGATTGCGGATGACGAACTGCGCGCCTTCCAGGTCTTCCTTGTAGTCGATCTCGGCGCCGACCAGATACTGGAAGCTCATCGGATCAACCAGCAATTGAACACCGGCCTTGTCCAGCACGGTGTCGTCTTCGTTCACGACTTCGTCGAACGTGAAGCCGTACTGGAAGCCCGAACAGCCGCCACCCTGGACAAACACGCGCAGCTTCAGCTCGGGGTTGCCCTCTTCGGCCAACAGGTCCTTCACTTTGGCGGCGGCCGAGTCAGTAAATACCAAGGGAGCAGGCGGGGCGGCCTGAAGGTCGACGGTTTCGGTTACTGCATTCATGGTTCACTCCTGGCCGGATCGGCCATATTTCGGTGAGCGGCAACGGCGCTCGCATAGTGTCACTATAGCCCAGGGCTTGACTAGACTCAAAGTTCCAGTTTGATACTGCGCGATGCCCGGACGGTATCCCCTTCCAGCACACTGACCGTGACGCTTTCGGGGACAAATCCCTCGGGCACGGCCAACAAGCCCTGGCTGCGCTGATATTGATCGAATTGCAGGGCCAGGGACGCCGCCGTGGTGGATTCACCCGTGGCGGTGACCGGCCCGGCTTCGGCTTTGACTTGCAGGGGCGCCAGGTCGACGGTCATGGTTTCGCCCTTCAGGATGCCCGTGGCCTGGAACCGCAGCGCGCCCGCGAACGGCGATCCGCCATTGCGCCCGCTGCGCATCAGCAGCACCTTGTAGCGCAAGCCCCCGCCATCGCGGTCGATCTGCACCCCCCGGATATCCACCGAACCTTCCGGGCCCGGAGGCAGCAATTGTTCGTAGAAAGCCAACTGGTCGCGCACCCGGCCGACTTCGGCCTGCACGGTGCGCAGTTGCGTTTCAAGTTCTTCGCGGGCCGCGCGCTCGATGACGAGTTCGCCGTCCGCGGTATCCAGCTGGCCCTGCGTGTAGCGTAGCTGTGCGGCCTGCTGGCGCATGGCCTCTTGCTGGACCTCGGCTTGGGCCGCGCTGATCACGACGGCATCCTGCGGCAGGGCTTGCCGCTGGGCATGGAAATACCCCGCGACGCCGCCCAGCAACACGCCGATCAGCAATCCGGCCGCCACGCGCAGCAGCCCGCCGGCGGGGCGGGACTGCGGGGTGGCGGGAGAGTCAGCTGACATAAAGCGCGTCGAGGAGCAGCGGCCAGGGCCGGCTGCCCGATCCAGGCATCAGGGCAGGATCGCGACCTGATCCAGCCCGGTCGATTCCGGCACCCCGAACATCAGGTTCATGTTTTGGACCGCCTGGCCCGCGGCGCCCTTGACCAGGTTGTCTTGCACGACCAGAACGATCAGCTGGTCGCCATTGCCGGGGCGGCTCAGCGCGATGCGCAGGTTGTTCGACGCGCGCACCGAACGGGTTTCAGGCAGGCTGCCGGCCGGCATCACGTCCACGAAGGGCTCGTCGGCGTAACGCTGCTCGAACAACGCCTGGAAGTCCGTATCGCGCGCTTCCGGCAGGATGCGGGCGTAGATCGTGGAGAACATGCCGCGGATCATCGGCACCAGGTGCGGCACGAAGGTCAGGCCGACCTTGCCGCCGGAGATCTTTTCCAGCTGAGCGACGATTTCCGGATGATGGCGGTGCCCGGCCACGCCGTAGGCCTTGAAGTTATCCGAGGCTTCCGAGAACAACGACCCCACTTCCGCCTTGCGGCCAGCGCCAGACACGCCCGACTTGCAGTCGGCGATCAGGGTTTGCGCATCGACCAGTGCCTTGCCGCCTTCCAGCAACGGGGCCAGGCCCAGCAGCACGGTGGTGGGATAGCAGCCGGGGTTGCCAATGACGCGTGCCTTGGAGATGGCTTCGCGGTTGAGTTCCACCAGGCCATACTGGGATTCGGCCAGGATGTCCGGGCAGGTGTGGGGAATCTTGTACCAGCGCTCGAAGGTCGGGATGTCCTGCAAGCGGAAATCGGCGGCCAGATCGATGACGCGGGTGCCCGCGGAAATCAGTTCCTGAGCCTGCGCCATCGCCACGCCGTGCGGCGTCGCGAAGAACACCACGTCGCAGTCGGTCAGCGACGCTTTTTCCGGCGCCGAAAAGGCCAGGTTCACGCGGCCGCGCAGGTTCGGATACATATCAGCCACCGGCAGCCCGTCTTCCTTGCGGGACGTGATGGCGGTCAATTCCACATTGGGATGCTGCGACAGCAAGCGCAGCAGCTCGACGCCGGTATAACCGGTGCCGCCGACGATACCAACCTTGATACGGGTGTTCGATGCTTGGGCCATGATGGATATGAACTCTTCGTAGGACGAAAACAGATTGTATCGCCCGGAGGATACAGGGTTGCCTCACCACCGGCAGAACCGCCCCGGCAACCTGATTTCATCCGACCGATAGACAGGCGCGAAGTTCCGCGCCGGAAAGGTGGCGCCGCCTGGCGCCACTATGCCGAAATGGCCGACAGCGCCCTCAACTCTTCAAGCAACCGCGGGGATGGCCGCTCCAGCACTTTGTTCTGGATATCGAACACTACGGACTTGATCAGATCCGTCTTGTTCAGCGACGTGCTCGCTTCCAACCTGCGGATGTCTTCCGTGACTCTAGCGGGCACCTTCATCGACAGGCGACGGCGCGGCGCGCCGCGCTTTTCGGGAAACGTAGCCACTGCCCGCTCGAATGCGGCCCTCAACAACTCAGGGGCACCCGCATCGTTCGCCGCCTTGTGCATGAAATAAGTCAGCAGTACCCGCCGGAAATCAGTGGAGGCGCGGTGATCAATCGTATGCACCGCGTAGTCCAGGATATCCACGTATACCGCAGGCAGGTTCGTTTCAATGGACTCCAGCGCTTGCTTGCGCGCCTTGCTGATGGCGGGGGTGGACTGTGCGGGAATGGACACCGTGCCGCCGCATTGGCTGCAAACGCCGACCAGGATATTCCTGACCGTGCCCGATCCGTCACTGAACGGAACGTCGCGACGAACGAACGCCGTCGAGACCAACGCGGCGCAATCGTGGCAGAACGCCTGGCTACGATCGCCTTCCTGGAAAATTTTCATGACGCCCTCAACGGTGGACACTGATGAAGATGGTGACGGAGTCGATGAAGTAGAACTTCACGTACCAGCCGCTGGCCCGGATGATGTGGCAATCGATGTTCAGGCCGCCATGCAACGGGCTGCGTGTGTCGCCTGCCCCGTCGCTGCGCCGCAGGAGGTCAGCCAGGTCGACAGCGGAAACCTCGCCTGTGGCCAGCAGATTCTTCACGTCGACGTGACGGCGGGCTTCGTGCTGATAGGTGCCCTCGAGCAGGGCTGCAACGACTGCGGCCCTGACTGCCTTGAACCCGTGCGGCTGCGCCATCTTCCGCTCCCGAAAATTATTATACGAATATCATCGTATAAATGGAAGCGAGAATCGAGGTCAAGCTGGTAGTCACCGCAAGGCGCCATGGAGCGTGGTCGCCCAAAAACAAAAAACCCGCCGAAGCGGGTTTTTTGCAGCAACATTAACGCTTGCTGAACTGCTTGCGACGACGTGCCTTGCGGAAGCCGACCTTCTTACGTTCGACTTCGCGGGCATCGCGGGTCACAAAGCCAGCTTGCGACAGTGCGGGCTTCAGGGTCGCGTCGTAGTCGATCAGGGCACGCGTGATGCCGTGACGGACTGCGCCAGCCTGGCCGGTTTCGCCGCCGCCATGGACGTTGACTTTGATGTCGAACGATTCCAGGTGGCCGGTCAGTTCCAGCGGTTGGCGCACGATCATGCGACCAGTTTCGCGGGCGAAGAAGTCGTCGACGGGCTTGCCGTTGACAACGATCTTACCCGTGCCCTTCTTGATGAAAACGCGAGCCACCGAAGTTTTGCGACGGCCGGTTCCGTAATTCCAGTTACCGATCATGGCGTTTCCTTAGATATCCAGCGTCTTGGGCTGCTGGGCGGTGTGCGGGTGCTCGGCACCAGCATAGACCTTCAGCTTCTTGATCATGGCGTAGCCCAGAGGACCCTTGGGCAGCATGCCCTTGACGGCCTTCTGAATGGCGCGACCGGGAAAACGCTCTTGCATTTTCTCGAAGTTCGTTTCGCGGATACCGCCCGGGTACGTGGTGTGGCGGAAGTACTTCTTGTCCTTCGCCTTGGTACCGGTAACGACGATATCGGAAGCGTTGATGATGACGATGTAATCGCCCGTATCAACGTGCGGCGTGAATTCAGGTTTGTGCTTGCCACGCAGACGACGTGCGACTTCGCTGGCCACACGACCGAGGACTTTGCCCTTGGCGTCGATCACAAACCAGTCACGTTGGACTTCATGCGGCTTGGCCACAAAGGTCTTCATGATGGTTCCTAAGAATAAAAAGTTCTTGCTGACTAGAACGTCTAGCCAGTGTTCTTTCCCAGACTGGGCAAAACCTGGATCCTGATGAAGAGAAACCAATGAATAATTCACGGATTTCAGTTCGGGGATTTTGCCTTTATCGACGTCCCGCCTAAGCGTTATTACCCGCCCGTGCAATAGTCAAAATGAGGGAAAGCCTGAAATTCTAACACGGCTGCTCAAAAAATGGGCAAGCGAAAAGAATTCAGGTGGCAGCTGGCCGCAAGCGATGTTGCAGCCAGCGCACAAGGAAATCCGGGGACGAATCCCCGGCGAGTGGGCGCGATCACGCGCCCAGGTAGGCTTCCAGCACGCGCGGGTGACCCAGCAGTTCGCGGCCCGTGCCCGTCAGCGCCATGGCGCCGTTTTCCAGCACGTAGCCGTTTTGCGCGATCTTCAACGCCTGGCGCACGTTCTGCTCCACCAGGAACAGGGTCAGGCCATCGGCGTTGATGGCGCGCAGAGACCGGAAGATTTCCTGCACGACGATCGGCGCCAGGCCCATCGACGGCTCGTCCAGCAACAACAGGCGCGGCTTAGCCATCAAGGCCCGGCCGATGGCCAGCATCTGCTGTTCGCCGCCCGACAGGTTGCCCGCGATACCGGTGATCCGTTCTTTCAGGCGCGGGAACAGGTTGAACACGTATTCCAGGTCGGAATCCACGTTCTTCAGCCCCCGGCGATAGGCGCCCAGCTCAAGGTTTTCCAGCACCGTCATGGTGGTGAGGATGGCCCGGCCTTCCGGCACCTGCACGATGCCGCGCGACACGAGCTGGTGTGGCGGCAGGTTGGTGACGTCTTCGCCTTCGAACAGGATACGGCCGCGCGCCTTGGGCAGCAGGCCCGACAGCGCCAGCAGCGTGGTCGATTTGCCGG
>NZ_JBHFII010000034.1:40063-45596 GCF_057334215.1 Achromobacter maghribensis | reverse complement strand
GGCCCCCACCAGGGCGGTGATTTCGTTGGCGTTCAGGTCCAGGTCGATGCCGCGGACGGCTTCGATATGGCCGTAGTTGACCTCGAGTCCGCGGACTTCCAGCATCGCGCTCATCGTGCAGCCTCCGCGCAATGCGCTACGGTATTCGTCTTGGGAGCGGCCCGGCGACTCATCGTGCAGCCTCCGCTTGTTCGGTGTCTTCGTCGTCTTCGCGGCCCAGATAGGCCTCGATGACCTGCTCGTTGTTGCGGATCTCTTCGGGACCGCCGCAAGCGATGATCTTGCCGAAGTTCAGCACCGCGATGCGCTCGCACAAGCCCATGACGAAGCGCATGTCGTGCTCGATCATCAGGATGGTGTAGCCACGGTCGCGAATGGCGAGGATCTCGCGCATGAGTTCGGCGCGTTCGCCGGTATTCATGCCCGCGACCGGCTCGTCCAGCAGCAACAGCTTTGGCTCGGTGGCCAGCGCGCGCGCCAGCTCCAGGCGGCGCTGCTCGCCGTAGGACAGGTTGTCGGCCAGATCGTTGGCCTTGTGATCCAGGCGCATCCACGTCAGCAGTTCGTGCGCGCGCTCGCGGGCGCGCTTTTCGTGCTCGCGGTAGCCCGGCAGGCCCAGCAGCAGGCTGGGAAAGCCGTAGTTCATGTGGCGGTAGGCGCCGACCACCACGTTTTCCAGCAGCGTCATCTCTTTAAAGAGACGAATGTTCTGGAACGTGCGGGCAATGCCCATGCGCGTGATGCTGTGCGGCTTCTTGGCCAGGACGCTTTCGCCGTTGAACGTGATCGTGCCGCCGCTGGGTGGCAACAGGCCGGTGATCAGGTTGAACACCGTGGTCTTGCCGGCGCCGTTGGGGCCGATCAGGCCGAAGATCGCGCCTTCGGGCACGGACAGACTGACGTCATGCAGCACATGCAGGCCGCCAAAGCTCTTGGAGACGGAGGACAGTTCAAGCATGGCGCTTGCCTCCCTGGCCGCCCTGGCCTTGACGCATCCAGCGCTTGAAGCGCGCCGGATCCCAGATGCCTTGCGGCAGGAACAACACAATCACCACCAGAATCACTCCGTTCGCGATCAGGCGCAAATCCGCGAAGCCGCGCAGCAGCTCGGGCAGCACCGTAATGATGAAGCTGCCCAGTACCGGACCGGCCAGGCCGCCGATGCCGCCCAGGATGGCCATGGTCAGGATTTCAACGCCACGGTCGAAACCGTATTCGTTGGGGCCGATGAAGAAGGTCAGGTGCGCGTTCAGGGCGCCGGCCAGGCCGGCGATCATCGCGCCCGCCACGAAGGCCAGCATTTTGTTGGCGCGCACGTCGATGCCCATCAGGCCCGCGGCCGTTTCGTCGCCGCGAATGGCGTCGAACGAGCGGCCGATCTTGGACGCGCGAACGCGCCACAGCACGAACAGGACAATGACGACCGCCACCACCACATGCCACCACTGCGTCAGCTGCGGGATGCCGTTCAGGCCCAGCGCGCCGCCGGTCAGGGACTCGGTGTTCAGGATGGTCACGCGAACGACTTCACCGAAGCCCAGCGTGGCCATGGCCAGATAGACCCCGGACAAGCGCAAGGTCGGCAAGCCGATCAGCGCCGCGACCAGAGCTGGCGCCGCCATGCCCCCGGCCAGTGCAACCGAGAACGGCGCGTCGTAGTTCATGGTGAGCAGCGCGGCGGTGTAAGCCCCGATGCCCATGAAAGCGGCGTTTGCCATGGCAAGCATGCCGCAAGCCAGGGTCAGCCAGATGGAGAGGGCCAGCAAGGCGTTGGTGCCCAGCGTAAGCACCAGGTTGCCGTAGATGGCCCAGAAGTTTTCGAATCCGCTCATTCTTTAAGCCTTGCGTTGAACCACTTTGCCGAACAGACCTTGCGGGCGCACCAGCAGGATCAGGAACAGCAGGCCGAAAGCCACCGCATCGCGCATGGTGGAGCCGACGTACGCGACGGACAGCACCTCGGCGAAGCCCAGGAAAAGTCCGCCCAGCATGGCACCGCGGATGTCGCCCATGCCCCCCAGGATGATGACCGCGATGCCTTTGTGCAGCATCGGCTGGCCCATCAGCGGGAATAGCGCGTTGGAATACAGCCCGATCAGCACGCCGGCCACGCCACCCAGGGCAGCCGCGGCGAACGAGGTGGTGACGAATAGTTTTTCGACGTTGATACCCAGCAGCCAGGCGGCTTTGGGCGATTCGGCGATGGCGCGCAGCGCGCGGCCGAACTGCGTGCGGCGCATGACATACATCAGCACGGCCATCAGCGCGAACGACAGGAAGATGATGCCGAGTTCGATGACCGTCAGGTGCAGGCCGGCGACTTCGATGACTTCCTCGGGCACGGTGCCGTGCGGGAAGCGCAGGTTGCTGGCGCCGAAAATGCTTTGGGCGCCATTGTTCAGGATGATGCCCACGCCAATCGTGGCGATCATGGGGATCAAGTGCGGCGCGTTGCGCTTGCGCAGGGGCTTGAGCACCAGGTAGTCGACGATGACCCCGGTGAAGCCAGCCACGAAGAACGCGACCATCAGCGCACCCCACAGGGGCAGGCCGAATTGCTGAACGACGAACAGTGCCGCGTAGGCGCCAACCATGAAGACGGCGCCGTGCGCCAGGTTGATCACCCCGAGCACGCCGAAGATCAGCGTGAAGCCCAGCGCGAACAGTGCATACACACAGCCCAGCGACAAGGCATTGACGAATTGTTGTTCGAACATGATGGGACTTTCCAGATCTATGAGGGCCTCCACGCGCCCGCTGCGTGGTCTAGCTCTCCCGAGGGAGGCCATTTTTGTCTTGGGACGGCCCTACGATAAAAAGCGCCTTGCGGACAGCCGGGCCGTCCGCAAGGCGCATCCCCCCGCGCGGGGATGCGTACTGCTTACTTCTCGATGACGTACTTGCCGTCCTTGGTCACGCTGACGATCGGCGCCTGGTCGGCGTCGTAGCCGGCGGGTTTGCCGGCACGGTCGTTGGCTTGACGGAACTTGAACGCGCCGGTGGCGCCGGTCCAGGTCACGGAAGGCAGGGCGTCGCGCAGGGCAGCGCGGTCCTTGGGCAGTTCGCCTGTCAGCTTGGTGTTCTTCAGCGCCTGGGCCACGATGTACATGGCGTCATACGACTGGGCGGCGAACTGGTCGGGCGAACCATTGAACTTGGCCTTGTAGGCACCAATGAACTTGACGTTCTCGGGGGCCTTGTTCTCGATCGACCACGGGCTGCCGATCCACAGATTGTTCGATGCGCCGCCGGGGGCCAGGTCGAAAATCTTGACGGAGTTCATGCCGTTGCCGCCGATGACCGGCACGTTCAGACCCAGTTGGCGGGCCTGCACCATGATCGGGGCACCTTCGGCCAGCAGTGCGGACAGCACGATGGCGTCGGGGTTGGTGCCCTTGATCTTGGTCAGCTGGGCCTTGAAGTCCACGTCGCCCTTGGCGAACGTTTCGGTCGTGGTGACCGGGATCTTCTGGTCTGCCAGGGCCTTCTTGAAGTTGTCGTAGCCGCTCTTGGTGAAGACGTCGTCGTTGCCGTAGAGCACCGCCACGTTCTTCAGGCCGGTCTTGGCCTTGACGGTGGAGATGGTGGCCGGCAGCACGTCGGCTTCGGTGACCGAGTTGCGGAACACATAGTTGCCGATGGACGTGATGCCGTCGGCGGTATTGGACGTGCCGAAGGCAACCGTCTTGGCGGCTTGGGCGATCGGGTCGGCGGCTTGGGCCGAGTTCGACAGCGTCGGGCCGAAGACCATCAGGACGTTGTCCTTGAAGATCAGTTTCTTGAAGACGTTGATGGCTTCTTCTTTCTTGCCTTGTTCGTCCTCGACCACCAGCACGAGCTTGTTGCCGTTGATACCGCCCGCAGCATTGATTTCATCAGCGGCAAGCTGGAAACCGTTGCGGATCGAGACGCCGTACTGAGCGGCGCCGCCGGACAGGGCTTCCGCCACACCCAGCTTGATGTCAGCCGCGTTCGCAGCCGGGACGATACCGGCGGCGATCAGCGCGGCCAGCAGCTTCTTGGTCTTGGATTGCATGGTTGATACCACCTTAAAGTCTGTCTCGGAATATTGGTAATCCGGGCTGGTGTAATCCCGCCGGATTGACGTCTTATGCCGCCTAAAGGCGTCATGATTGCGCGTCAAGACCCGGGATATTACTCCTTTGTATCAGGCCGAAACTCGAATGTGGTTCGAGAAAAGCCCCAAAACCGCCCATTTTTTTGTAAAAAACGCGGTATTACTAGCAAAAACCCTACGCTTCGCCGAATGCCGTTCAGGCTGCGGCGAACCTCCCTGCTACCTGCCCGACAGCGCCACGCCCAGGTACTGGTCGTAAGCGTTTTCGGTCAAGCGGAACCACGGCATCTCGCTGTCGCGAAAGCCCATGTAACTGTCGTGTATGGCCTTGAACTTCGGGTCTTTGGCCGCCAAGTCCTGGTATGCCTGCTGCGTGGTCTCGAAGGCCACGTCCATGATGGAGCGGGGAAACGCGCGCACTTGCGTGCCATTTGCCGCCAATTGCGCCAGCGCGGCGGGATTGCGGGCGTCGTAGCGCGAGGTCAAGGAGACATGCGCGGCCAGCGCGGCGGCCTGCACCACCGCCTGGTAATGCTTGGGCAGCTTGTTCCAGGCCTCGTCATTGATATAGAGCGACAGCTGTTCGCCGGCCGCCCACCAGCCGGGTGCGTAGTAATACTTAGCTACTTTATTCAGGCCCAGCTTGTCGTCGTCATAGGCGCCCGCGCCGGCCACGGCTTGCAGACCGTCTTTTTCGAAGGCCTCGGCCAACGGCTTGGCCGGGTCGGCCGGCTGCGGCGACACGCCCATGCGCCCGAGCACATTGGCGGCCAGGCCGCCGACCCGCATTTTCAGGTCTTTCAGGTCGGCCAGCCGCTTGATTTCACGGGTGTACCAGCCGCCCATCTGCGCGCCGGTGTTGCCCAGCGGGAAGTTGATGATCTTTTCGGGCTTGAAGAGCTCGCGGGTCAGGCGCAAGCCCTCGCCTTCGTTCATCCAGGCGTTCATCTGGCGCGCGTTCAACCCGAAGGGCACGGCGGCGTCAAAGCAGAAGGCGGGATTCTTGGCGAAGAGGAAGCGGGACGAGCCATGGCCGCATTCCACCTTGTTGGTGGAGACGGCTTCCAGCAAGTCGGATGCCGGCGCGATCTCGCCTTCGGGGTAGTGGCGGATGTTGAACTTGCCGCCCGTCGCTTCCGAGACGATTTTGCAGAAATGTTCGCCGGCGCCGATACGCAGGTCCAGGGCGGCGGGGAAAGCAGACGACAGGCGCCAGCTCAGGGACGGCATATCCTGCGCGAACGCAGGCGCGCTGACGGCGGCTCCGGTGGCGACGGCGCCGAGTCCGGCGTGCTTCAAGAATGAACGTCGTTGCATCTCTCTTTGCTCCTTACAGCAACACCCGGGACTTCGAGCAATACCCGCCGGATATTACACGCTGGCGGGGCCGGGAATCGCTAGAGGAATTCCCGAGCCGGTAAGGGAATGCAAAGACGGCGAAACGCGAAGAGGCGC
>NZ_JBHFII010000034.1:29535-40021 GCF_057334215.1 Achromobacter maghribensis | reverse complement strand
GCGGGAGCCGCCGCGCGTCGGGCGGGATCAGGTGCCCGCGATGGCCATTTGCTCGATCAGGATCGAACCCGTGGTCTTGGTGCCGCGCGAAATGGTGTCCGCGCCCACGGCCACGATCTGCTGGAACATGTCGGCCAGGTTGCCTGCGATGGTGATTTCCTGGACGGCATGCTGGATCTTGCCGTTTTCGACCCAATAGCCAAACGCGCCGCGCGAATAATCGCCCGTCACGTAGTTGACGCCCTGGCCGATCAGTTCGGTGACGAGGAAGCCCGTGCCCAGCTTCTTCAGCATGGCTTCGAAGTTGTCGCCGCGCTTGGTCAGCGTGGAGCTGAACACCAGGTTGTGCGAGCCGCCAGCGTTGCCGGTGGTGGTCATGCCCAGCTTGCGGGCCGTGTAGGAAGACAGGAAATAGCCTTCCAGCACGCCGGCCGACACCACGTTGCGGTGGCGCGTGCGCACGCCTTCGTCGTCGAACGGCGAGCTGCCCATGCCACCGGGGATGTGGGGGTCTTCGGTCAGGTTGATGTGCTTGGGGAAGATTGGCTTGCCCAGCGAGTCCACCAGGAAGCTGGCCTTGCGATAGAGCGCGCCGCCATTGACCGCCTGGGTCAGTGCGCCGACCAGCCCCAGCGCCAGCGGTGCTTCGAACAAGACAGGAAACTTGCCGGTACGGATGCGGCGGGCCGACAGGCGGCTTAGCGTGCGCTCGGCGGCATAGCGGCCGATGGCCTCGGGCGACGCCAGCTTGGCTGGATCGCGTTCCGAGGTGTACCAGTAATCGCGCTGCATGCCGTTGCCGCGGCCCGCGATGGGCGCCACGGACAGGCTGTGGCGCGAATACGGGTAGCCGCCCATGAAGCCCCGGGTATTGCCCATCACGAACTGGCCTTCGTAGGTGCCCACGGAGGCGCCGTCGGTATTGGTGATGCGCGAATCGACGTCGCGCGCGGCGCGTTCGGCGCGCAATGCAAGTTCGGCCGCCTCTTCGGTGGACACGCTCCAGGCGCGGTGCAGGTCCAGGTCGGGGAATTCGGTGGCCAACTGGTCGGCGTCGGGCAGCCCGGCGGCCGGGTCGGCGGCGGTATGGCGAGCGATGTGCCAGGCGGCTTCGACCGTCTGGCGCAGGGCCGCTTCAGAAAAATCAGAGGTCGAGGCGGACCCACGGCTCTGGCCGGCGTAGACCGTCAGGTCCAGCGAACGGTCGCGCGTCTGCTCAACGGTTTCGATGTCGTTCTTTCGGACCGAGACCGACAGGCCCAGGCTTTCCGAGACTTCCGCCGCGGCGTCCGAGGCGCCGATCTGGCGCGCATAGGCGAGGGTTTGTTCGACGAGTTCGGAAAAACGCGCGTGATTCGCCGCCAGCGGCAAGGATGAGGAGGATTTAACCATTGCTGTCCAATTTGCAGAGACGGTTATCATAGCCAAGTCTGTCAACGCGCAGTTTTCCATGAATTCCCATACTGAAGAAGAATCCGTCGACGACGGTTACGATGAAAACGGCTACGACCGTCCCAGCAAGTCTCAGGTCAAGCGTGAAATGCACGCCTTGCTGGACCTGGGCAAACAGCTGATCGAACTGTCCCCCGAACGCCTCAAGCAGCTACCGCTGGCCGAACGCCTCTATGAGGCGATCCGCATGGCGCAGCGCACGACCGGCCGCGAAGGCCGCCGCCGGCAGATCCATTTCGTGGGCAAGCTGATGCGCGACGCCCCCGCCGACGAGATCCGCGCCCAGCTCGATGTCTGGGAAAACGGTTCGCGCGAGGAAACCGCCGCGATGCACCGGCTGGAAACGCTGCGCGACCGCCTGCTGGACGACGACGATCTGCTGACCAAGCTGTTGGCGAACAACCCCCAAGCCGATGCGCAGCAGTTGCGCACGCTGATCCGCGCCGCGCGCAAGGAAAAACTGGCCAACGCCGCGCTGCTGCAAGGCCAGGAGCCGCAGAAGAAGCACTATCGCGCGCTGTTCCAGGCGCTGAAGACCCTGACGCTCTGATCCCTCATCCCTGATTTTTCCCGCCGGCCGTCCATGAACGCATCTACCGACCTGCTCGATTGCATCGAGATCGAAACCGCCCCCCACCCCACGCACGCCGTGATCTGGCTGCACGGCCTGGGGGCCGACGGCAATGACTTCGCGCCCATCGTCCCGGAACTGGACCTGCCCAAGGGCCTGGGGGTGCGCTTCGTGTTCCCGAACGCGCCGGTGCAGCGCGTGACGATCAACAACGGCATGGCGATGCGCTCGTGGTACGACATCCTGGTGATGGATCTGGTGCGCGTGGAAGACGCCAAGGGCATCCGGGCGTCCGAAGCCGCCGTCCACAAGCTGATCGCGCGCGAAAACGCCCGGGGCATCCCCACGTCGAACATCGTGCTGGCCGGCTTTTCGCAAGGCAGCGCCATGACGCTGCACACCGGCCTGCGCCTGCCGGAAAAGCTGGCAGGCATGATGGCGCTATCGGGATACCTGCCCCTGGTGGACACCGCCGAGGCCGAACGCCACAGCGCCAACAACGCCACGCCGATTTTCATGGCCCACGGCCAGTACGACCCGGTCGTGTCGCTGGCGCGCGCCGAGGCGTCGCTGGCCGAGCTGAAGCGGCTGGGCTACGACGTGCGCTGGCACACCTACCCGATGCCGCATTCGGTCTGCGCCGAAGAAGTCCGCGATATTTCGGCGTTTTTGAATAGCGTGCTGGCCTGATCGGGGCTTGACCCCGGGCTGAACTCGGACGGATCCCGGGTTCGGCCGTGACGCCCCGTCCAAACGGCTAAAACCGTCTCTTGTATACCAAGTGGTATTCCAGCCCTGAATTTTCCCGGCTGCGCTGGCGCTCGTCCATAGAGAAAAACGCCAATCCCAAAATGCTTGTCGCCCATTTGTATTGAATATAGTATTCGATCCATGCCTTGCGGCCCGGGCAGCGATCGTTCGGGCTTCCCTGTTGTTGTCGATTCCATCCCATTGGCCGCGTTGCGCCGGGTTCGGCGCGCCATACAAGACGCAGGAGAAAGTCCCGTGAAATCCTTGCCATTGCCCCGCCTGGCGGGCGCGGCGCTGCTTGCGCTGTTTGCCCCGCTGGCCGCCCACGCCGAAGCCCTGAATCCCCCCGTGAAAGTCCGCTACGAAGAGGTGGTGCGCTCCATCCTCTACGTGCCCAAATACGTGGCCCTGTCGCAGGGCTACTTCAAGGACGCCGGGCTGGACGTGTCCATGAAGACATCCCAAGGCACGGACAAGGGCATGACCGCCCTGCTGTCAGGCAGCGCGGACATCGTGCTGATCGGGCCCGAGGCGTCCATCTATGTGCAAAACAGCGAATCGCCGGTCAAGCCGAAAATCTTCGCCGGGTTGACGGCCACCGACGGTTTTTTCCTGTTGGCTCGCAAGCCCGTCGACAAGTTCGACTGGTCGATGCTCAAGGGCAAGGACATCATCGGCTTTCGTCCGGGATCCAACCCCATCGTTTTCCTGGAAACCGCGTTGCGCAAGCACGGCCTGGACCCGCAGAAGGACGTGAAACTGCTGAATAACATCGGCATCCCGGCGCGCGCCGGGGCATGGATGGCGGGCCAGGGCGAATACGGCATTTTCCTGGAGCCCGAGGCCGGTGAACTGGTGCGCAACGGCAAGGGTTATATCGTGGCCTCGGTCGGGCATGAAGTGGGCCAGGTGGACTACACCGTCTTCACCGCCACCGACAAATACATCCGCGACAACCCCAAAGTCATCCAGGCCTGGACCGACGTGGTCTCGCGTGCCGAAAAGTATGTGAAGGACACGCCCGCCGCCACGCTGGCCCCACAGATCATGACGTTCTTTCCCGGCATGGACACGGGCGCGGTTACCGAGGCGATCGACCGCTACAAGCAATACCAGATCTGGAAGACGTCGCCGCTGGTCACGGCCGAAGCCATGTCGAAGCTGCAGGACATGCTGATCGCCAGCGCCGTCATGAAGGACACCGCCCGCGTCAAGTATGAAGACGTGGTGGTGGCCGACTTCGCCAAAAAGGCGCCGTGATGGGAGCCGCCGTCCACAACCTGAAGCCGGCCGCCGCCACGGCGAAGATCGAGCTGCGCGACGTCTGCCTGTCGTACTTCACGACCGAAGGCGAAACCGAAGCGCTGTCGAACGTGTCGTTCACGCTCGCACCGGGCGAATTCGTCAGCTTGATCGGGCAAAGCGGATGCGGCAAGAGCACCCTGCTGTCGCTGATCGCCGGACTGATCCCGCCAACCTCGGGCGCCGTGATGATCGATGGCCAGGGCGTGACCAAGCCCAATCCGCGCATCGGCTACATGCTGCAGCAGGACTACCTGTTTGAATGGCGCACCATCCTGGACAACGTGATGCTGGGCGCCGAAATCCAGGGCAGGCGCGATGCCCGCAGCGAGGCGCGCGCCGTGCATCTGCTGGAAAAGTGCGGGCTGGGCGCGTTCCTGTCGCACACGCCGCGGCAATTGTCGGGCGGCATGCGGCAACGCGCCGCGCTGGCCCGCACGCTGGTGACCGAGCCGGACGTGATCCTGCTGGACGAGCCGTTTTCGGCCTTGGATTCGCAGACGCGGCTGGCGATCTCGGATGAAGTCGTGGATATCCTGCGGCGCGAAGGCAAGACCGTGGTGCTGGTCACGCACGACATCGGCGAAGCCATCGCGATGACGGACCGCGTGATCGTGCTGTCGCGCCGCCCCGGCAGGCTGAAAAGCCAATACCGCATCCACTACGGCGACGGCGCGCGGCCCACGCCTTTCCAGGCGCGCTCGCGGCCGGAATTCAATACTTACTTCAAACAGCTCTGGGACGAGCTGGACGTCCACGTGGAGGGTTGACCCATGAATGCGCCCATCGCCAATACCGTCCCGCTGCGCGCCGTGCCGGCACCCAGCGCGAAGTACCTGGACTACCTGCGCCGCGACCGCGCCCGCAAACGCAACATCCGCCTGACGCAGGCGCTGCTGCTGGTGGTGTTTCTATGCGCGTGGGAAATCCTGCCGCGCATGCACGTGCTGAACCCGCTGCTGACCAGCTACCCCAGTGCGCTGTGGCCCACTTTCATCGAATTGTGGACCAACGGCCAGCTGGGCAAGCACATCATGACCACCCTGTCGGCCACGCTGGTCGGCTTCACCCTGAGCATGGCGATCGGCATCGTGGTTGCCGCCGCGCTGTGGTGGTCGGACTTCCTGTACAAGGTGCTGGACCCCTTCCTGGTGGTGGCCAACGCCATGCCCAAGATCGCCTTCGTGCCGATTTTCTACCTGTGGCTGGGGTCGGACTACGCCGTGTACGGCATGGCCGTCGCGATTGCGGTGTTCGTCACCATCATGGTGGTCTATGCGGGCTTTCGCGGCATCGATCTGAACAAGGTCAAACTGGCCCACACGTTCGGCGCCAGCCGCTGGCAAGTGCTGACCAAGGTGGTGCTGCCCGGCAGCGTGCCGACGCTGATCGCCGCCGTGAAGATGAACATCGGCCTGGCGCTGGTGGGCGTCATCGTGGGCGAATTCCAGTCGGCGGATTCCGGCCTGGGCTTCCTCATCATGAACGGCAGCCAGGTGTTCAAGCTGAACATCGTCATGACCGCCATCGCCATGCTGGCGCTGATTTCCAGCGTGATGTACCTGATCATCTATCGCGTCGAGGCCGCCGTGGCGCGGCGCTACGGATAAGGAACGACCATGGAATTTCCGCAATGGGTACAGGATCGCGTCGTGGCCCGGCAGGGCTGCCTGCATCCGTACGACGAACTACCCGCCGCCCGCACGGCGGTGATCGTGGTGGACATGCAGCAGTACTTCACGCTACCCGGCTACCAGGGCGAATGCGCGCCGGCGCGCGAGATCATCGCGCCGGTGAACCGCCTGTGCGACGCTGTGCGTGCGGCGGGCGGCACGGTCGTCTGGGTGCAGACGGCCTCCGACAACGCCGATGCCTTCTGGTCGCATCACCATGGCGTGATGCTGACGCCCGAGCGCAGCGCCCGCCGTCTTGAAACGCTGCGCCGCGATTCCCCGGGCTTCCAACTGCACCCCGACCTGCATGCGCACGAGTCGGACCTGCGCGTGGTCAAGCGTTTCTACAGCGCCATGGCGCCCGGCTCGTCCGAGCTGGAGCCCCTGCTGCGCGGGCTGGGCGTGGACACGCTGCTGATCGCCGGCACCGTCACCAACGTGTGCTGCGAATCCACGGCGCGTGACGCCATGATGCGGGACTTCCGCACGATCATGGTGGATGACGCGCTGGCGGCGGTCACGCCCGCCGAGCACGAGCATGCGCTGCATGGCTGGATGCTGTTCTTTGGCGACGTGCTGTCGGTGGATGAAGCGGCGGCGCGGCTGACGCCGCGCGTGGCGGCCAGGAAGAGCGCCTGAAGGCGGCCTGATCCCCGCGCGCCGCGCGGAATCAGGCCGGGAATCCGGACACCGTCAGGCCGCCGCCGCGCGGCCGTATCAGGCCAGGCCCAGCCAGACTCGGCGCATCGTCGGGTCTTCGGGGTCCGCGTCGTTGGTGAAGCCCAGGCTGGTCATCAGCGCCAGCATGGGCCGGTTCGTCGACAGCACCAGGCCGTCGATGTATTCCAGCCCCTGTTCGCGCGCGGCATCGATCAGCGCCGTCATCAGTTGGCGGCCCAGGCCGCGCCGCTGCCAGTCGTCGCCGATGACCAGCGCGTATTCCGCCCCCCGCCCGTCGGGGTTGCGCAGGTAGTGCGCGAACCCGACGATGACCTCGCGCGGATGGCCGCGATTGGCCGGGTTGGGCACTTGCGTCGCCGCCACCAGCGCCAATTCGCGGTGGTAGTCCACCTGGGTGTAGCGCGACACCATGCGCGGGGTCAGTTCGCGCATCATCGACACGAAGCGCATGTAGCGCGAACGTTCCGACAAGCCACGGATGAATTCCTGCAGGGCTTCGCCATCTTCCGGGCGGATCGGGCGCAGCACCCACGGGATGCCGTCGCTGAATCGGCGCACTTGCACCAGGCGTGTCGGGTAGGGGTGGATCGCCATGTGCGGATAGCCCGAGGTCTGCGGCGTTGCGCAGCCCGGGGTTTCGGTCAGCATCAGGCGCAGGCCACCCGCGCGCAGATGCGTTTCACCGGCGTAGAGGGGGTCGATGTCCAGCGTTTCGATGTCGGGTAGCTCGGACACCATTTCAGACACCAGCACCACCGCTTGCTGCAAGGATTCGGCGGCGATATGGCCGATGCGCGGTGCCAGCACGCGGCGCCACAGCCGGCTGCGTTCGATCAGCTGGCGCGCCAGGAAGCCGTTGAGCGGCGGCAGGTCCATGCCGCGGTCGGACGCTGACAGCATCGCGTCGGGGCCGCCCGCGCCAAAGCGGATGACGGGGCCGAATTGCGGATCGCGCCGCACGCGGATCGCCATGGGCCGGGATTCGGGCTCGGCCGCGGCCACGTCCACGGGCATGTCGCGCAGCGGCACGTAGAACAGCCCTAGCAGGGTCCGGATCTCTGATGTGTTCAATTCGCGCCGGCAGTCGGCGCGCACCCGCGCGATGACGTCGCGCGCGGCGGCGAGGTCGGGCACGTGACTGGGGGGCTCTTGCGGCTGCGTCTGCAGCAGCAACTGCTGGTTGTAGTGGTGCGAGGCCAGCACGCCAAAGGCGTCGGCGGCGGATTCCGGCGTGCGGAAGGCCGATGTGCCCGCGTCGTCCAGCATGCGCCGCAGCGGCCGCATGCCGGCGTCGCCCATGAAGCAGCTGACGACCGGTTTTTTTGCCTTGGGCGCGATCAGCGCCAGCTCGCGCGCGACGGCGGGCATGTCGGCCAGCGCGTCGGGGGCCAACAGCACCAGCACGCCGTCCACGCCGGTATCGTCCAGCACCGCTTCCAGGATGGCGCGGATGCGCTCCGGCGTCATCGGCATATAGGTGATGACGGGGTTGGCGCTGACGGCGTCCGGCTCCAGCATGGCTTCCAGCGCACGGCGCGTGGCGGGCGCCAGCTCGGCGCGCAGCACGGCGGCGTCGGGGCCGATCAGGTCCATGGCCAGCTGCGGGGGGCCGTTGCCGTTGGAGATCAGCGCCACGCGCCGGCCCTTGGGACGCCGCGTGTAGCCCAGCACTTTCACGGCCGAGAACAGCTGCACGAAGTAGCGCACCCGCACCGCGCCGGCGCGGCGCAAGGCGGCGTCGAAGATGGCGTCGGCACTGTCGGCGTCGGAGCGGCCGGCTTTCAGCACGATCACGGGCTTGACGCTGGCGGCCGCGCGCAGCGTGCTCATGAATTCACGGGCCGGCCCCACGTCTTCCAGATACAGCACGATGCTGTCGGTGCGTGGATCGCTGGCCAGGTAGTCCAGTACTTTCGACAGCCCCACGACCGCCTCGTCGCCCAGCGACACGGCGGTGGAAAACCCGATGTGCACGTCTTCGGCCCAATCCATGACCGCCGCCATGATCGAGCGCGACTGCGCCAGCAGCGCCACGCGGCCGGCGCGCGCCAGCACCGGGTGCTGGCTGAAATTCAGGCCGGCATGGGGACGCTGGGCGCCGAACGAGCGCGGGCCCAGCAGCTCGCAACGGTTTTCTTCGGCCCAGGCCCGGCAAAGGGCCAGCGTGCCGCGCGGATACGGATCAGGCAATTCGTGAGGCAGCAGGATCACGGCGCGCGGCGCCAGGGGCGACAGGCGCCGCAGCGTCTCGGGCAGCACCGCCGGCGATACGCAAACCAGGGCCAGATCAGGCCGTTCGCCGGGCGCCAGCCCTTCCAGGGCCGCGGGCAGCTCGGGCGCAGCCCCGGTTTCGCAGGCCACCACGGTGGTTTTCGCCTTGAGCGCGGGCGACAGGGAACCCGACGCCGGCAGGGGCCGGTCGGCAACGATCACCAGCGAACTGGGTTCGAACATCGGGGCAAGAGCGTGTCGCAGCATAGGGGGCAGGCCCTAATCTAAAATACCGTTCATCGTAACAAGACAATCCCGTCGTCCGCTTGATGTGGACCCTGCCTGACGCCGCTTTGTGGCGCCGCAGCCGCTATCATTGCCACCTATGACCTCCAACGCCTCCTCCCCCATTCGTACCCGTTTCGCGCCTTCGCCCACGGGCTTCCTGCACTTGGGCGGCGCGCGCACCGCGCTGTTCTCCTGGGCCTTCGCGCGCCATCACCAAGGCACGTTCGTGCTGCGCATCGAAGACACGGACGTCGAACGCTCCACGCCGGAAGCGGTGCAGGCCATCCTGGACAGCATGGAATGGCTGGGCATGCAGCCCGATGAAGGCCCGTTCTACCAAATGCAGCGCATGGACCGCTACCGCGAAGTGGTTGCGCAGATGCTGGCCGCCGGCACCGCTTACCACTGCTATAGCTCGCCTGAAGAAGTGGAAGCCATGCGCGAGGCCGCCCGCGCCCGCGGCGACAAGCCGCGCTACGACGGCACCTGGCGCCCCGAGCCCGGCAAGACGCTGCCCGCCATCCCCGACGGCCGCAAGCCCGTCGTGCGCTTCAAGAACCCCCAGGAAGGCGCCACCTCCTGGAACGACATGGTCAAGGGCACGATCAGCTTCGACAACACCGAACTGGACGACCTGATCATCGCGCGCCCGGACGGCACGCCCACGTACAACTTCTGCGTCGTGGTCGATGACTGGGACATGGGCATCACCCACGTGCTGCGCGGCGACGACCACGTCAACAACACCCCGCGCCAGATCAACATCTTGCGCGCGCTGGGCGCAACGCTGCCGGAATACGGCCACGTGCCGATGATCCTGGGCCCGGACGGCGAAAAGCTGTCCAAGCGCCACGGCGCCGTCAACGTCATGGAATACGACAACGACGGCTACCTGCCCGAGGCCATGATCAACTATCTGGCGCGCCTGGGCTGGAGCCACGGCGACGACGAGCTGTTCTCGCGCGAGCAACTGGTGTCCTGGTTCGACACCAAGCACTTGTCCAAGTCGGCGTCGCAATGGGATCCGAAGAAGCTGAACTGGGTCAACGCCCACTACATCAAGCAGATGGATAACGCGGAACTGGCCGAACGCGTGGCCCCGCGCGTGGCGAACCGGGGCGGCCATCCGGAAAAGATCGACCTGCCGGGCGTCATGGGCCTCTTGAAGGACCGCGCTGAAACGCTGGAGCAACTGGCCGACGGCGCCATGCTGTTCTGCGCCGAGTTCAAGCCCGCCGCGGCCGAACTCGTCGAACAACACCTGACCGCGCCCGCGCGCGAAGCGCTGGCCGATTTCGCCCAGCGCGCGCAGGACACCGAATGGACGCGCGAGGCCCTGTCCGCCCTGATCAAGGCCGTGCTGGCCGACCGCGGCCTGAAGATGCCGCAACTGGCCATCCCGCTGCGCGTGGCCGTCACCGGCCAGACGCAAACGCCCGCTGTCGACGCCGTGCTGGCCCTGCTGGGCAAGCAGACGGTGCTGACCCGCCTGGCCGCGATCTAACCCCCGCAGTCAACCGCCCGGGGGGGGGGGGGGGGGGGGGGGGGGGGGGGGGGG
>NZ_JBHFII010000034.1:17681-29515 GCF_057334215.1 Achromobacter maghribensis | reverse complement strand
GGATGCCCCCCCCCCCCGCGTCGTTTCAGGCCTGTTGAATCGCTGCCCGCGACTTCAAGGCCCGCGCGAAGAAGGCGCCCAGCAATGGCAGCAGCACGGCGGACCCGCCGAACAATGCGGCCGCGCCGATCTGGTCCACCACCGCGCCCGCCAGGGCCACGCCCGCCGCCTGCCCCATGAACAGGCAGGAAGCGAACCAGGCCACGGCGGTGCCGCGCGCGGACGGCACCATCTGCGTCGCATTGGTCTGCAGCGTGGCGTGCAGCAGGTAGTAGCCGAAGCCGGCCAATACGCTGGCAAGCAGGCTCCACATCCACACGGGGCCCAGCAGGTAAGACAGGAAGGCGACGCTTAGCACCAGGCCGCCAGCGACCGCCAGGCCGCGTTCGCCCAGGCGCTTGAGGATGCGGCCGGCCACCACGGTATAGATCAGGCCGCCCACGGCGTACACCGCCACGAGCGCCCCCGCCGCGGTCAGCGAAATATTGAAGCGTTCATGCAGATACGACGGCGCGAACGCCAGCGCCCCGAACACCAACAGGCCTTCCGCGAAGACCGTCGCCAGCACGATGCGGGCCCACGGCGTGCCCAGCACCAGCCGCGCCTGCGCCACGAACCCCTGCTTGACCGCCCCCGCCTCCACCCGGCCGAAGCCGGACACCTGCTGGCGCCGCACTTCCAGATGCAGCAGTACGCCAACGGCCAGATATCCGACGACCAGGGCGGCAAAAGCCCAGCGCCAGCCAATCGTGTCCGCGAACAGGCCGCCGGCCAGTTGCCCGGCCGACATGCCCAGGATGGTGCCGGTCAGAAAGCGCGCCAGCGTCGCCTGCCGGCGCTCGTACGGCACGTTGTCGCCGATCCAGGCCATGGACAGCGGCACGATCCCCGCCCCCGCCGCGCCCGACAGCGCGCGGCAAAGGACCAGCACATCCAGGGATTCGGCCATGACGGCGCCCGCGCTGCCCAGCGCGCAAGCCACGGTCGCCACGCTGACGACGCGGTACTTGCCGTAGCGGTCGCCCACCGGGCCGAAGAACATCTGCAGCACGCCGTAGGCCACCGCGAACGCCGTCACGGCACGCGCCGCCTGCCCGGTGGTGGTGCCGAATTCCGCCGCCAGCTGCGGCAGCATGGGATCACAGATGCGGAAAGCGCTGGCGCTGACGAAAGCGGCCAGGGCAAGCAGCGCGATGGCGCGCGCTTCGGAGGACATGGCGGGCATGGAGGGCGGGACGGCGAGGCGAAAGTCGAAGCCCGCACCTTACCGCAGCCCAGCCGTCTTGGCGAAGCGACCGGGCGGAGTGTCCGCCCGGCGCAACGGTCACGGCGCAACGATCAATAAGGCAGGCGGTAGCCCGCGGGCATGCGGCGCGCGGTGACGAGCTGGCCGCCGCGCTTCAATTCGCGCAGCGTCAGTTTGGCCTTCTCGACTTTTTCAACGCGGTAGCGGTTCAGGTAGATCGGATCATTGGCGTCCACCAGCTCACCGGCGGATTTCGTGGTCCGCATCGTGTAGACGCCATCGGCCACCGTCCAGCACCCGGTCTCGCGTAGCGCGGGCCGCGCCTTGCGGCCGATCTTCAGCAGGGTTTCGTAGGCCATCGTGCCATCGGCGGACAACACGATCAGCGATTGCAAGTCGCCGCTGACGTCGCGGGGCTTGGTGTTCGACAACCACGTGCCGATCATCGGATCACCGCTTTGGGCGGGTACGCAAGCCACCGGTTTGGGCGGCTCGGCGGGCTGGGCCTCGGTGATGACGGCGGGCTTCCTGGCCACGCAACCGGCCAGGACAAGAACGGCGCAGGCGATGCCGGCCGAACGCAAATACACACTGCTCATGTCTTCCTCAACACGTCTGTCGACGCGTCGCGCCGATCACACCGGCACGCCCTTCGCGCAGCAAACATCACGCACTCTAAAGAGCCGCCAGGCAAGAATCAACGACGATCCGCGCGGAGTGCAATTGCGCAACAGTCCGGCCTTGAAAGGCCGGGCTTTAGCCCCGGAAACCGCACGAATGCGTTGGTTTCAAACGACACCGCGGCGGGCACACTGCCTAGGACGAATATCGCGCCCTCTATATATAGAAGGCGCGATGCGCTTTCACAGCGGCAGGCGCTGTTCGTGCTTGATCTCGCGCAGCGCCACGATGGTGCGCGTCTGGCGGATACCCGGCATGTTGAACAGGAAGCGATGCAGGAAACGGTCGTAGGCCTCGGGGCTTTCCACCAGGATCTTCAACAGGAAATCCGAATCGCCCGTGACCGCATAGCACTCCAGGATTTCGGGGGCATCGCGCACCGAGCGCTCGAAGTTCTCGACCGTGCTGGCGGAATGCCGCTCCAGGCTGATCTGCGCGAACATGCAGCCCAGCCCCACCTTGCTGCGGTCCACCTGCGCGCTATAGCCCTGGATGACGCCGCTGGCTTCCATGGCCTTCACCCGCCGCCACACGGGCGCGGCCGACAGCCCCACCTTCTCCGACAACTGCTGCGCCGAAGCCCGGCCGTCCTCCTGTAAGGCCTTGAGGATGCCGATATCGGTCTTGTCCATCACTTTGTCTCCTGGTTTTTATCGAACACGAAATGTTCATTGCGTATTATAGGGATAGCACGATCCGAAAACGCAATAAATCGAATGCTCCGCGAACCTATCATGGTGCGAAATACCAGGAGCATTCATTATGGACGGCACGCCCGCCCCCGAACCCCAGCTGGACCTTGACTACCAGCTTGCCGACAACCTGACCCGGGAGTCCGGCCGCATCTTCCTGACGGGAACGCAGGCCCTCGTGCGCATCATGCTCACGCAGGCGCGCGTCGACCGCGCGCGTGGCCTGAACACGGCCGGTTTCGTGTCGGGCTACCGCGGGTCGCCGCTGGGCGGCGTCGACATGGCGATGTGGAAGTCGAAGCAGGCGCTGGACGCCGCCAAGATCTCTTTCCTGCCCGGCATCAACGAAGACATGGCGGCCACCGCCGTCATGGGGACACAGCAAGCCGGCGTGCGCGCCGACCGCAATGTCGATGGCGTCTTCGCCATGTGGTACGGCAAGGGCCCGGGCGTGGACCGCGCGGGCGACGCCCTGCATCACGGCAACGCGGCGGGCGCATCGCGCCACGGCGGCGTGCTGGTGGTAGTGGGTGACGACCATACTGCTGTCTCGTCGTCGATTCCGCACGCCAGCGAAGCCTCGCTGATCGGCTGGCAGATGCCCATCGTGCATCCCACGTCCATCGACGAATACGAGACCTTCGCGCTGTGGGGCTGGGCGTTGTCGCGTTATTCCGGCACCTGGGTCGCGTTCAAGGCCGTGTCCGAGACCATCGAAAGCGGCCATTCGTTCACGCCCGCTGCGGTGCATGCCTACGACATGCCCGCCGATCCCGACATGCCGCCCGAATCGCTGGAGTATTCGGCGCGCGACTTCCTGTCGCTGGCCGTCGAAACGCGCATGAACCTGCGCATGAAGGCCGTGGCCGCGTTCGCGCGCCGCCACAGCATCGACCGCCTGACCTGTCCCGCCCCGAAGGCCACGGTAGGGATCGTGACCGTCGGCAAGGCGCATCTGGACACGATGGAAGCGCTGTCACGCCTGGGCGTGGACACCGTCACCGCCAATGCGCCCGTGCGCATCTACAAACCCGGCCTGACCTGGCCGCTGGACGGCGAGCGGCTGCTGGCGTTCGCGCGCGGCCTGTCGCACATCCTGGTGATCGAGGAAAAAGGCGCGGTGGTCGAAAGCCAGATCAAAGACCTGCTGTTCAATCGTCCCGACCGCCCCTCCGTCATCGGCAAGAAGGGCTTCGACGGCGAAACCCTGGTGCCGTCGGCCGGCCAGTTGCGCCCATCGCTGCTGGCGCAGCCGTTGGCGGGCTGGCTGACCCGCACGGCCGGCGTGCCGCTCGCCGCGGACCTGGCGGCGTTCGAATGCCAGGCCGCGCTGTCCAACGACGCCGACGGCATGCGCCGCCGCCCCTACTTCTGTTCGGGCTGTCCGCACAGCACGTCGACCAAAGTGCCGGAAGGCAGCCAGGCGCTGTCGGGCGTAGGCTGCCACTACATGGCGGCATGGATGGACCGCGACACCGGCGGCCTGACGCAGATGGGCGGTGAAGGCGTCGACTGGATCGGCCTGTCCCGCTACACCAAGATGCCGCACATCTTCCAGAACATGGGGGAAGGCACCTACTACCACTCGGGCTATCTGGCGATCCGCCAGGCCGTGGCCGCCGGGGCCAACATCACCTACAAGATCCTGTTCAACGACGCCGTCGCGATGACGGGCGGACAACCGGTGGACGGCCCGATCTCGGTGCCGCAGATCTGCCAGCAACTGCGCGGTGAAAACGTGGCCCGCATCGTCGTCACCAGCGACGAACCCGAAAAGTACCAGGGCGTGGACCTGGGGCCGAACATCGTGGTGCACCACCGCCGCGAGCTGGATGCGCTGCAACGCGAACTGCGCGAGATCCCCGGCGTGACCGTGCTGATCCACGACCAGACCTGCGCCGCCGAAAAGCGCCGCCGCCGCAAGAAGAACCAATTCCCCGACCCCGCGCGCCGCATGCTGATCAACAGCGCCGTGTGCGAGGGCTGCGGCGATTGCGGCGTGCAGTCGAACTGCCTGTCGGTCGTGCCGCTGGAAACGCCGTATGGCCGCAAGCGCGCCATCGACCAGTCCAGCTGCAACAAGGACTACTCCTGCGCGGAGGGCTTCTGCCCCAGCTTCGTGTCGGTCATGGGCGGCAAGCCCAGGAAGAGCGCGGCGCCCAAGACCGACCTGGAACGCCTGCAACAACTGATCGGGCAACTGCCGCTGCCGGCCACGCCCACGCTTGACCGTCCCTACCGGTTGCTGGTCGCGGGCATGGGCGGCACCGGCGTCATCACCATCGGCGCCATCGTCTCGATGGCCGCGCACCTGGAAGGCCTGTCGGCTGCGGTGCTGGACCTGACCGGCCTGGCGCAGAAGGGCGGCACGGTCGTCAGCCACATCCGCCTGGCGCCTGCTGGCGCGCCGGCGGGCCCGGTGCGCCTGGACTGGCAGCAGGCCGATGCCGCCATCCTGTGCGACCCGGTGGCCTCGGTGGCGCCGGATTCGCTGGGCGCGCTGCGCCGCGGACACACGCAAGTCACCGTCAACACCTATGTGGCGCCGGTCTCGGACTTCACCCGCAACCCCGATGCCGCCATGCGCCCCGAAGCGCTGCTGGCCAAGATCCGCCACGCCGCGGGCGAGTCCAATACCGCCGCCATCGACGCGCACGAAGCCGCGCTGGCCCTGTTCGGCGACAGCATCCTGTCCAACATGTTCATGCTGGGCTATGCGTGGCAGCGCGGCGGCGTGCCGTTGTCGCAGGCCGCCATCCATCGGGCCATCGAGCTCAACGGCGTGGCGGTCGCGGCCAACCGCGCCGCGTTCGACAGCGGCCGCCTGGCCGCGCACCAGCCCGACGCGCTGGATAGCGCCCTGCGCCCGCGTGCCCAGGTGGTGCAGCTTCACGTGCCCGAGACCTTTGAACGGGCCGTCGCGCGCCGCATCGCGGACCTGACCGCCTATCAGGACGCCGGCTATGCCCGCGAATACCAGGACGTGGTCGAGGCCGTCGCGGCCCGCGAACGCGAACTGGCGCCCGACGCCAAGACCCCGCGTCTGGCACTGGCGGTGGCCCGCGGCCTGTTCAAGCTCATGGCCTACAAGGACGAGTACGAAGTGGCGCGCCTGTACACGGATGACGCGTTCCAGGCGCAATTGAAGGGCCAGTTCGAAGGCGACTACAGCCTGCGCTTCCACATGGCGCCGCCGATCTTCGCGCGCAAGGACCCGCGCACCGGCGTGCCGCGCAAGATGACGCTCGGCCCGCGCACCATGACCGCACTGAAATTGCTGACCCGCATGAAGGGCCTGCGCGGCACCTGGTTCGACCCCTTCGGCCGCACCGCCGAGCGCAAGATGGAACGCGCGCTGATCGGCGAATACCGCCAGACCATAGACCAGCTTCTTGTAGGGTTGACGCGGGACAAGCTCGCGCAAGCGGCTACAATCGCCGGCCTTGCAGAAACCATCCGCGGCTACGGCCACGTGAAGGCTTCGAACGTCGAGAAGTATCGGACGGAATTGGGTCGATTGATGCAGAGCTATATGGCACCGGCCCCGCGCGACATGCCCCTGCGGAAAACCGCATAAACATTCGCTCTTAGCGGTCCGGTCCTGGGCGCGCCTTACTGGGCGCGCCCAGTGCATTTAGTAACAATCTTTTGTGAGCTTCGTCATATCTTCTTCTTGTCCCTGTAGTTCTCGATCACTAGAATTAGTGTCCAACGAGGGGTGCTACACTACATGTTGTGGTCGCCTAAGCGCTGATTCTCGTCGGCCACGCCTTTTGGACTAGCCCGTCCAAGCGTTCCGACCCCCTCAAAAGATCCACATTCGTACCGGACATGACCGTCGTCATGTCGCTATCTACGCGTTTTCGCACAGGAGCTTCCATGCAGACTACGATCGCCTCTGTGACCCGGCCTTCGGCCGTGCCGCCCTCACAAACCGATTCCCCTGCCGACGCCAATGGCGGGCAATGGGCCAGCTACAACATCATTCGCCGCAATGGCTCGGTGGTCGGGTTTGAACCCAGCAAGATCGCCATCGCCATGACCAAGGCCTTCCTGGCCGTGAACGGCGGCCAGGGTGCGGCGTCCGCGCGCGTGCGCGAACTGGTCGAGAACCTGGCCAGCCAGGCCGTGAACGCCCTGGTGCGCAACCGCCCCAACGGCGGCACCTTCCATATTGAAGACATCCAGGACCAGGTCGAACTGGCCTTGATGCGCTCCGGCCAGCACGACGTCGCCCGCGCCTACGTGCTGTACCGCGAGAAGCGCACGCAAGAGCGCGCCGCCGCCGCTGCCGCCGAAGGTCAGGACAAGGCCGCCGCCGCCCCGCAGGAACACGTGCTGAACGTGACCGATGCCGGCGTGCGCCGCCCGCTGGATCTGGCTGAACTGCGCGCGACCATCGTCGCCGCCGGCGAAGGCCTGGACGAATTCATCGATAGCGAAACCATCCTGAAGGAAACGGTCAAGAACCTGTACGACGGCATCCCCGTCGACGAAGTGTTCAAGTCCGCCATCCTGTCCGCACGCGCGCTGGTCGAAAAGGACCCGGCCTACAGCCAGGTCACCGCCCGTCTGCTGCTGCACACGATCCGCAAGGAAGTGCTGGGCGAAGAAGTGTCGCAAGACGGCATGGGCGCGCGTTACGCCGAATACTTCCCCACGTTCATCGCCCGCGGTATCGAAGGCGGCCTGCTGTCGCCCGAACTGGCCAGCTATGACCTGACCCGCCTGGGCAAGGCCCTGAACGCCAAGCGCGACCTGCAATTCGGCTACCTCGGCCTGCAGACGCTGTACGACCGCTACTTCCTGCACATCCGCGGCACCCGCATCGAACTGCCGCAGGTGTTCTTCATGCGCGTGGCCATGGGCCTGGCGCTGCGCGAGGCCGACCGCGAAACGCGCGCCATCGAGTTCTACGAGATCCTGTCCTCGTTCGACTTCATGAGCTCGACGCCGACGCTGTTCAACTCGGGCACGCTGCACTCGCAACTGTCGTCGTGCTACCTGACCACCGTCTCCGACGATCTGGAAGGCATCTACGACGCCATCAAGGAAAACGCGCTGCTGGCCAAATACGCCGGCGGCCTGGGCAACGACTGGACCCCGGTCCGCGCGCTGCGCAGCCACATCAAGGGCACCAACGGCGAAAGCCAGGGCGTCGTCCCGTTCCTGAAGGTCGTCAACGACACCGCCGTCGCGGTGAACCAGGGCGGCAAGCGCAAGGGTGCGGTCTGCACGTACCTGGAATCGTGGCACCTGGACATCGAAGAATTCCTGGAACTGCGCAAGAACACCGGCGACGAACGCCGCCGCACGCACGACATGAACACGGCGAACTGGATTCCCGACCTGTTCATGAAGCGCGTCATGGAAGCCGGCGAATGGACGCTGTTCTCGCCGTCCGACTGCCCTGACCTGCACGACAAGGTTGGCCGCGAATTCGAAGAAGCCTACATCGGCTACGAGAAGCGCGTCGCCAGCGGCGAGCTCAAGCTCTACAAGAAGATGCCGGCGCTGACGCTGTGGCGCAAGATGCTGTCGATGCTGTTCGAAACCGGCCACCCGTGGATCACGTTCAAGGATCCGTGCAACATCCGTTCGCCGCAGCAGCACGTGGGCGTCGTCCACAGCTCGAACCTGTGCACCGAGATCACGCTGAACACGAACGAATCCGAAATCGCGGTGTGCAACCTGGGTTCCGTGAACCTGGTCGCGCACATGAAGCCGGCAGCCGGCGGCGGTTTCGAATTGGACCACGACAAGATCAAGCGCACCGTCAGCATCGCGATGCGCATGCTCGACAACGTCATCGACATCAACTACTACGCCGTCGAGAAGGCCCGCAATTCCAACGCGCGCCATCGCCCGGTGGGCATGGGCATCATGGGCTTCCAGGATTGCCTGCAGATGATGCGCGTGCCGTACGCATCGCAAGCCGCTGTTGAATTCGCCGATCGTTCGATGGAAGCGGTGTGCTATCACGCCTACTTCGCATCGAGCCTGCTTGCCGAAGAACGCGGCCGCTATCAGTCGTATGAAGGTTCGTTGTGGTCGCGTGGCATCTTGCCGCAAGACACGCTGAAGATGCTGCGCGATGAACGCGGCGGCCATGTTGAAGTCGATGAATCGAGCTCGCTCGATTGGGATACGTTGCGCGCGCGCATCAAACAGCACGGCATGCGCAACTCCAATTGCGTTGCAATTGCCCCAACCGCGACTATTTCCAATATCATTGGTGTATCTGCGTGCATCGAACCTACTTTCCAGAACTTGTACGTCAAATCGAATCTCTCCGGCGAGTTCACGGTCGTTAACGATTACCTCGTGCGTGACCTGAAGAAACTCGGTCTCTGGGACGAAGTCATGGTCGCCGACCTCAAGTACTTCGACGGCAGCCTGTCCCGCATCGATCGCGTACCTTCCGAACTCCGCGAACTCTACGCCACCGCGTTCGAAGTCGAACCGAGCTGGCTGGTGGAATGCGCGTCGCGCCGTCAGAAGTGGATCGATCAAGCCCAGTCGCTGAACATCTACATGTCGGGCGCATCGGGCAAGAAGCTGGATGACACCTACAAGCTGGCATGGCTGCGTGGTCTGAAGACGACGTACTACCTGCGCACCTTGGGCGCCACCAGCGCCGAGAAATCCACGGGCCGCGGCGGCGAACTGAACGCCGTCACTGCCGGTGGCCAATCCACGGCTGCGGCCGTGGGCACCGCACCTGTTTTGCCGGAACCCGAAGTTCTCGGGGCGGTTTGCACCATGCGGCCGGGCGACCCCGGCTTCGAAGAGTGCGAAGCCTGCCAATAACCGCCTCCGGAGAATTGAATCATGATTAATTGGGAAGACGACACCCTCGCCACGCAACCTGCAAAGACCCCCGCCCCCGCGGGCGGTGGGCAGGCTGCGCCCGAAGTCCGGGCGGCGACCGGTGTATTCGGCGACACCGCCATGCCGACGCCCGCCGCGCCTGAACACGCGGCCGGCCTCGCCACGAGCGGCGCCGCCACCTCGCAACGTGTAAAGGTTGCTGACAAGCGCATCATCAACGGCGAAACCGACGTCAACCAGCTTGTGCCTTTCAAGTACAAGTGGGCGTGGGAAAAGTATCTGGCCACTTGCGCCAATCACTGGATGCCGCAAGAGATCAACATGTCGCGCGACATCGCCCTCTGGAAGAACCCGAACGGGCTCACCGAGGACGAGCGCCGCATCGTCAAGCGCAACCTGGGTTTCTTCGTCACGGCCGACTCGCTGGCCGCGAACAACATCGTGCTGGGCACCTATCGCCACATCACGGCGCCTGAATGCCGCCAGTTCCTGCTGCGCCAGGCATTCGAAGAAGCGATCCACACGCACGCCTATCAATACATCGTCGAAAGCCTGGACCTGGACGAAGCCGAGATCTTCAACGCTTACAACGAAGTTCCGTCCATCCGCGCCAAAGACGAGTTCCTGATCCCGTTCATCGACGCGATCGCGGACCCCCACTTCAAGACGGGCACGCCCGAAGCCGACCAGACGCTGTTGAAGTCCCTGATCGTCTTCGCATGCCTGATGGAAGGCCTGTTCTTCTACGTGGGCTTCACGCAGATCCTGGCGCTTGGCCGCCAGAACAAGATGACCGGCGCCGCCGAACAGTACATGTACATCCTTCGCGATGAATCCATGCACTGCAACTTCGGCATCGACCTGATCAACACCGTCAAACTGGAAAATCCGCATCTGTGGACGCCGGAATTCCGCGAAGAAATTCGAGAACTCTTCCGCAAAGCGGTCGAACTCGAATACGCTTACGCCGAAGACACGATGCCGCGCGGCGTGTTGGGCTTGAACGCACCTATGTTCAAATCCTACCTGCGCTTCATCGCCAACCGTCGTTGCCAGCAAATCGGTATCGAACCGCTGTACCCGCAGGAAGAAAATCCCTTCCCCTGGATGGCGGAAATGATCGATCTTAAAAAGGAACGCAACTTTTTTGAAACTCGCGTGATCGAATACCAAACCGGTGGCACGCTGAGCTGGGAGTAAAAGTAGTTCGTCATCAGGCCCGGCGCGGGCACGCTCCAGATGTCTTCGGAGCGTCGCGTTCGCGACAGGCTTGATGGCGCTCTCCCCGGTCAGGGTGTTTTGTCGCCGAGCCGCCTCAACGCAACATGCACCCCCTTGGGGGGGCAGCGAGCCGAAGGCGCGGCAAGGGGACATTTCGAACACGTAGAACAAGCGGTCGGCCAGCCTGTGATCAGGCAGCCGATCGGCGCCATTTGAAATGGCTCGCGCCAAAGGAGCGGGGGCCATATCAAATGGCTGTGCCGAATTCATTAGCGCAAACCGTAGTAGCTGTTGCTCGCACAGAACAGCGGCATGCGCCGATGAATAGCCCGGGCACGGTTCGCCTTGTTGGCGAGTCGGGGCACGGGTTTAAGTTCTGGGACCCCTGAACCTAAGGAGCATGACCATGGCAACAGCCAAGAAAGCCGTAAAGAAAGCAGCGGTGAAGAAGCCCGCCGCCAAGAAGGCAGTCGCTAAGAAGGCCGCACCGGCCAAGAAAGCCGCTGTCAAGAAGGTAGCTGTCAAGAAAGTCGCCGCCGCCAAGAAGCCGGCAGTGAAGAAGGTTGCCGCCAAGAAGCCGGCAGCCAAGAAGGTCGTCGCCAAGAAAGCGGTAGCCAAGAAGGCCGTCGCTAAGAAGGCCGTCGCCAAGAAAGCGGTAGCCAAGAAGGTTGTCGCCAAGAAGGCGGTTGCCAAGAAGGCCGTCGCCAAAAAGGCCGTCGCCAAGAAAGCGGTAGCCAAGAAGGCCGTCGCCAAAAAGGCCGTTGCCAAGAAAGCGGTAGCCAAGAAGGCCCCCGCCAAGAAGGCCGTTGCCAAGAAAGCGGTAGCCAAGAAGGCCCCCGCCAAAAAGGCCGCTGCCAAAAAGGCGCCTGCCGCCAAGAAGGCTGTTGCCAAGAAGGCCGTAGCCAAGAAGGCCCCCGCTGCCAAGAAGGCTCCTGCTGCGAAGAAGGCTCCTGCTGCCGCCAAGCCGGCTGCTGCTGCCAAGCCCGCCGCTGCCAAGAAGCCTGCTGCAAAGAAAGCCGCTCCGAAGAAGCCCGCAACGCCTCCGTCGTCGACGGCTGCTGCCCCGGGCGCGAAGACCGCGCTGAACCCCGCCGCGTCGTGGCCGTTCCCGACGGGTGGCCGTCCGTAATCAGGACGGTTGAAGCCCTGGCTTCACCAGAGCC
>NZ_JBHFII010000034.1:12452-17586 GCF_057334215.1 Achromobacter maghribensis | reverse complement strand
TTTTTCGTGGCCGCGGCCGCGGCCCAGAACCATCATGCCGTGAGACAATTGATTCCTTCTTTTTTCGGTGATCGCGTCCATGCTCGGTGATATCTTCCGCTTTCTCCTCGAAATCGTGTTCACGCTGTTCGGCGCCGCCTTGATTGCCCGCGCCTGGATGCACGCGATCCGCCTTCACCCCTTCAATCCGCTTTCGCGCGCCATCTACCAAGCCACGAATTGGCTGGTGATGCCGCTGCGCAAGATCATCCCGGCCGGCAACAAGATCGATTGGACGAGCCTGGTCTCCGCGTGGCTGGCCGCGCTGGCCTATATCGTGCTGATCTGGCTGGTGTCCATCGGCGCGCTGATCCCCGCCGCCCTGCTGCCCGCGGCCATGGGCTCGGCCCTGCTGATGGCCATCAAATGGGCGCTGAATCTGGTGGTGTGGCTGACGCTGATCCAGGCCGTGCTGTCGTGGGTCAACCCGATGGCGCCCATGATGCCGCTACTGCAATCGCTGACCGCGCCCATGCTGGACCCGATCCGGCGCCTGCTGCCGCGCACCGCGATCGACTTTTCGCCGCTGGTGCTGCTGATCGTGGCGCAAGTGCTGCTGATGGTGCTGAGCAATCTCAGCCAGCGCATGATGGGGCTGTAAGGCGCGGGGCGCTGCGCCCCGCCCTTGGGCACTACGCCGGAATGCCGGCGTAGATCTCGACCAGCTTCTTGCGGTCGATCTTGTGATTGTTCGACATCGGCAGCGCCGCGCAGGCCACCAGCTCGGACGGCACCATATAAGGCGGCAGCCGCTGGGCCAGCCGCTCTTTCCATCCCGCCAGCGCCTCGGGCGCCAGAAAGCGCGCTTGCTCGGCCGCGTCGCCGGCTTCCGCCACGAAACCGATCAGGCGAACCGCCGTGCCGTCAGGCCGGCGCAGGACCGCGCACGCGCCGCCCTCCACGCCCGGCAAGGCATGCAGGGCCTCGTCGATCTCGGCGAGTTCAATGCGATAGCCATTCAGCTTGATCTGATCGTCCATGCGGCCGCGGCAGAACAGCAGGCCGTCCGCCTCCATCTGCCCCAGATCCCCCGTGCGAAAGGCGCGGCGCCCGTCGGCATAGGTGTAGAGCTTGGCCTCGTTCAGATCGGGACGGTTCAGGTAGCCCCGCATGACGTGGTCGCCCACGATGCAGATCTCGCCTTCGTCCACGATCAGCACGCTGTCCGGCTTGGCATGCCCCACCGGCAGCGGATCATGCGCCGCCAGGACCGCATCGGTGACTTCGATCCACGTGGTGGCCACGGTGGCTTCCGTGGGGCCATACGTGTTCAGGATGACCGCGCCGGGGAAACGCTGGCGCAGCTTCTTGGCCAGGGCCGACGGCAGCGGCTCGCCGCAGAACAGGAACGTGCGCAGCGCAGGCAGGCTGGCCGGCGAGAAATCGCGGTTGGCCAGTTGCTGGTGCGCGAACGACGGCGTAGACACCCAGACCGTCACGCCGTGCTGGGCCAGGCGGGGAAGCCAGGCGCCCGCTGCCGCGATCTGCTCGCGCGCGTTCAGCACGCAGGCGCCACCGGATGCCAGCGTGGCGAACACTTCGTACATGGACAAGTCGAAGCTGAACGGCGCCTGGTTCATGAACACGGGCGCATCGCCCAAGCCGAAACTGCCCAGCATCCAGTCGCCCAGCAGGCCGACGCTTTCGCGGCCGATCTGCACACCCTTCGGGTCGCCCGTGCTGCCGGACGTGAACATCACATAGGCCAGGCCGCGCTCGGCCAGTTCAGCGCCCTCGCCCCGCGTGAACGTGCCGGATGCGGCGTCGTAGACGGCGGCGGCGCGGACGATCTCGACAATGCGGCGCAGGCGTTCTTCCGGGTAGATGGTGTCCACCGGCACGAACGGCGCGCCGATCAGCAAAGCGCCGACCATCGCGACGAAAAACGACGCTTCCTTATGCCCGTAGATGGCCACCGGCACGTCCGGCGCCGCGCCGTTCTTGCGGGCCTCATCGGCCCACGCGGCCGCTTCGGCGCGCAATTGCGCCCAGGTCAGGCTGCGGTCGGCGCCGGCGATGGCCAGCGCGTCGGGCGCCACGCCGGTGTCGACGAATTGGAAGGACTTCAGGTCGAAACGCATGCCGAAACTCCCGGCGTCAGATGGGGCTGCGGCCGCTGAACACGTACAGCGCCAGCGCGGCCAGAATCAAGGTAAGCACGCGGCCCAGGAAGCGTATGACGGGCTGCGCCAGGGCGGCTTGCAAGGCGGGGCGGGTGCGCGAGGCGTTGATCAGCAGGTTGTGGCCCACCGAATACGCGCCGAACATCAGGCCGCTGACGATGTAGTGCAGCGACAGGCCGTTCCAGACGCCCATGGCCAGCAGCGTCGCGAAGATGCCGATGTTCTGCGCCGCCATGCGGTGGCGGCCGAAGAACTTGGTCTTGCTCAATGCCTTGTAGATCGGCATGAACACCACGTCGCGCAGCCACTCGGACAGGCTGATGTGCCAGCGGCGCCAGAAGTCCTGCGGATTCAGCGTCGCCAGCGGATTGCGGAAGTTGATCGGCAAGGTGAAGCCGAACAGCATGCCGATACCGATCGCCATCGTCGAATAGCCGGCAAAGTCGAAGAACAGGTAGGCGCTGTAGAGCGACGCGTTCAACGCCACGCCCGTGAACGAATAGTCGTGCGCGTCCAGCGTGGACAATCCGTAGCGCCAGATCAGTTCGGCCAGCCCGAACTTCTGGATGACGCCCAGCATGATAAGTTCCAGGCCGGTCAGCCAGGTGCTCAGGTTCACGCCTTCGTAGCCGCGCTTGAGGTCCGCCTGAAAATTGCGCCAGCGGTACATCGGGCCGGCCAGCAGCGTCAGCGGGAAGAACAGATAGATGAAGTAGTCCAGCGGCGACACGCGTTCGTTGCGCTGCGCGAACAGCAGCACGTCGATGGCGCGGAAGGTCGCGAACGACAGTCCCAGCATGGCGCCCAGGTGCGACACGCCGGTCTTCACCAGCAGCAGCGGCGTCATCGTGATGACGACGGCAAGCCAGGTGGGGATGTAGTTGCGGCGCACGGCCCATAGCGCACTGCCCGAAATGGCCAGCAGCGCGATGGGTTGATAGGGACGCGCCCAGAACACCGCCATCCACACGCCCAGGCAGACCACGCCGATGATGTGGCGGTAGCCGATACGGAACGGCATGCCGAAGGATCGGTACGCCAACAGGCCAAGGCCCCCGAACAGGGCCCCGCCGAAAAAGCTCAAGCTTGCGAACAGTTCCATGGCGTGGTCAGAACTGCTGATACTGGAATTCGACCTTGATCGGTCCGCCGCTGCCCGTGGTGGGCTGCGCCTGCAGCACGAACACCAGGATCACCCCGATGTACAGGCACAGGTGCCAGAAGAAACGGCGCCCGGCGCCCTCTTTTCGAAAGAACTTCATCGGGAAAAGTACTCCGCAATGCCTTGGTCCGCCATCGCCCAGCCGAGTTCGGCCAGATGCATGTCGTCGCGCACCATGCCGGGTTCGAACGGGATGCTGTAGAGATCCAGGCAACCCATCTGATACCGCTGGCACATGCCCGTAATGGCAGCCACCACCGGGTCGAATCGCTCGACATCCAGGATGAGCTTGGGATTGAACGGCTGAATGACGAAATACGCCTTCACCTTGCGTCGTTGGAGCAAGGCCATGACGCGCGACAGATCACCCAGCTCGGTGCGGGTGATCGGGTCCACGTCGGCGAACTCGTTGCGCGCCGGCGAATACAGCGGCGCCAGGTACTGCTTGTAGTAGTCGTCGCGGACGTCGTAGGGATTATTGCCGCCCAGGCCACGCTCGACTTCGCGCGCCTGATGCGTCAGCCGGCCCCACTGCCCCGGGTTCAGACGGGCGGACGACGGCCAGGACACGAAACGGTGCGCCGGCACCGACAGCTTGCTGCGCGGACGGTCCGGTGCAGGCTCTTTACGGGCGTGCCACCACAGCGACAGCTTATCCTTGAGCTCGGCGACCTGGCCATTGGCGATCAGCCACAGCAGACCCCAGTTGGCGTTGTCGCTGATCCAGTTCTGCATCTGCTCGCGCGTGTTCGGCTGGTCCCACAGACGGTCCCAGACCGGGCCCGTCACGTGTTCGGCGAACGCGCTGCGCGGCAATTGGCCGCCCGAGGCGAACCAGGCGGGCGACACCATGATGACCAGCCGAGTATTCGGCGTCAGTGAATCCGCCACGGATTCCAGCACGCTGACGATGCCGTAAGACTGGAACATGGCGTGGCCGTAGGCCAGCGTCGGCACCTTCAGCTCTTCCGGAAAAAAGCGGTAAGGCACGAAGCGCAGGTCATGGCTGGACAGTTCGGACGACCCCAACACGACCAGCGTGCCGTCGCTCAGGGCGTTGCCCAGGCGATTCAGGTTGACGTGCTGCGTGCCCCAGTCCGGCCCCAGGTTGGGCAGGTAGTTGCTTTTGTCGGCCGCGGCCACGGACGGGGCGGACACCGGCGTCACGATGCGGCTGAGCAGGTCATCCGCGCCGCAGTACGCCCCGAACGCCAGTGCTACGGCGGTCGCGGCGGCCGCGACGTGGGACCACAACTGCGTATTACGAAGTATGGGCAGCGACATAGCCGGCAAGCGTGCGGACCGACTGAAGGTGCTCGGCGATCTCGGGAGCCGGGATGCTGCAACCGTACTCCGACTCGACGGCCAGCGTGATGTCCACTGCGGCCAGGGAATCAACCAGGCCAGTGGCGATCAATTGCGTGTCGGGGGTGACTTTCTTCATGACGATCGACTCGACGATCTCGCCGATCTTGGTGTGGAGTTCTTGCTCGGTATGCATAGATAGTGCAGGTTGCCTCGTCGGCAAAACATCCCCATCCCCTGGGATTCAGGTAGACGAGGATACAGAAAAATGCTGAAGCTCAACTGACGGTTCCAGCGATCCAGACCGGCAACAGGACGCACTTAGTTACATCAAAATCGAATCGCGATGCCGATCGCAGGCGCAATCATTGCATTTCGGCCGTTGAATCGCCATGAAACTTTTGGGGTAAATAGCGAGAAATGGCTGGAAAACGTAACGCTTGCGGGTAAATCCCGGGTGCTGCGTTGCGGCAGAACGACAAAATCGTGGCGCCCAAGGCGCCGC
>NZ_JBHFII010000034.1:10277-12367 GCF_057334215.1 Achromobacter maghribensis | reverse complement strand
GGCCCCGCTTCCCCCCTGCCCCCGCTATTACCGCCTGGATTTTCTGGCAAAAACAGCGGCGTGTTGAATGGACCACCGCATGCCGCCTGCGGGCAAAAAAAACCCGCTTGCGCGGGTTTTTCGCAAACAGGGCTTGCCGATTACATCGGCGTGACGCGGGTGGGACCGGAGCCGCTGATCACCTGGACGCGCTGGCCCACGCTGACGGGCACATCCGCCTCTTGAGCGACTACGCGGGTTTCGCCGTTATCCAGGCGCACGGTAATTTCGTAGCCGGAATTCGTGCCGACGCGGTTCTCGACCGCGTTACCCGCCAGGGCGCCAAGAATCGCGCCGCCGACCGTGGCGATGGTGCGGCCCGTGCCGCCACCGATGGCGTTGCCTGCCACGCCACCCAATGCGCCGCCGGCCAACATGCCGACACCGCTGGATTTGTCGTTCTGGATCACGATCGGGCGCACGCCCGTGACCGTGCCCGTGCGAACGATTTGCTCACGCTGGGCCTGATCGTAGCTGTACACGCCGCTGGATGCGCTGCGATTCGCGCAACCGCCCAGGACAGCCATCGACGTCACGACGGCTGCGATGGCCAACCACCGGCCAGTACGCGGCGTCACCAGGGAAAGAGATTTGCTTTGGTTCATTTGGACTCCTCGATCGGCACTACCGACGACTGTTGATCATAATACTCTGCCCCGAACAAGCGGCACCCGCGGCTGCAACACACTGAAACTCACAGCCAAAGGCCGAAAACAGCGTTTAGATCACGGCGGCACCCAGCCGCCTGCGGAAACACGATGCGGGTTCGACCATTCCGCCGCATCGCGGTTCCCAAGGAGCAAAGGGAATCAGGCAGGCAGATGGATGCCGTAGGTCGCGTGCAGCACGGCGTCGATATCCGCGCGCGACGGCGCGTGATTCTGCGGGCCACGCGACGCGATCTTGATCGCGCCCATGACGTTGCCCAGGCGGCAGCTGTCTTCCCAGTTCCAGCCGCTGGTCAGGCCATAGAGCAGGCCGCCGCGCTGCGCGTCGCCGCAACCCGTCGGGTCGACGACTTGCGAGGCCCGCACCGGTGCGATCTGGACGGTCTTGCCGCCGGTGTACAGCGTTGCACCTTCGGCGCCGCGCGTCACCACCACGGCTTGCAGCGTGGCGGCGATATCGGCCACGCTGCGGCCCGTGCGCTGCTCGACGATACCTGCTTCGTAATCGTTGACGGTCAACGCCTGCGCCAGCTTGAGCATGCGGTCCAGGTCGGCGCCGTCAAACAAGGGCATGGCTTGCCCCAGGTCGAAAATGAACGGGATGCCGCGGCGGTGCAGGCGTTCGGCGTGCGCGAACATGCCTTCCTTGGCGTCCGGCGCCACGATGGCCCAGGCCGCATCCGCATCGCTCAGGTCGTTTTCGGCAGCAAACGACATGGCGCCCGGATGGAAGGCAGTGATCTGGTTGTCGTCCAGATCGGTCGTGATGAAGCATTGCGCGGTGAAGGTGCCGGGCATGACCTTGACGCGGCTGGTGTCGATGCCCAGGCCCGACAGGCGTTCCATGTATTCGCCGGCGTCTTCGCCCACGGTCGCCACCGGCACGGGTTTGCCGCCCAGCAAGTTCATGTTGTAGGCGATGTTGCCCGAGCAACCGCCATATTCCTTGCGCATGCTGGGCACCAGGAACGACACGCTGAGCGATTGGATGCGGTCAGCAAGAATGTGCTCTTTGAAACGGCCTTCGAACACCGCGATCGTGTCGAACGCCATCGAGCCGCAAACCAGAACGGGGGTTGCCATGCTTGTCATCCTTTAAGGAAAGAACTTATCGAGTTGGTAGCCATTGACCTGCACGCCAGTCACTTCAATGGGCACTGAGATCTTGAGCTCGCCAGCCGGGCCGAACGGGCCGCTCAACTGATCGGGCGTCAGGTAGTTTTCGGGCATCAGCACTTTGCGCACGACCACCGTATCCGACAAATCGGTCAGATCCAGCACCAGGGCCGGCCAATGCTGCGGCTTGTCGTAGCGGTTGCGCAGCACCAGGTTCAACACCAGGCGGCTGCGGCCGTCGTCGATCGCGGCGGCGCCCGGCGGCGG
>NZ_JBHFII010000034.1:8011-10220 GCF_057334215.1 Achromobacter maghribensis | reverse complement strand
CAGCGACGACGAGGAAATCGCGATGCGCTCCAGACGCCGGGCGTATCCGACCGTGCAGCCCAGCGGCTTGCACGCGACGTCCAGCACCGGCCGCAATGCCGGCACGGAATTGGCGATGTCGGTGCGGTACGCGTACACCAGTTGCAGGCCCAAGGCGATCAAGCCCAGCAAGCAGGCGTAGCCCCACACCTTGCGCAACAGGCCGCGGCGCGCCTGCCGATCCTGGTCCAGGAATTCGGGGGGAGCGCGGCCTACGTCGGTGGCGCTGGAATAGCGGGTGCGCGCTTCGCCCAGGACGGGTTCGCGGGTGTCGTCGTCGAGCTCGTCGTCGGCGTCCTCGTCGGCGCGGATGCGGTATTCGTGCGGGCGGTCATCGCGGTCATCGTCGCGAAGGCCGTCCGGGCGGTCATCGAGGGAATCGTCGTCAAGGTAATGGTCGTCTGCGCCGTCTGCGCCGTCTGCGTGATCGCGGGCGTCATCGGCGGCGAAGGACGGCTCGGCAGGCGGAGCGCCGCGGCGCCGGGCGTCCCAATCCATGATCGGTTCAGCGGCGCGCGATGCGATGACGGGCTCGTTGCGTGACGTCGGCGGGGCCGGCGGCGCCGGAGGCACCCCACGCGGCGCGGGGTAGCGGACCGGTTCGGAATGGCGCGCGAAGCCAGCGTGGCGGGCGTCATCGCGCAGATCGACGTCATCCTCGTCGTCTTCGTCCAGATCATTTTCCGGCAGGTCGTCATCCGGCTCGGTGCGCCGGCGAATGTCTTCGCGGCCGCGCAGCACGGACGGCGGCACGGCAGGCGCGGCGGGAACCGGAATAGGCGCAGGCGCCGGGACCGCCGGAATGGGCTCGTCTTCCCATGGGGCGATCTGGCGGGGCGGCTCTACGGAAGGGCGCGCCAGCGGTGGCGGCGCCTCGGTAGACGGTGGCGGCGCCGGAACGAAGCGGGGCGGCGTGGCGGCGACGGACGCGGCAGGCGCAACAGGCGCGGCAGGTGGCGTCGCCAGCACCGGCGCAGCCGCCGCGGCGGCGGGCGCAACGACCGGGGGCACGGCCGGCACGGCCGACGGCGTCGACGGCGCGCCGGATGCCGGCAGCAAGCACGCCCGGCCGTCGAAGACGGTGGAGCAAGCGCCGCAGCGCACCAGGCCATTACGGACCCGGAGTTGGTCAGGCACCACCTTGAACGAGGTGCCGCACTGTGGGCAGCGCGTGGTCAGAGCCATATTGCGATCCAGCCGAACCGTCGCTCAGGCCTTCTGGCCGTGCAGGCACACCCAGCCGTCACGCGCGCGCCAGACCGACATGGCGATCCAGGGCGCGTAGGCAGCGGCCACCTCTTCGGCCTGGCGTTCCAGCACGCCGGACAACACCAGATGGCCGCCTGCGGCGACGCGTCCGGCCAGCATCGGTGCCAGCACCTTCAACGGATTGGACAAGATGTTGGCCACGACCACCTGGAACGTACCGTCGGCCAGCGCATCAGGCAGCATGGCCTGCAGCTCGACGCGGTTGACCTCGGCGTTGTAGGCGGTGCTTTGCACGGCCTGCGCGTCGATGTCCACGGCCTGCGTCGGACCCGCGCCCAGCTTGCGGGCGGCGATCGCCAGGATTCCCGAACCGCAACCGTAGTCCAGCAAGGTGGCGCCGGCGGGCAGCTCGGCTTCCAGCCAGGCCAGGCACAGGTGTGTCGTGGGATGGCTGCCGGTGCCGAAGGCCAGGCCCGGATCCAGTTCGATGTGGATGGCGCCGTCGCCCGTGGCGGCCGGATCGAAGCCGGGCACGTCGGGGCTGTCGCGGTGCCAGCTAGGCACGATCCACAGGCGTTCGGCGATGTGGATGGGGCCAAACTGCGATTGCGTCAGGCGCACCCAGTCGGCGTCGGGAACATCGCGCAGGGTCCAGCCGGCGAACAGCGCCGGGTCGAGTTCGCCTGCCGCGGCGGCCTCTTCCATGATCTGCGAGGGATCGGCTCCGTCGGGCAACAAGGCGACGACGCGATTGCGGTCCCAGGCCTGCACGTCGGGCTCGGTGCCGGGTTCGCCGAACAGCGGGCGTTCGTCGTCGGTGCCGAAGTCGGCGTCTTCCACGGAAACGGACAGTACGCCCGCTTCCAGCAGCGCGTCCGACAAGGCTTCGGCCTGCGCCTCTAGGCAATGGAGCACGAGTTCACGCATGATTATTCTTCCATCTGGTCATGGGGGGGGGGGG
>NZ_JBHFII010000034.1:762-7991 GCF_057334215.1 Achromobacter maghribensis | reverse complement strand
CCCCCCCCCCCCCCCATGACCGTAAAACAATTAAAAGGCCCCGAGGGGTTTGCCTTGGAGTCGCCCAAAGGCAAAAAGGGGCCGCGAGGCCCCTAGTGGTCGGTCAGGGACGCTGAGCCAACTTGTTTTCCAGATAATGGATGCTGGTGCCGCCCTCGATGAAGCGGGCATCTTGCAACAGTTCACGGTGCAACGGGATGTTGGTCGAAATGCCTTCCACCACCATTTCCGACAGCGCGATGCGCATGCGGGCCAGCGCCTGGTCACGCGTGTCGCCGTACGTGATGACCTTGGCGATCATCGAATCGTAATTCGGCGGCACGAAGTAGCCGTTGTACGCGTGTGAATCGATCCGCACGCCAGGACCGCCCGGCGTATGCCAGTTGGTGATACGGCCCGGGCTGGGCACGAAGCGGAAAGGATCTTCCGCGTTGATGCGGCATTCGATCGCATGGCCCTTGAACTGGACATCGCGCTGGCGCAGCGTGAACTTCTCGCCTGCGGCGACCAGGATCTGCTGCTGCACCAGGTCGATGCCGGTGATCAGTTCGGTCACGGGGTGTTCGACCTGGATGCGGGTGTTCATTTCAATGAAATAGAACTCGCCGTTCTCGAACAGGAATTCGAACGTGCCGGCGCCGCGGTAGCCCATCTTGCGGCAAGCGTCGGCGCAACGGTCGCCGATGCGCTCGATCGCGCGGCGGGCGATGCCGGGAGCCGGCGCTTCTTCGATGACTTTCTGGTGGCGGCGCTGCATGGAGCAGTCGCGTTCGCCCAGCCAGACGGCGTTGCGGCCGCCATCGGCCAGCACCTGGATTTCCACATGGCGAGGGTTCTCAAGGAACTTCTCCATATAGACTTCCGGGTTGTTGAACGCGGCGCCCGCTTCCGAACGCGTCATGGTGACGGCGTTCAGCAGCGCGGCCTCGGTGTACACCACGCGCATGCCGCGGCCACCGCCGCCGCCTGCCGCCTTGATGATGACCGGATAACCGACTTCGCGCGCAATACGGATGATTTCCTGCGGATCTTCGGGCAACGCGCCCTCGGAACCCGGCACCACCGGCACGCCCGCTTCGATCATCGCGCGCTTGGCGCTGACCTTGTCGCCCATCAGGCGAATGGTGTCGGGACGCGGGCCGATGAAGACGAAGCCGCTCTTTTCGACGCGATCGGCGAAGTCGGCATTTTCGGACAAAAACCCGTAACCCGGGTGGATTGCCTCGGAATCCGTGACTTCGGCCGCCGAAATGATGGCGGGCATGTTCAGGTAGCTGTCACGCGACGGCGCGGGCCCGATGCACACGGATTCATCGGCCAGGCGCACGTACTTGGCTTCGCGGTCAGCCTCGGAGTGCACGACCACGGTTTTGATGCCCAGCTCACGGCAAGCGCGCTGAATGCGCAGGGCGATTTCGCCCCGATTGGCGATCAGGATTTTTTCGAACATTTTTCAGCTATCAGCCAATGACGAAGAGGGGTTGACCGTATTCGACGGGCTCACCATTTTCGACCAGGATTTCTTTGATGACGCCGGACTTGTCGGCTTCGATTTCATTGAGCAGCTTCATGGCTTCAATGATGCACAGCGGATCGCCTTCCTTGACGGTGGCGCCCACGTCGATGAACGGGGCGGCGCCCGGGTTCGGCGAACGGTAGAACGTGCCGACCATCGGTGCCTTCACGACATGGCCCTGGATGACCGGGGCGGCTTCGGCGACCGGTGCGGCAGGCGCTGCGGCCGGAGCCACGGGCGCGGCGTGGGCGCCGGCTTCGGGCTGGTGGTAAGCCACCGGCTGCAAGGTCTGCGAGAACTTGACGATGCGTACCTTACCTTCGCCTTCGGTGATTTCCAGCTCGGCGATACCCGATTCAGCCACCAGGTCGATCAGGGTTTTGAGTTTTCGAAGGTCCATAGAAGCTGCTTCCCGAGATAGTGTCGGCGGCGTCCCAGCGTGGGGTCCGCGCCGTATAAGATGTAAAAGCTGTGAGTTGGTGCGAGATCAGTGCCGCACTGCGTAACGCAGAGCCGCCTCGTAGCCGTCCGCGCCGAGGCCGCTGATAAGGCCTATCGCCAAGTCGGACAGATAAGAGTGATGCCTGAAGGGCTCTCGCTTATACAGATTGGACAAATGTACTTCAATAAATGGGATCGCGACCCCAGCCAGCGCATCGCGAATTGCGACGCTGGTGTGCGTATAAGCCGCCGCGTTGATGATGATGAAGTCTGTGCCGTCTTGCCGGGCCGCCTGAATGCGGTCAACCAGCGCGCCTTCGTGATTGCCTTGCCAAGCTGTCAGTTTGGCGCCCAATTCGCCTGCAAGCAGTTCCAGGCGCTCATTGATCTGGGGCAGGGTCAAGCTGCCGTAGATGTGAGGTTCCCGGGTGCCAAGCAGGTTCAGGTTCGGGCCATGCAATACCAGTATGTTTTGCGCCATGCGCTTGCCAATGAGTGGATTGCCAATTGTTGGCAAAACAGCCGATAAACCAGCTTTTTACGCCAATTCCTACTATTTGTCCAACAGACTTACGCCTTCAAACCAGAGAGGGTTTGATTCAGGTCGTCGGGCTGGATTTCACCCAGTATCTTCCGGTTAATTCCGCCATCGGCATTGAACACGATGGTAAAAGGCAGGCCGCCGCTGGGATTGCCCAGCTTGCGCAGCGTATCGATCGCCCCGGCGCCGATCACCCATAGCGGGTAGGAAACTTGCACTTTCTCGACGAATTTTTGCATGTTCGCCGCCGAATCGACGCCGATACCGACAAATCGGATATGCGGGTATTTTTTCTGCAAGGCGTCGAGTTCGGGCATTTCCCTGACGCACGGCGCGCACCACGTTGCCCAGAAATTGACCACCATCGGCTGGCCTTTCCAACCGGCCAGCGTATGGGTCGCGCCACTTAAGTCCGGCATCTGCAATTGCAGCAGTCCGGCGACGGGATCGCCTGCCCCAGCGGGAGCGGCGGATTCCTGGGACTTGCGGCCCATCCACGTAAAAGCGCCCGCAACCGTGGCGGCAACCGCCACGCCGGCGGAAAGAAGTAGGCGTCGATTCATGGCGCGATCATAACCGCTACCGCTATTTTTTGTCGCAAGACAAAAACGCCCCTCGGGGAGCAGCAAGCCCGCGAAGCGGCGCGGCGAGGAGCGCTCTATATATACAATGCAGGACAGGAGAGTTTTCAATGCACCTGCATATTCTTGGCATCTGCGGTACGTTCATGGGTGGCTTGGCGCTGATCGCGCGGGCCGCCGGACACAAGGTCACTGGTTGCGACGCGGGCGTGTACCCGCCCATGAGCACGCAACTGTCCGAACAGGGAATCGAACTGATCGAGGGCTTCGGCGTCGATCAAATGGCGCTCAAGCCCGACCTGTACGTGATCGGCAACGTGGTCAGCCGGGGCAATCCGCTGATGGAAGCCATCCTGGAATCAGGCGCGCGCTATGTGTCCGGCCCGCAATGGCTGGGGGACAACGTCCTTTTCGGGCAGCATGTGCTGGCGGTGGCGGGCACCCATGGCAAGACCACCACCAGCTCGATGCTGGCGTGGGTGCTGGAAGCCGCGGGCCAGGCGCCCAACTTCTTGATCGGCGGCGTGGCGCAGGATCTGCACGTGTCGGCCCGCTACGACCCGGCGCGCCGCCCCTTTGTGATCGAGGCGGACGAGTACGACACCGCCTTCTTCGACAAGCGCTCGAAATTCGTCCATTACCGCCCGCGCACCGCGATCCTGAACAATCTGGAATACGACCACGCCGACATCTTCCCCGATCTGGCTGCCATCGAAACTCAATTCCACCATTTGGTGCGCACCATCCCGGGATCGGGCCGCATTGTGCGTCCGGCACATTCCGAGGCGCTTGACCGGGTGATTGACCGTGGATGCTGGTCGGAAACCGTCACGTTCGGTACCGATGGCGGCTGGCAGGCGACACCGCCCGACGCGGATGGCGCTTTTGGCGTGCTGCGCAATGGCACCGCGGTCGGCACCGTGCGCTGGAACCTGACGGGCGAGCACAACCGCATGAACGCGCTGGCTGCGCTGGCCGCCGCCGAGCACGTCGGCGTTTCCGCGGAACAAGGCATCGACGCGTTGACCCGTTTTGGCGGCGTCAAGCGCCGGATGGAGCTGCGCGGCACGGTCAACGGCGTGAAGGTCTACGACGATTTCGCCCACCACCCCACCGCCATCGCCACCACCCTCGAAGGATTGCGGCGCCAGGTCGGGACGGCACGCATTCTGGCGGTGCTGGAACCTCGGTCCAACACCATGAAGCTGGGCACCATGGCCGCCCGCCTGCCCGACGCCCTGGCTGATGCCGATCTGGTGTTCTGCTTCGGCGCGCACAGCGGCAAGCATGCGCTGGGCTGGAATCCGGCCGACGTCCTGGCCCCCCTGGGCGACCGGGCTTCCAGTTACGATGACATCGGCGCCCTGGTCGCCGCCGTGGCCGCCGCGGCCCGCCCCGGGGACCAAGTCCTGGTCATGAGCAACGGCGGCTTTGGCGGCATCCACGGCAAGCTGCTGGACGCCTTGCAGGCGCGCGGCTGAACGGCGGCCCGGCACCGGACAACGACGACATGATCCTCTACCTGCATGGCTTTCGTTCCTCGCCGACCTCGATGAAGGCCAGGATGATGGCCGACGCCATGGCCGAGCGCGGCCTGGCCGCCGAGTGGGCCTGCCCGCAGTTGCCCGCCAGCCCCAGGGAAGCGATCGACCTGGCCATGGGCATCGCCCGGCGCCAGCTGGAGGGCGCGGACAGCCCCCGCGCACTGACCGTGATCGGCTCGTCGCTAGGCGGTTTCTACGCCAGCTGGCTGGCCGAACAACTGGGCTGCAAGGCGGTCTTGCTGAACCCGGCCGTGGAGGCGGCGCGCGACCTGGCCACCCAGGTCGGCGAACACCACATGTATCATTCCGACGCGCCGTTCGTCTTTTTGCCCGAATATGTGGACGAACTGGCGGCGATCCATGCCCCTCGCATCACGCAGCCCGACCGGTACTTCCTGGTGGCGGCGACCGGCGACGAGGTGCTGGATTGGCGCGAAATGCGCGATCGCTATGCGGATTGCCGCCAGCGTATCGTGCAGGGCAGCGACCACGGTTTATCCGATTTCGCCCAATGGATGCCCGAGGTGCTTGAATTCGCCCTTGGCGCCAGGCAGGTTCGCCCCCAATAATCAGTACCAGACCTCAACACTCTATATAGCTGCGCACGGCGGCGCGTGCGCGCCGCCCAGGACGATCCCCACCATGTATGTGTTTTACGAAGACGACGGCAGCTTCAAGGCCGGCAATATCCTGTCCGAGACCGACGCCAGCCTGCAGGTGGAATCGGAGTCGGGCAAGCGCAGCAAGATCAAGCGCGCCAACACCCTGTTCAACTTCGCGTCGCCCGAGCCGGCGGCGCTGATGAGCCAGGCGGCCGCGGTCGCCGAGACGCTGGACCTGCAGTTCCTCTGGGAATGCGCGCCGCAGGAAGAATTCGACACGCCCGCCCTGGCTGCCGACTATTTCGGCCACGCCCCCACGCCCGTGGAGCAAGCCGCGTTGCTGATGCGCCTGCACGGCGCGCCAGCCTATTTCCATCGCCGCGGCAAGGGCCGTTACCGCCCTGCCCCGCCCGATATTCTGGCCGCCGCCCTGGCCGCGCTGGACAAGAAGCAACGCCAGGCCGAGCAGCAGCAGGAATGGGTGGACGAAATGGCCGCCGGCCGCCTGCCGGAACCCATTGCCCAGGCCGCGGAGTCCCTGCTGATCCGCCCGGACAAGAACACGCAACAGTGGAAGGCCCTGGACGCCGCGTGCGCCAAACTGGGCAAGACGCCGGACCGCCTGCTGCTTGAGCTGGGCGCCTGGCCGCATGCGCTGGCCTTGCACAAGCGCCGCTTCCTGGCGGTGAATTTCCCGCGCGGGCTGACGTTCCCCGACCTGGAACTGCCGCCCATCGACCGCGACCTGCCGCTGTCGGACGCCGAGATCTATTCGGTGGACGATGTCACCACCACCGAAATCGACGACGCCTTGTCCGTGACGGAGCTGCCCGACGGGCGCCTGCGCGTGGGCGTGCACGTGGCCGCCCCCGGCCTGACCGTGACCCGCGACAGCGAGTTCGACAAGCTGGCCCGCGCCCGCCTGTCCACGGTCTATATGCCGGGCGACAAGATCCCGATGCAGCCAGACAACGTCATCAAGGCGTTCTCGCTGGATGCGGGCCGCGAAGTGCCGGTGCTTTCGCTGTATGTCGTGGCCGACCCGGAGACGGGCGAGATCATCGAATCCGAAACGCGCCTGGAGCGCGTGGTGGTGCGCGAAAACCTGCGCCATAACATGTTGGACGCGCAGGTCACGGAAGCGAGCCTGGCCGATCCGTCGGCGGACATTCCCTACGGCCACTGGCTGCGTCCGCTGTGGAAGCTGGCGCAGGCGCTGTCGGCGCAGCGCGAGAAGGTGCGCGGCAAGCCCGAAAACAATTCGCGGGTGGAATACAGCTTCTATCTGGACGGCAATCCAGACGATCCGGACACGCCGGTGCGGCTGGTACCGCGCCAGCGCAATGCGCCGCTGGATCGCATGGTGGCCGAATACATGATCCTGGCGAACAACCAGTGGGGCGGCCTGCTGCACCAGCACGGCGTGCCGGGCATCTACCGTTCGCAACAGGCGGGGCGCGTGCGCATGAGCACGCAGGCGCTGCCGCACGAGGCGATCGGCGTGCCGCAATACGCCTGGAGCACGTCGCCGCTGCGCCGCTATGTCGATCTGGTGAACCAATGGCAACTGATCGCCGCAGTGGAACATGGCGTGTCGGCCCGCCTGGTGGCACCATTCAAGCCGCGCGACGCGGACTTGTTCGCGATCATCGGCGCGTTCGATGCGCAATACGCGGCGTGGGCGGAGTTCCAAAGCGCCATGGAGCGCTACTGGTGCCTGCGCTGGCTGAAGCAACACGGCGTGACCCGGACGGTGGCGCACGTGTTGCGGGACGACCTGGTCCGGTTCGCGAATGCGCCGCTGGTGACTCGAGTGGGCGGGATGCCTGAGTTGGAGCGGGGGACGGCGGTGGAGATTGATATTCTGGGGATGGACGAGTTGAGTCTGGAACTGGATTGTCGGTATTTGGGGGAGGTTAGTCCGGCTGCTGGGGATGCTGCTTCGTAGTTGGTCGGCGGTGTTGGACAGGGCTTCGTGGGTCGCCCGTCGGCGGGGTTCGCCTG
>NZ_JBHFII010000034.1:0-615 GCF_057334215.1 Achromobacter maghribensis | reverse complement strand
CATCAAGGTTGCGCGCCATCAGGCGAACCCCGCCGACGAGCTGGCGCCGTCTTGGCTTGAGGCGCTGCTGGGTCCCTCATTACTGACGAGATTTGCAGGGCCCGCCTCAAGCGTCCGCGCGGGCGGACGCTTTCTGCATACGCGTTGCCGGGGCGTTGTCGCGTTGGTCGCTTACGCGCTTTTGTCGGGTGGTTTTCTGTTGGCCCCGCCGTCAGGTGGGGGAGGTGGAGCGACGGGTGGCGCGCGGCAGATAGCTGATTGCTTCGCCAGACCTGTACGCGTGCCACCCGTCTAAAAGGGAGGCCGGTAAATGTTGCGAGCGTCGGCTGAGATTTGCAGCGTTGCGAGGGTTCCTTGCGTTGCGTGCGCGCAGCGGCATCATGGATTGCAAGACGCCGCGTAAGCTCCCAAAGGCCGCCTGCGCGGCCGGCCGGGAGCGGGCCCCGCAAGATCATCCACCACCCCACACTGTGGAGTAAGACCTTAAGAAAACCGCCCGCCCCAGCTGACGTGAAATTGCACCTGACAGAGCCCGGCGCGTCGGTGGCCGGTGGGGCGCGGGGCGTCGATAAGCCCGAGGGAATCCGAAGGAACTGCCAAAGGCAGTGACGAGGA
>NZ_JBHFII010000033.1:7689-11369 GCF_057334215.1 Achromobacter maghribensis | reverse complement strand
GGCCCTGCCGCGCGAGGTTCGGCCGCCAGCTTGCGCAGCCAGCGCGCCGCCAGCACGGCTTCGGCCATCAGCAAGGCCGCCAGCGGCAGCGCGGCCCACACGCCAGGCTCCAGGCGCAGCAGCCATTCACCAACGAATCGCAGCGACACGCAGATGACGCCAGCGGCCAGCATGGCCAGGATGACCAGGTCGCGCCGGACCCGCTGATAATAAAAGCCTAGCCCCGCCGTCACGGCGAGCCACGCAATGCCGCTGAACCCTTGCTCGCGGCCGAAGAAAAAGCCGACGAACATCAGGGCCATGACCAGCGCGCTGATGACCAGGGCCGCCAGGATGCGCGGGCCGATCAGCGTGCTGGCGCGCCAGCGGTGCGCGGCGAGCTCCCAGCCCAGCAGCAACACCAGGTTCAGCGCCGCCATGACAAGGCTGACAGTGTCCGATCCGCCAAACACCGACAGCCACGAGAACATCCGCTCACCCAGCCACAATGTGGCCGCCACGTTCAGTACCAGTACCCACAGCAGCCACACCGCCTGGCTGGCCGCAGCCAGCGCCCACGGCAGCAGCAAGACCGCCCACCAGGCGAACAATTCCCAGGTATCGGCGCCAGTCTGGTAAGTTTGGCCTAATAACGCGAGCAAGGCGCCGAGCAAAATGCCGGCCAAAGCCAGAAGCGCGCCAGGGATGCTGCGCCGTACGCCGGGGGTGCCCCGAAGGCGCAATCCGGCCCAGGCGGCAGCCAGCGCGGAAATCGCCAGCAGGCCTTGCGTGCCCGCGAAGCGCTGCACTTTTGTCATGTCCTGCCAGTTGGCGGCCACCCAGCAAATCGCAGCGCTGCCAAGCAGTAAAACGCCTAGCCAAAGGGTGCTTCGCGCCAGGAATTGGCGCCAAGCGTGCAGTTCGGATCCCGCTTGTCTTTCAGTGCCGACTTGCATCTGGCGAATCTCCGATCTTATTATCCGCGCTACTAAGGCGGGACTACCGCCACTGGATACACATGAATAAAACGCTGATTATTGCCGAGAAGCCCTCGGTGGCCCTTGATATATCACGCGCCTTGGGAGGCTTCGCGCGCGAGGGCGACTATTTTGAAAGCGAACGTTACGTACTGGCGTCCAGCATCGGCCACTTGCTGAGCTTGGTCGCGCCCAACGATCCGGTCAAGGGGAAGTGGAGCTTCACGCACCTGCCCGTGATTCCGCCGGAATTCGAACTGGGCCCCACCGACAAGAAATCGGCCGAACGCCTGAAGCTGCTGGTCCGCCTGGCCAAGCGCAAGGATGTGGATTCGATCATCAACGCCTGTGACGCGGGACGCGAGGGCGAACTGATCTTCCGCTACATCATTCAGTATGCGGGCGTGAAAAAACCGATTCAGCGCCTATGGCTGCAATCGATGACGCAGGCCGCCATCCGCGAGGCCTTCGCCAACCTGCGCGACGACGTGCAGCTCAAGCCACTGGAAGCCGCCGCCCGCTCGCGCGCCGAAGCTGACTGGCTGGTCGGCATCAACGGCACGCGCGCCATGACGGCGTTCAACAGCAAGGACGGCGGCTTCTTCAAGACGCCGGTGGGCCGCGTGCAGACGCCCACGCTGGCGATCGTGGCCGAGCGCGAAGAGCGCATCCGCCGCTTCGTGCCACGCGACTACTGGGAAGTGCGTGCCACCTTCATCGCGGCCGCCGGCCTGTACGAAGGCCGCTGGATCGACCCGCAATTCAAGAAAGACGACCGCGACCCGGAAAAGCGCGAATCGCGCCTGTGGTCGGCCGCCGCCGCGCAAAGCGTGGTGGCCGCCTGCCGCGACCAGCCGGGCAACGTCACGGAAGAATCCAAGCCGTCGACCCAGATGTCGCCGGCCCTGTACGACCTGACGTCGTTGCAGCGCGAGGCCAACGGCCGTTTCGGCTTTTCGGCCAAGACCACGCTGGGGTTGGCGCAGACCCTGTACGAACGCCACAAGGCGCTGACCTACCCGCGTACCGATTCCCGCTACCTGCCCGAGGACTACATCACCACGGTGCAGGAGACGATGCGCGCGCTGGCCAAGGGCGGTTCGAACGCCGTGGGCGGCCTGGCCCGCCACGCGGATACGGTGGTCAGCCAGCAGTGGGTAAAGCCTAACCGCCGCATCTTCGACAACAAAAAGGTGTCGGACCACTTTGCCATCATCCCCACGCTGCAGATCCCGCATGACCTGAGCGAAGCCGAGGCCAAGCTGTACGACCTGGTGCTCAAGCGCTTCCTGGCCGTGTTCTTCCCGGCCGCCGAATACCGCGTCACCACGCGCCTGACCGAAGTGCAGGGGCACCGCTTCCGCACCGACGGCAAGGTGCTGGTCACCCCGGGCTGGCTGGCCGTCTACGGCAAGGAAGCCCAGGGCGAAGACGCCAACCTGGTGCCGGTTGCCGATGGCGAAACCGTGCGCACGGAAGACGTCGAAGCCGTGGGCCTGTCGACCAAGCCGCCCGCCCGCTTCAACGAAGGCACCTTGCTGTCCGCCATGGAAGGCGCCGGCAAGCTGGTGGACGACGAAGAACTGCGCGAAGCCATGTCCGAACGCGGCCTGGGCACGCCGGCCACGCGCGCCGCCATCATCGAAGGCCTGCTGAACGAGGTGTACCTGCGCCGCGAAGGCCGCGACCTGGTGCCCACCGCCAAGGCGCGTCAGCTGATGACGCTGCTGTCCGGCCTGGACGTCACCGAACTGACGTCGCCTGAACTGACGGGCGAGTGGGAACACAAGCTCAAGCAGATCGAGCAGGGCGGCCTGGGCCGCGAGGCCTTCATGCGCGAAATCGCGCAGATGACGCAGGTGATCGTCAAGCGCGCCAAGGAATACGAGCGCGACACGGTGCCGGGCGACTACGCCACCTTGCAAACGCCGTGCCCCAAGTGCGGCGCGGTGGTCAAGGAAAACTACCGCCGCTTCGCCTGCACGGCTTGCGATTTCTCGATAGGCAAGCACCCGGGCGGCCGCACGTTCGAACTGCCGGAAGTCGAAGAGCTGCTGGCCAAGCGCGAGATCGGTCCGCTGCAAGGCTTCATCAGCAAGATGGGCCGGCCGTTTGCCGCCATCCTGCGCATCAGCGATGAATACAAGCTGGAATTCGACTTCGGCCAGAACGACGAGGACGACGCCGAAGCCGTGGACTTCTCGGGCCACACGCCGGTGGGTCCGTGCCCGAAATGCCAATCGCGCGTGTTCGAACACGGCATGAGCTACGTCTGCGAAAAGTCCGTGGGCCCCGAAAAGAGCTGCGACTTCCGCTCGGGCAAGGTCATCCTGCAGCAGGAAATCTCGGCCCAGCAGATGGGCAAGCTGTTGACCGATGGCCGCACCGACCTGCTGGAAGGCTTTGTGTCCAGCCGCACCAACCGCAAGTTCAAGGCGTTCCTGGTGCGCCAACCGGACGGCAAGGTCGGCTTCGAGTTCGAGCCGCGCCCTGAAAAGCCGGGCCGCGCGCCGGGCAAGACGGCGGCAAAGACGGCCACGAAGACCGCCGCGAAGAAGGCGCCGGCCAAGAAGGCCGCGGTCAAGAAGACCGCCACGAAGACCGCGACCAAAACAGCGACGAAAACAGCGACAAAAACCGCCGCCAAGAAGGCCGTGAAGAAGGCCGCCCCCAAGAAAACGGCATCGTAGGCGGGTTGCGCGCAAGAGGTGCCGACAGGAATGC
>NZ_JBHFII010000033.1:0-7669 GCF_057334215.1 Achromobacter maghribensis | reverse complement strand
CCCCCCCCCCAAACCCAGCCCCCTTGCAGAAGCCCGTCAACGCCCGGACAACCCGGGCGTTTTTCATTGTTGGCCGGCAGACGCTGGGGTATTGTTTACGCCAAACAGCTGCAACCAACCAACGTCCGAGGAAGACATGACCTACCGCCCCGATTTCTCCACCCGCCGCCGCGTGCTGGCCGCCGCCGGGGCGTTTGCCGGCGTCAGCCTGCTCAATGGGCGCGTGGCGTTCGCGCAGCCCAAGCTGGGCCGCGTCGTCTACGGACAGGGCAGCATCGATCCGTTTTTCGCGGCCGGCTACGTGGCGCTGAAGAAGGGCTATTTCGGTGAAGGCGGCCTGGACGTGGAGTACCTGAATTCGCAAAGCGGCCCGCGCACCAACCAACTGCTGGCGGCCGGCCAGATCGCGTTCGGCGCCACGGCGGCTACCGCCGCGCCCGCGCTGACCATCGCCGGCAAGGCCGCGACCCTGGTGTTCGGCTTTGACCGCAAGCTTACGTATGCCAATGTCATTGTTCGCCGCGAAGACTTCGACAGCGGCAAGATCAAATCATTGAAGGACCTGGCCGGCAAGCGCGTCGGCGCCACCCAGCCCCAGTCCAGCACCTGGTTGATGGCGCTGTACCTGATGCAGAAAGCGGGCGTGGCCGACAAGGTCGACATTCGCCCCTTGGGCGACCTGGCCACGATGCTGGGCGCGCTCAAGACCGGCTCGGTGTCGGCCAGCATGGCCACCATGTCCATGATGGAACAAGCCCGCCAGGAAGGCTGGGGCGTGCCGATTTTCGACGCCACCACCGAAAGCTCATGGAACGAATTCATGGGCGGCGACGTCCCTGGCATCGCGGCGCTAACGCTTGAAGACACCATCCAGAAGCGCCCTGAAGTCGTGCAGGCCTTCGTGACCGCGATGGTCAAGGCGCAAGACTTCATCACCGCCACCAGCGCCGCCGGCATCGCCGACGTCATCTACGACGACTACCTGAACGCCTTTCCGCGCGCGGCCATCGAGAAGACGCTGGGCGTCTACAAAGACACCGTGTTCCTGAAAGACAACCTCATCACCGAAGACGCGTACAACCGCATGACGGCCATCATGGGCGACGGCCGGCAGTTCTCGAACGACGAGATCAAGACGGTGCCCTATGCCAAATGCGTGAACATGGGCTTCGTGCGGAAAGCGCGGGGCCTGTGATGATCACGCTGGACAGGGTCGGCAAAGCCTACCAGTCGCGCCAGGGCACGACGCACGCGGTGGGCGAGGTCAGCCTGACGGTCGAACAGGGCGAATTCGTGTCGATCGTCGGCCCCTCGGGCTGCGGCAAGAGCACGCTGCTGAACATGATCGCCGGCTTCCTGCGCCCCACCACCGGCACCATCCATGTGGATGGGAGGTTGGTGGACGGACAGGTGCCGCCGGCGCTGGGCTACATCTTTCAGAAAGACACCTTGCTGCCCTGGTTCAGCGTCAGGAAAAACGTGGCCTTGGGCTTGAAGTTCCAGGGCGTGGCCGCCGATAAAATCGAACGCCGCGTGGCGGAGCTGCTTGAACTCGGGCACCTGGGCGCCTTCGCCGACGCTTTCCCGCATCAATTGTCGGGCGGCATGCGACGGCGCGTGGCGCTCTTGATGAGCCTGGCCGTCGAGCCCCGCATCCTGCTGCTGGATGAACCCTTCGGCGCGCTGGACACCCACACCAAGACGCACCTGCACCGCGAACTGATGGAGATCTGGCGCAAGCTGGGCCAGACCATCGTCATGGTCACGCACGATCTGGACGAAGCCATCCTGCTGTCGGACCGCGTGGTGGTGCTGTCCGGCCCGCCCAGCCGCGTGCTGCTGGACGAACGCATCCGCATCCCGCATCCGCGCGACGTCTTCACGCTACGCGAAACGCCTCAGTTCGTCGCCCACGTGCAAAGCCTCTGGAGCGTGCTGGGCCAGCAGTTCCGCGCCGCCGCCTGAATCCCCTTGCGCCATGATCCCGACTGAAACCTCCGATTCCCTGCAGGACCAGCTGCGGTTGGACCGCCGCGCCGCCATCGCCCGCCGCGTGCGCATCACCGTGTGGCAAGTGCTGATCCTGGCCGTCATCCTGGGCGCATGGGAGACGCTGACGCGCATTCCTTGGTTTACCCAGAACACGCTGTTCGACCCTTTCTTCATCAGCCAGCCGTCGCGCGTGGCGGTGCGGCTGTGGCAATGGCTGCAGCCCGGGCCGCGTTCGGTCTGGCCGCACCTGTGGCTGACGCTGCAGGCCACCATGGTGGGGCTGGTGGTGGGCGTGGGCAGCGGCTTCATCGTCGGCATGACGCTCAGCCGCAGCCGCTTCCTGGCCGACGTGTTCAACCCCTTCATCGTGGCGTTCAATTCCATGCCGCGCATCGCCTTCGTGCCGCTCATCACCATGTTCTTCGGGCTGGGCCTGGCATCCAAGGTGGTCACATCCTGGTTCGTGGTGTTCTTCCTGGTGTTCTTCAACACCTACAAGGGCGGCCGCAGCGTTGAACGCGAACTGGTGGATTTCTGCCGCACGCTGGGCGGTTCGCCGCGCCAGATCCTGTGGCGGGTACGCATCCCGACCGCCGCCGCGTGGACCTTCGCCGCCTTGCCCAACGCCATCAGTTTTGCGCTGATCGGCGTGGTGCTGGCGGAATTCGTGGGCTCCACCACGGGCATGGGCTACCTGATGATCACCGCGCTGGCCACGTTGAACGCCACCGACATGTTCGCGGCCGTGACGCTGTTGTCCATCGTGGGCATCGCGCTGGTTTATTGTGTGACCTGGCTGGAACGTCGCCTGCTGCACTGGGCGCCAGAGTTCAGGGAATAGCGAGGCTCGCCCCGACGCGCGGGGCGATGGAGAATTGACTTTGAAGACACTACCTTATCTGCGTAACTTCGACCTGACCGGACAGGTCGCGCTGGTGACCGGGTCCGCGCGCGGGTTGGGCTTCTGCATTGCGCGGGCGCTGGCGGGCTGTGGCGCGCGCGTGCTGATCAACGGCCGCAACGCCGCCGCCGTGGATGCCGCAGTGGCCGATCTGGCGGGCTCGGGCCTGGACGCCCATTCGTTGCCGTTCGATGTCAGCGACGACGCCGACATGGCGCGCGCCTTCCAGCGCATCGACGACGAACACGGGCGCCTGGACGTACTGGTCAACAACGTGGGCGCGCGCAATCGCAAGACCTTGCGCGACACCACGCCGGCCGAAATCCGGGAATTGATCGATACGGACCTGGTCGCCGGGATGCTCCTGGCCAAGTTCGCGGCCGAACGCATGGTGCGCCAGGGCGGCGGGCGGCTGATCGCCATCACGTCGGTGGTGGGTGAACTGGCGCGCGCGGGCGACGCGGTCTATCCCGCGGCCAAGCAGGGGCTGACGGGGATGGTGCGCGCGTTGGCGGCGGAATTTGGCGGCCATCACATCACCAGCAACGCGATCGCGCCAGGCACGTTTGCAACGGAAACGAATGCGGCCATGGTGGCGGACCCGAATTTCGGCCCGCGCATCGCCGCGCGCAACCCCACTGGCCGCTGGGGCGAGCCCGAGGAAATCGCCGGCGCGGCGGTGTTCCTGGCGTCACCCGCCGCGTCCTATGTGAACGGACACGTGCTGGTGGTGGACGGCGGCCTGTCGATTCAGTTCTAGGCGATCAGGTCGTCTCGTCCTGGTACCAGACGCCTTCGGCCAGCATCATCTTCTGGTGGCCGTGACCGGCCGGCATCATCGGGAAGCAGTTTTCCTGCGCCGACACCGCCACGTCCAGGAAATAGGGGCCGTCATGCGCCAGGCATTCGGCCAGCGCGGCCTCCAGCTTGGCGGGGTCGTCCACCCTTGCCGCGCCCCAGCCGAACGCCCGCGCCAGCGCCACGAAATCGGGCAAGGACGCGTTGTAGCTGTGGCTGTAGCGCCCGCCGTGGATCAGTTCCTGCCACTGGCGCACCATGCCCATGTAGCCGTTGTTGCACAGCACGACCTTCACGGGCGTCTGGTGCTGCATGGCCGTGGACAGTTCCTGGATGTTCATCAGCACCGACGCATCGCCGCTGACGCACACCACCGTCTTGTCCGGGTGCGCGACCTGCGCGCCGATGGCGGCCGGCACGCCATACCCCATCGTGCCGGCGCCGCCTGAAGTCAGCCAGCGGTTCGGCTTGTCAAAGCGCAGGTACTGCGCCGCCCACATCTGGTGTTGGCCCACGTCGGTGGAGACGATGGCGTCGCGGCCCGACAACGCGTCGTTCAGGCTGGCCATCAAATGCTGGGGCAGAATCGCGTCGGCGGCGGGCGTGAAGCCCAGGCAATCCTGGCTGCGCCACGTGTCGATGCGCTTGAACCACGGCGCCAGACGCGCCGCGTCCATCGGTTCTTCGCCCAGCTCGGCGCGCAATGCGCGCACCAGCGGCAGGCAATCGCCCACCAGCGCCACATCGACCCGCACGACCTTATTGATCGAGGCCGGATCGATATCGATATGGATCTTGCGCGCATGCGGGCAGAATTCGGAGATCTTGCCGGTGATGCGGTCATCGAAGCGGGCGCCGATGCAAACGACCAGATCGGCGTTGTGCATCGCCAGGTTGGCCTCGACCGTGCCGTGCATGCCCAACATGCCCACGAACTGCGGGCTGGACGCCGGGAATGCGCCCAGGCCCATCAGGGTGAGCGTGCAGGGCGCACCCGTGTGGCGGACCAGATCGGCAAAGGCGTCGCAGGCGTCGGGGCCGGCGTTCACCAGCCCGCCCCCCCCGTAGAAGATGGGCCGCTTGGCCTGCGCGATCAGCGCGGCCGCGCGACGCACCGCCGATTGCGGCAATTTGGGCGCCAGCTTGCCCGACTGGCGGCGCGCACGCAGCGCGGCCAGCTTTTGCTGCGAGGGCAGACCGGACGCGTCGTCGTCCGCATCGCGCGGCACCGCCAACTGCACGTCTTTGGGAAAGTCCACCAGCACCGGGCCGGGCCGGCCCTGGCGGGTCAGCTCGAACGCCCGGGCCACCACGTTGGCCACGTCGTCCACCGCGCGGATCTGGGTATTCCATTTGGTCACGGAACGCGAAATGCCGATGGCGTCGCATTCCTGGAACGCGTCCGTGCCGATGGCCGCGGTGGCCACCTGGCCGCTGACGCACAACACCGGGATCGAATCGCACATCGCGTCCAGCAAGCCGGACGTGGTGTTGGCCATGCCGGGGCCGGATGTCACGAACACCACCCCCGTGCGACCGGTGCTGCGGGCATAGCCCTCCGCCGCATGCACGGCGGCCTGTTCATGGCGCACCAGCACGTGGCGCAGGCGCGGTTCCGCATACAGCGCGTCGTACAGCGGCAGGACCGCCCCCCCGGGGTAGCCGAACACGGTGTCGACGCCGTGCGCAATCAGCGTATCGAGCAGAATCTTCGCCCCGTTCGAAACGGGGGCTTCAGTGGCGGCAAGCGCGGCGGCGGCGGTGGGGTGCAGGCGATCGTTCATGCTATCTATCTTATTCGTAGCCTGGAAGAATTTTTATCTTCTTTTCCACGATTCCGGGCCAGACGGAGTAAATTTATCTTCGATTTGGAGGAATCAAAGAAAATGAACCTGGACAAGTTTGACCTGGCCATTCTGAAGGTACTGCAAGAGAACGCGCGCGCCAGCCTGAACGATATCGGCGCGGCGGTGGGCCTGTCGTCCACGCCCTGCTGGAACCGCATCAAGCGCATGGAAAGCGCCGGGGTGATCCGCGGCTACACCGTCGACATCGACCCGGCCAGCCTGGGTTTCATGGACACGGTGATCGTGCACGTGACGCTGGAAAGCCACAGCGAGGAAACGCTGTACGAGTTCGGCCGCGCCCTGGCGGCCATCCCCGAAGTGCTGGAAGCCTTTCTGGTGTCGGGCGACTACGACTACTACATTCGCATCGCCGTGCGCGACACCCGCGACTACGAACGCCTGCTGCGCGAACAGCTCTACCGCATCCCCGGCATCCGCCACAGCAAATCCTGCTTCGTACTGCGCCGCCTGAAGGAAACCATGCTGCCGCTGATGGGGCCGGCAGGATGACCCGCGCTTAGCGCAGCACGTAATCCACGGGCGCGGCGGCTTCCGGCAACGGACGCACGCCCAGGCCTTCCAGCAGGTCGATCTCGATCACGCGGGCCAGCGCCGACAACGGCAGGTCATTTTCTTCCAGGCCGAACGGGTCTTCCAGCTCGTCGCCCAGCGCGTCCAGCCCGAAGAAGGTGTAGGCGATGATGATGACCGCCACCGGGGTCAGGTATTCCAGCGTGCCCACCAGCCCGAACGGCAGCAGCAGGCAGAACAACCACGCCGTGCGATGCAGCAACAGCGAATAGGCGAACGGGCAGGGCGTGAACTTGATGCGTTCGCAGGCAGCCTGGATGGCGGCGCATTGCGCCACGCGCTGGGTCAGGCCTTGATACAGGATGTCGCTGAGTTCGCCGCGCCGCAGACAGGCCGCCAGATCGCGGTTGATCGCCATGAGCAGGGCGTCCGGCACATTGCGGCAACCGGCCAGCGTGTCCAGCTCGTCTTGCTGCACCCAGGGGCGCACCGCCTCGACCATGTCCTGCCCGCGCAAGCGCGCCGCCAGGCCGTACCCAAAACCGATGCAGCGCCGCACCAGCCGTTCCTGCACCGGATTGGCCGTGCTGGCCGCCAGCAGCACCGCGCTTTCGCGCGCCAGGCTGCGCGCCTGCACGATCAGATCGCCCCATTGCTTGCGGGCTTCCCACCAGCGGTCATAGCAGACGTTGTTGCGAAACCCCATGAAGACCGACAGCGCCAGGCCGAAAAGCGAGAACGGCACCGCGGTCAGGTGCGCGGGCGAAAACAGCTGGTGGTGGTACATCCACACCACCACGCAGGCAAGCAGCGTGATGACGATGAGCCTGCTGAAAATGCGCGGGATGATGGAGCCGCGCAAAATAAAGAACAAGGCCAGCGCAGAGGGACGCGGACGGACGATCATGATGAATATCAAGTAAGGATGAGGCGCGCCCACTATACGCCTGTCGTCCTGTCAAAGACGCGTCGATATAATTCTGTTTCGTCTCACCGCCACCCACGCCTCCATGACCACCGAAGACACCCCGATCAAGCCCTGGCATGTCGTCCGCCGCTCCAAGCTGCACGGCAACGGCGTCTTCGCCGCCCGCAAGATTCCCGCGGGTACCCGCATCATCGAATACGGAGGCGCGCGCATCAGCGCCAAGGAAGCCGACCGCCGCCACCCGACCAATCCGGACGATCCCTTCCACACCTTCTTCTTCGCGCTCAGCTCCGGCCGCGTGATCGACGGCGGCGACGAAGGCAACGACGCCCGCTGGATCAACCACTCCTGCGAACCCAACTGCGAGGCGCAGGAAGGCAAGCACGGCAAACGCGTCTACATCGTCGCCCTGCGCGACCTGCCGCGCGGCACCGAACTATCGTACGACTACGGCCTGGTCCTGGACGGCCGCATCACCAAGGCGCTGAAGGAAGGCTACCGCTGCCTGTGCGGCACCCCCCCGTGCCGCGGCACGATGCTGGCGCTGCCAAAAAAGAAAAAGAAGAAAGCGGAGAAGCCCGCATCGGAAAACGTCGTGGAAGCGGCCAAAACCGCCGCCCCGGCAAAGTAGCCCCCCCAGCCGACGCGCAGCGCCCCCCGCCCCCGTAAGAC
>NZ_JBHFII010000032.1:49019-53667 GCF_057334215.1 Achromobacter maghribensis | reverse complement strand
TCATTGTGCGGGTGCACGCTCAGCACGATGCTGTCGCGCCGCGCCAGATGGCGGTGCATCCATTCGATCTGATCGGCATACACGTTGGCTGTCGTGCATTCGACCGTGGAGGGCAGGTTGATGATCATTTTGCGGGCGGGCGTGGGGCCCCAGATGGCGCTGACCGCATCGCAGACCTCCAGCGAGAAATCCAGCTCGGCCAGGCTGAACGTCTCTGGCGAGTATTGGTAAATCCACTCGGTTTCAGGGTGGGCATCGGCCAGTGCCCGGATGTGCCGGGTGCCTGCAAGGGCGATCTCCTTGACCTCGGCGCGCGTCATGCCGAATACGATGCGGCGCCATTGCGGCGCGATGGGCGCATACAGATGCACGATGGCGCGCGGCGCGCCGCGCAGCGATTCGAAGGTGCGCTCGATCAGATCGGGGCGTGACTGCGTCAGCACCTCGATGGTCACGTCTTCCGGTACGCGGCGCTCTTCGATCAGCTTGCGCACGAAGTTGAAGTCCGTCTCCGAAGCCGACGGAAATGCCACTTCGATTTCCTTGACACCCACTGCCACCAGTTGCTCGAACATGCGCAGCTTGCGGGCGCCGTCCATGGGTTCGATCAGCGCCTGATTGCCGTCGCGCATATCCGTGCTCATCCAGACGGGCGGCGCCAGCAGACGACGCGACGGCCAGGTGCGTTCGGCGTAATCACGGGTGAAAGGTTGGGTGGGGCGGTATTTGTGTTGGGGTTGGTCAAGCATGGAAACCTCCGGCCGCGAGCAGGCGCCGCGGCATCAGACAGCCATGGCCGCGTGGCGCGGCGACGGCAAAGCAAACGGGGAGGTGGCTTCAGGGCCTGTCAGCAGGCCCCGGGCTGCCGGGCGGCCACGGGGCGCAAGGCCCGGCAACCGCGCGCTAGTCGCAAGGCTAGGAGGGGGGCGACCACGCGGGTCGATCGCCCACGGCCGGCGGCCGCAAAAGCGGCGCGGGCGGGGTGGGGGGCGAACGGCAGGGGCATGGCGTCGTAAGGAGATTCAGCAGGGATTCGGGGATGGTAGGTACACTGGGAAAGACCGTCTAACGTTATCCAGGCATCAACCATCGCAAAATGGACATTCCATCGTCTCCGCCGACCGGACATACGCGCTCTCCCACTGATGTGGATTTGTTCCCCTACGAATCGTCGCAGCGGCCGGTGGCGGGGCTGGCGGTGGATTACGAAGACGGCCATCGCGTGCGCCGGCATCGGCACCGCCGGGGCCAGTTGCTCTATGCGATTTCCGGGGTGATGGTGGTGGATACCGATGCCGGCATCTGGATCGTGCCACCGACGCGCGGGGTCTGGGTGCCCGCGTGGGTGCCGCACGGCATCCGCATGAGCGGGGAACCGCGCATGCGCACCGTGTTCGTCGAACCCGGCGCCGCCGCGCATCTGCCCGAGCAATGCTGCGTGCTGTCGATTTCGCCGCTGTTGCGCGAACTGATGGTGGCCGCTGCCGATGTGCCGCTGGATTGGGCGCCCGACACGCGCGACGGCCGCCTGATGATGCTGCTGCTGGACGAACTGCGCCAGGAACCCGTGTTGCCGCTGCACTTGCCGCAACCGTCCGAGCCCCGGCTGGCGCGCATCTGCCGCGCCATCGTGCGCCATCCCGAGCGGCAGGCGGGGGCGGCGGAATGGGCCCGCGAATTGGGGGTGGACCCCAAGACGGTGCATCGCTTGTTCGTGCGCCACACCGGCATGACGTTCGGCCGCTGGCGCCAGCAGGCGCGCCTGTTGGCGGCCATGGAGCGGCTGGCGCGCGGCGCGCGGGTGCTGGACGTGGCGCTGGATCTGGGCTACGACAGTCCCAGCGCGTTTGCGGCGATGTTCCGCCGCGCGGTGGGCGAACCGCCCAGTGTGTTCGCGGCCCGCGGCGAGGCGTCCGCCTGATGGCCACGAACCGCATCAGAGGCCGCCGCCGGGCAGGGCCGCCCCGATCCAGCGTATTATTTACCGTTTTGCCGCCACGCTAACAGCACTCGAGACAAATCATGCCGCACTACCGTTCCCGCACATCGACCCACGGCCGCAACATGGCCGGCGCCCGCGCCCTGTGGCGCGCCACCGGCATGAAGGACGGCGATTTCGGCAAGCCGATCATCGCGGTAGTGAACTCGTTCACGCAGTTCGTGCCGGGCCACGTGCACCTGCGCGACCTGGGCGCGCTGGTGGCCAAAGAGATCGAGGCCGCAGGCGGCGTCGCCAAGGAATTCAACACGATCGCCGTCGATGACGGCATCGCCATGGGCCACGGCGGCATGCTGTATTCGCTGCCGTCGCGCGAACTGATCGCCGACTCGGTGGAATACATGGTGAACGCGCACTGCGCCGACGCCATGGTCTGCATTTCGAACTGCGACAAGATCACCCCGGGGATGCTGATGGCCGCGATGCGCCTGAACATCCCGGTTGTGTTCGTGTCCGGCGGCCCGATGGAAGCGGGCAAGGTCAAGTCGCCCACCGATGGCACGGTCATCGCCAAGATCGACCTGATCGACGCCATGATCAAGGCAGCCGACCCGAAGGTTTCGGACGCCGAAGTGGCCGAAGTGGAACGCAGCGCGTGCCCCACCTGCGGCTCCTGTTCCGGCATGTTCACCGCCAACTCGATGAACTGCCTGACCGAAGCCATCGGCCTGGCGTTGCCGGGCAACGGCACCATCGTGGCGACGCACGCGTGGCGCAAGGGCCTGTTCGAGCAGGCCGGCCGTCTGGTCGTGGATCTGTGCCGCCGCTACTACGTGGAAGAAGACGAATCGGTCCTGCCGCGCAACATCGCCACCAAGAGCGCGTTCCAGAACGCGATGGCGCTGGACGTGGCGATGGGCGGGTCGACCAATACCGTGCTGCACTTGCTGGCCGCGGCGCAGGAAGCGGGCGTGGACTTCACGATGGCCGACATCGACCGCATTTCGCGCAAGGTGCCGTGCCTGTGCAAGGCGGCGCCTGCCACCGACAAATACCACATCGAAGACGTGCACCGCGCCGGCGGCATCCTGGGCATCCTGGGTGAACTGGCGCGCGCCGACCTGCTGGATCTGTCTTGCGGCAACGTGCACAGCGGCACGCTGGGCAACGCCATTCAGCAGTGGGACGTGGCTGGCGACGCAAGCGAAGAAGCGAAAAAGTTCTACCGCGCGGCGCCTGGCGGCATCCCGACGACGGTCGCTTTCAGCCAGGACGCGACGTTCCTGACGCTGGATACGGACCGTAAGACGGGCTGCATCCGCAGCAAGGAAAGCGCGTATTCCAAGGACGGCGGCTTGGCAGTGCTGTACGGCAATCTGGCCGAGAAGGGCTGCATTGTGAAGACGGCGGGCGTGGACGAGTCGCAATGGGTCTTCACGGGCCGCGCACGCGTGTTCGAAAGCCAGGACGATGCGGTGGAAGGCATCCTGGGCGACAAGATCGTGGCGGGCGATGTGGTGGTGATCCGCTACGAAGGCCCGAAGGGCGGTCCGGGCATGCAAGAGATGCTGTATCCGACGTCGTATCTGAAGTCCAAGGGCTTGGGCAAGACGTGCGCGCTGTTCACGGACGGGCGTTTTTCGGGCGGTTCGTCGGGGCTGGTGATCGGGCACGCGTCGCCGGAAGCGGCGGAAGGCGGCACGATCGGCCTGGTGGAAGAAGGCGATGTGATCGAGATCGATATCCCGAACCGCAAGATGCATCTGGCAGTGTCGGACGAAGAACTGGCGCGTCGCCGCGCGGCGATGGATGCGCGGGCGGACGGCTGGGAGCCGGTGGGCCGCGAACGAGTCGTGTCGCAGGCGTTGCAGGCTTATGCGGCGTTGGCGACGTCGGCGGATCGCGGTGCGGTTCGGGATTTGTCGCAGCTGAAGCAAAAGGGCAAGCGGTGATTTTTTGATTTTTTTCAGGTGGAAGAAGCGGCGCTTATTGCGTCGCTTTTTTTTTGCGGGTGCCCGGGGGCGGGTGTTGTGGGTGTGTTTGGATCTTCGTTGGGCCTGCGTTGGGTCTTCGTGGGACGCTCGTCGCCGGGGTCGGGTGGGTGGCGCGCGCCCACGATTGCGGTCCGGAGCCTTCGCTCCGGACTGCCCTCTCGTCATCTTCGTTGCGGCCTGCGGCCGCTGCCTTCAGATTCCCTCGGGCGCATCAAGGTTGCGCGCCACCCACCCGACCCCGGCGACGAGCTGCGCCGTCTTGGTTTGCGCGCTGCTAGAGCGCGACTTAATGACGAGGTTTGCGGGGCCCGCCTCAAGCGTCCGCCCGGGCGGACGCTTTCTGCATACGCGTTGCCGGGGTGTTGTCGCGTTGGTCGCTTACGCGCTTTTGGCGGGTGGTTTTCTATTGGTCCCGCCGTCAGGTGGGGGAGGTGGAGCGACGGGTGGCGCGCGGCCAATACCCGCTTGCTTCGCCCGACCTGTACGCGCGCCACCCGTCTAAAAGGGAGGCCGGTGATTGTTGCGAGCGTCGGCTGAAATTTGCAGCATTGCTTGGGTTCCTCGCTTGGTGTGCGCGCAGCGGCATCGTGGATCGCAAGACGCGGCGAACGCCTCAAGAGGCCGCCCGGGCGGCCGTCCTGAGGCAAGCCCCGCAAGTCCGCTCTTCACAAGCGCGAAGCGGCATCGTGAACCGCAAGACACCGCCAAGTCCCCG
>NZ_JBHFII010000032.1:48619-48999 GCF_057334215.1 Achromobacter maghribensis | reverse complement strand
CGAGCTGCGCCGTCTTGGTTTGCGCGCTGCTAGAGCGCGACTTAATGACGAGGTTTGCGGGGCCCGCCGAATGCGGCCGCGGGAGCGGCGCGCGATCGGCTTACGCGTCGTCATTACGTCGGTGCGATAGTCGCTTGCGCGCTGGTAGGGAGTGGTTTTCTATTGGCCCCCGCAGTCAGTGGGGGGAGGTGGAGCGACGGGTGGCCAGTGAATGTTGCGAGCATCGGCTGAGATTTGCAGCATTGCGTGGGTTCCTTGCTTGGTGTGCGCGCAGCGGCATCGGGGATCGCAAGACGCCGTGAACGCCTCAAGAGGCCGCCCGGGCGGCCGTCCTGAGGCAAGCCCCGCAAGTCCGTTCTTCACAAGCGCGAAGCGGCATC
>NZ_JBHFII010000032.1:47992-48599 GCF_057334215.1 Achromobacter maghribensis | reverse complement strand
CAGGTGGGGGAGGTGGAGCGACGGGTGGCGCGCGGCCAGCAGTCGCTTGCTTGGCCCGACCTGTACGCGCGCCACCCGTCTAAAAGGGAGGCCAGTGTATGTTGCGAGCATCGGCTGAGATTTGCAGCATTGCGTGGGTTCCTTGCTTGGTGTGCGCGCAGCGGCATCATGGATCGCAAGACGCAGTGAACGCCTCAAGAGGCCGCCCGGGCGGCCGTCCTGAGGCAAGCCCCGCAAGCCCGTTCTTCACAAGCGCGAAGCGGCATCACCAACCGCAAGACAGAGCCAAGTCCCCGAGGCCGCCCGCGCGGCCGACAAGGGACGACCCCGCAAGATCTTCCAAACTAGGCCCACCCTCAAGCAGAACGCCAACACGGCAACCCACACGCGAAGCGAAATACGCAACGACGCAAGACGATGCGTAAGCTCCCAAAGGCCGCCCGCGCGGCCGGCCGGGAGCGGGCCCCGCAAGATCCTCCACCACCCCACACTGTGGAGTAGACCTTAAGAAAACCGCTCGTCCCAGCTGACGTGAAATTGCATTGACGGAGCCCGTCGCGTCGGCGGCGTGGGGTACGCGGGGAGTCGATAAGCCCGAGGGAATCCG
>NZ_JBHFII010000032.1:37669-47883 GCF_057334215.1 Achromobacter maghribensis | reverse complement strand
GGGCAGTCCGGAGCGAAGGCTCCGGACCGCAATCGTTGACCCGCGTACCCCAGGCCGCCGACGTGACGGGCGTCTCAAGAACTCAACGCCTAGCCAAACACCCCCCCACAGTCAAATTCTCCCCCGAAGCCACTCCTCCAGATCCTTAGCCGGCAACGGCGGCGAAAACAGGAATCCTTGTCCCGCCGCACATCCTTGCTCGATCAGGAATCGCCGCTGTTCCTCGTTTTCGACGCCTTCGGCCACCACCGGCAGGCTCAGGCTCTCGCCGATCCGGATGACCGCGCTGGTCAATGCTCGCGCTGCGTCATCGCTCTCCAATCCCTGCACAAAGCTGCGATCCAGCTTCAGCTCGTCGACGATCAGGCGCCGCAAGTGGCCCAGGCTGGAATATCCCGTCCCGAAGTCGTCCATCGACAAGCGCACGCCCAGGCGGTGAAGTTCCGCGATGGTTCGCAGCGTGCCGGCGGTGGCGTCCAGGACCACGCCTTCGGTGATCTCCAGCATCAGATCGGCCGGCGCCAGGCCGAATTCGGCAAGCGTGGCCGCGATCATGCGGGGCAGGTTCAGGTTGTGGAAATTCGTGGCTGACAGGTTCACCGATACCGATGGCACGCGCAGACCGTTGCTGCGCCAGACCGCTAGTTGCGAGCAGGCCTCGCGTAGCGCCCAGTCGCCCAGGTCGCCGATCAGGCCGCATTCTTCGGCCAACGGCACGAAACGGGCGGGCGAAATATCGCCCAGCGTCGGATGGCGCCAGCGGGCCAGCGCCTCGACCCCATACAGGCTACCGTTCTTCAGGCCGACCTGCGGCTGGTAGTGCAGGCGTAACGCCTTGGCTTCCAGCGCGTCGCGCAGGGCGGCTTCCAGGGCCAGACGTTCTTGTGCCTGGCGGTTCATTTCGGCGCTGAAGAACGAAATGCGGTTGCGGCCTGCCGTCTTGGCCTGGTACATCGCCATGTCGGCGTGGCGCAGCAGCGTGTCCATGTCGCGCCCGTTTTCCGGGAACACACTGATCCCGATGCTGACCGACGGGTTCAGCGTGACGCCGCCCACCGAAAACGGCTGGGCCAGCGCCACCAGGATGTGTTCGGCGGCGGCAGTCAGTCGCCCGTGTTCGAAGTCCGGCATCATCATCACGAACTCGTCGCCGGACAGCCGGCCGACGATGTCGGACGCCCGCGCCAGGCGGCGCAACCGCTGGGCCACGTCGCGCAACAAGGCGTCGCCGATGGGATGGCCCAGGGTGTCGTTGACCTGCTTGAAACGGTCCAGGTCCAGGAACAGCACGGCCACGCGCTTGCGTTCCGGCTCGGCCCGCGCGATGGCCTGCTCGGCTTGCGCCAGCAGCAGGTTGCGGTTGGGCAGGCCGGTCAGCTCGTCGTAGAACGCCAGTTGGCGGATGCGAGCGCGCGCTTCTTCGCGTTCCAGCGCCAACGCGCACAAGTAAACGCATACGTCCACCAGGCGATGGTGGAAATCGTCAGGCAGCCGGCGTTCGCGGAAATAGAAGCAGAAGGTGCCGATCACGCGCCCGTCGCTGGACTTGATGGGCGACGACCAGCATGCCTTCACATCGTCTGGCAACGGCAGATGGCGGTAGTCGTCCCAAAGCGGATCGGTGGCGATGTCCGGCACGATGACGGGACGGCCCAGGAACGCCGAGGTGCCGCAGGCGCCCGACTGCGGGCCGACCTTCAAGCCGTCCAGCGCGTCGGCGTAGGCGGCCGGCATGCTGGGCGCCGCCAACTGCCTGAGCTGGCCGGCATCGTCCACCCGCAGCACGGTGGCAACCACTTCGGGCGCCAGGCGTTCGACTTCGCGGCACACCATGTTCATGACCTCGACCACCGAGGCCTCGTTCACCATCGCCTGCAGCACGCGGCGCTGCAGCACTTCGTGCACCTTGGTGGGCGTGATGTCGGTCAGCACATCGACGATGTTGACGAGCGTACCGCGGTCGTCGAAGACCGAATTGGCCATGACCGAGACCCACAGCGGCTTGCCGCAGCGGTCGTAGACAAGCACGTCTTTGTGATAACCCTCGCGGCAGGCGATGCGGCGGTCCAGTTCCTCGCGGGTGCCGCCGTCGGGCCGGCCGCCGGCCAGCAATTCGCCCAGCTCCTGGTGCAGCGCGTCGCCGCGCCCGAAGCCCAGCATGCGCTGGAAACCGTCGTTCACATAGACGATGCGGCCGTCGCTGCCGGACACCGCAACGGCGTTACCGGTTTCGTTGATGCCCAGCAGCAGCAGGCGGATTTCTTCCTGGCGCTCGGCGTCCGCGATGGACTTGCGCGAAATGACCGAGATGCGCGCGATGTCGCCGCCATCGTCCCGCAATGGCAGATAGGTGGCTTCTATCCACAGCGAACCGCCGTCCTTCTTGCGGTAGCGGCAGGTGCCCGAGAAATGTTCGCCCCGGCGCAGCCGGGTCCAGATCCGTTCTCCGCTGGCAAGGCCTTTGCCTTCGTCCATGCTGTCGCACAGCATGTCGTGACGCAGCGTCAGGGCCTCTTCCGAGGTATACCCCACGGCGGCCAGGAAATTGGCGTTGGCGTTCAACAGCGAGCCGCTTGCGTCGAAGTCGAACAGCAACAGCGCCTGGTCCATCGACGTCAGGTAATTGCCCACATGCCACGCGGCGCCCTCGGGGCCCGCGCTCGAAACGCTTACATGACTATCAAGCATAAGGGGCTCCATACCGGAATACAGCTGTTCCGGCTTCATTCAGCGCTTTGGAAATCCAAGCGCGACGCGGTCTCGTCCGTCCTGCTTGGCCAGGTACAGCGCCTGGTCCGCGCGACTAAGCGTTTCCGAGAAGGTCTCTCCCAACTGGTGATGCGCCATGCCGATACTGACCGTCAGCCTCAATACATCCGCGCCGGCCGCCACCGCCAGTCCGCGCACCGCGCCCACCAATCGGTCCATGACGCCCTGGGCGGCGTCGGGCTGCGTGTTGGGCAGGAGCACCAGGAATTCCTCGCCGCCCCAGCGCCCGCACAAATCGTATTCGCGCAGGCTTTCACCCATCACGCCGGCAAGTTCGACCAATGCGCGGTCGCCGGTTTCATGCCCGTAGCGGTCATTGACCGCCTTGAAGTGGTCGACGTCCAGCATGGCCACGACAAAGCTCTCGCCACTGCGCGCCGCGCGCTCGACTTCCTGCTTGATCATTTCCATCAGGGCGCGCCGGTTCAACAGGCTGGTCAACGGATCGCGGCTGGAGGTTTCTTGTAGCGCGGCGTTCAGATCGCGCATCATGCTCTGATAGTGGTCGGAAATTCGCGCAATGCGCGTCAGGCGGCGCAACTGCCGGTCGAACTGGTCGCACAGACCCAGTTCGCGCTCGTGCGCCATGGACTGGTAGGCGTCCGACAATTGGGTCACGCGTTCGATGCGGGCCATTTGCCCGGCCGTATGCTGCCAAAGCGCCTCGAGCGCTTCGCGCAAGGGATGGCCGTCATAGGCCGGGTCCGCCAGCAGCGCGGTGATGCGCCGATCCAGTTCGGCAGCGCCCGGTTTCATTCGCGGCCGACCACCGAGAACGGAAAGGTGCAGTCTTCCTTGAATTCCTCGGCCAGTTCACCGACGCGTTCATTGCGCTTGTCATAGAACCAGGTCACGCTGACCTCCCGGCCTTTGCCGTGGGCGGCTTCGAGCACATCAAAGATATCCATGACGGACTTGATGCTGCTGGTGTTCAGGTACAGCAATTCCAGTTCCAGCCTCAACGGGGCGGTCGTGCCCAGCAGGTAAGCCTCGACCCATTCGATCACCGGACCGAACAGTTCAAAGGAATTCTCGGGGTACGAGTCGCCGCGCATCGCCAGCACGCCGGCAGCGGCATCGGCGGTGATGGCGGGCGTGGACTGCGTCCCGGGAATGTTCAGCTCTTTCATCAAATACTCCGAAAATAATACGGGGATACGCGGAGCCTTCAGATCACGACGCTCAGGCTGAAGAACGCGTGCCCTTCCTCCGCGGCGGGCGTCAGGCTGGCTTCCAGCGGGGCGCCGGCGCGGCGTGCGATATCGATCAGGCCCAGGCCCGCGCCCGAGGCCACGCCTTGGGCGCGCGGCTTGTGCAGCTGCGTCTTGTATTCGGCCTTCAGGGCCGCCTTGTCCAGCGCGGCCAGTTCCTGGATCCGCGCGACCAGCGCATGGCCGTCGTCGGACTTGACCAGGTTGCCCGCCGACACCACGTAGCGGCTTTCGTCGCGGCGGCCGATCACCACGGTGGCCGAAGCCTCGGCGTCGCCGTTGGCGGCGGCATATTGGCGAATGTTCTGGATCATCTCGATGTAGACCGAGAACACGTCCATCGCTTCGGCCGGCCGCACATGTTCCGCGTTCAGGTAATTCTTGAGCGCGTTGCCGATTTCCTCGATCAGGCTGCGGGAGATCGGCCCGTTGAAGCACAGCAGGGTGCGGTTCTGATTGAACCGTTCGCCCAGTGCATAGAGATCGGAGGCATTCATAGCGGTTACCGCCCTGATAACGTTTATTCGAAACGGAAAGACAGCAAGGTGATGTCGTCGCGCTGGGGACGCGCACCCTGGTATTCGGCCAACGCTTGCGTAAAAGCGGCGGCCTGTTCAGTTAACGGCTGCCGCGCGTGTCTCTTGAGCATGCCCGCGAAACGCGTGTTGCCGAACCCGAACCCATGCTCGCCGCCCGCCTGGTCCAGGAAACCGTCGGTCGCCAGGTAATAGGTCCAGCCGGACTCCATTTGCAAGTCGATATTCTCGTAGACCCCGGTACGCTTGTCGCCCAGCGCGCGCCTGCCGCCGGGAATTTCGCGCAAGGTCTCGCCATCGCTGGCGTACAGGCTGATCTTCGCGCCGGCATACCGCAGCCGTCCCGTCTGGCGGTCAATATATACCAGGCCCGCATCGGTGTTGGTGGCCAGGGCGCGAGGCAGTTGCGCATCCGCAAGCATGGCACGGATGGCCGCGTCGGTGCGCGTCAGGATGCCGGCGGGGTCGGCGGGGCCGGCCTCGGTGATCGCCAGGTCGATGGCGGCGCGTGCCAGCATCGTCATCAAGGCGCCGGGCACGCCGTGACCCGCGCAGTCCATGATGCCCAGCAGGCAGTTGGCGCCATCGGAGCGAAAAACGTAGAAGTCGCCGCCCACCACGTCGCGCGGCTTCCACAGCACGAAGTGGTGCGCGCCCAGGGATTGCGTCAGTTGGCGGTCGGGAAGAATGGCGCGCTGGATCAGGCTGGCGTAGTCGATGGAGTCGCCGATCTTCTTGTGCGCGGCGGCCATGGCGCGGTTGGCGTCTTCCAGCGCGGAGGTGCGTTCGCGCACCTTGGATTCCAGTTCGGCCGTGTGCTGGCGGACCTTGTCGGCCATGACGCCGAAAGCGCGGCTCAGGTCGCCGATCTCGTCCTGTCCGCCCGGGGGCAGGCGCACGTCGTAGCTGCCGTCGGCGATCGCGCGCGCCGACTGCTGCAGGCGGCGCAGCGGACGCAGCATCAGCCGTTCGACGGCGTAGCCGAAGCCCAGCAGCATGGCCGCGAACAGCACCGCCAGGCCGATCGCCGCGGGCCACAGCCAGCCGGTGTCCAGCACGCGCGCGGCGCCCAGGTCCACGACCGTCAGCACGTGCCAATGCAGCTCGGGCATATACGCCACGGACACCAGCTGGCGTGCGCCATCGATCTTCACCCACGCCGACTGCACCGACTGCGGATCGGCCTCGGCCGCACGCATGGCCGCTCGAAGTTCTTCCTGGCTCGTCCCGTCGTCCAACAGATTGAACACCCTGCCCCGGCCGTCGGCCCCGCCGCCCGCGCCCGAGTTGTAGGCAATCAGCGAGGCGTCCATGTGCGCCTGGATGGCGCCTTCCTGGTCGACGATGATGGGGGTCACGCCGGACTGGCCGCTGTTGACGAAATCGCGCAGGAAGCCGCCGACGTCCAGGCCGGCGCCGGTCAGCGCCACCACTTTGTCGCCATCGCGCACCTGCACGTTGATCCACACCTTCGTGGTCTTGAGCTTCAGGTCGGGATTGACGTTGATGTTGTACTTGGCCGGCGACTTCAGCGTGGCGTAGAACCAGCCGTCGTCCGCCGCGCCGGGGCTTAGCGTGTAGCGCGGCGCCTCGGACAGCGGCTTGTCGTCGTTGAAGTAATAGTGGCCGCTTGCCGCGCTGGCGATGAAGTAGGCGCGGCCCAGCAGATCGCGGCGGTAGCCGTCGGCTTCGCGGAAGAAGAGCTCGCGGGCGGCCGGATCGCTTTCATTGCGCAACCAGCGGCGAGTGACTTCGCTATCGGCCAGGCGTTGCGACAACGCCAGTTCGCGCGATACCGGGGCCAGGATGCGTTGCCGGTTGAGTTGCGTGAAGTTATCGGCGAATGCCCGCCCGAAGTGGTCCCTGACCCCATCCAGCACCAGCCAGCCGATGACGGCGGCGGACGCCAAAGCGATCACGCATGCCAACAGCAGCGCCATCAATGATTTTTTGCGCAAACCCCATTTCGCCATGCGAACACTTCCTGACAGCTTGATAAGACGTGACGGGCCTGCCCGCCCTGCAGGCTCGAGAGGGGCCAAGCGCGCTAAGTGTAGAGAACCGCCGGGTCAATTGAAACAGGTGCAAACGTCTGGATGCGCTCCAGACACCTTAAGTTTCAGCCCAGCAATGTATATGCTGATTTATTGCGTTTTATATCGTATTTTTTACCAGCCGGTCCGGCGCCATTGCGGCTTTATTACTACACGCCAAGATAGCGTTCCCATAGGCCGCGGTCGGCATCCAGCGCCCGCGAATCGCCCGTCCAGACGACTTTGCCACGCTCCAGGATCACGTGCTGGTCCGCCAGGCTTAGCAACCTTTCGACATATTTGTCGATGACGAGGATGGTCTGCCCCGCCTGGCGCAGCCTGGACAGGCAATTCCAGATTTCTTCGCGGATCTTCGGGGCCAGGCCTTCGGTGGCCTCGTCCAGGATCAGCAGCCGGGGGTTGGTGACCAGCGCCCGGCCAATGGCCAGCATCTGTTGTTCGCCGCCCGAAAGCTGATTACCCATGTTGCGCGCGCGTTCGGCCAGCCTGGGAAACAGTTCGAACACGCGTTCGGGCGTCCAGGGCTCGCCGATATCCGGGTTGCGCGCGGCAACGAAGGCGGTCAGGTGTTCACGCACCGTCAGATTGGGGAAGCACTGCCGCCCTTCCGGGACGATGGCCACGCCCACGCGGGCAATGCGGTCGGGGCTCCAGCCGCTGATGTCCTGGCCCGCGAAATGGATCTTGCCGCCCCGCAGCGGCAACTGGCCGAACAGCGTGCGCAGCAACGTGGTCTTGCCCATGCCGTTGCGGCCCAGCAAGGTCACGACCTGCCCGGCGCCAATCTGCAGGTCCACGCCGAACAGCACCTGGCTGGCGCCGTAGCCGCTCTGGGCCGATTCGATGGTGAGCATCATGCGGTCTCCTCGTCGCCCAGATAGGCCTGCCGCACTTCCGGGTTGGCGCGGATTTCGTCGGGGGTGCCGGTCGCGATGACGCGGCCATACACCAGCACCGACAGGCGGTCGGCCAGGCGGAACACCGCCTGCATATCGTGTTCGACCAGCAGCATGGCGGCCCGTCCCCGCAGGGTTTCGATCAATTCGGTCAGGCGGACGGTCTCGTCCGGGCCCATGCCGGCCATGGGTTCGTCCAGCAGCAACACGCTGGGCCGCGCGGCCAGCGCCAGCGCGAACTCCACCTTGCGCTGCTCGCCGTGCGGCAAGGTGCCCGCCGGCCGGTCCAGCAGGGCAGCGTCGATGGCGCATTCCCGAGCCAGCTCGCGCGCCTGTTCATAAAGCGCCGATTCCGCGGCGCGCGGCTTCCAGAACCGGAAGCTGCTGCCCGCGTGGGCCTGCACCGCCAGCACCAGGTTATCCAGCACGCTGGACTGCTTGAAGATATTGGTGATCTGGTAAGACCGCGACAGCCCGGCCGACACGCGCTGGTGCGCATTCATGCCCGTGACGTCGCGCCCGCCCACCGTCAGCGTGCCGGAATCCGCGGCCAACGTGCCTGACAGCAGGTGAATCAGCGTGGACTTGCCCGCGCCGTTGGGACCGATCAGGGCGTGGATCTCGCCCGGGTTGAGCGTCAGCGACACATTGTCGGTGGCGACCAGCGCGCCGAAGCGGCGGACCAGCCCGGCGGCCTGCAACGCAGGCGCGGTGGCATTGATAGACGGATTCATGATCCCACCTTGCCGGATTGAGGCGTGGCGCGTCCGCCGAACAACGGGCCGAACAGGCCGACCAGGCCGCGCGGCGCGCCGAACACCACGCACAGCAGCAGCACGCCCAATGGCAGGTGCCAGTATTCGGTCCACAGGCGCAGCACTTCTTCCAGCGTCAGCATCACCACCGCGCCGGCCACGCCGCCCCAGCGCAGGCCGATGCCGCCCACCAGCACCATGATCAGCAGGTTGGCGGACTGCGTCCAGTGCATCAGGCTGGGCGAGATGAACAGATTGTGGTTGGCCAGCAGCGCGCCGGCCAGGCCTGCCGCCGCGCCGCTTAGCGTGAAAGCCGCCAGCTTGATGCGGTAGACGGGGTAGCCCATGGATTCCATGCGCGATTCGTTCTCGCGGATGCCCTGCAACGCCGTGCCGAAACGCGAGGACACCACGCGGCTGAACCCCCACATGATCAGCGCGAACAGCACCAGCACCAGGTAATAGAAGCTGACGTCATGGGACAGGTCGATGCCCGGCAAGGTGGAATAGCCCGGCAGGTTCAACCCGTCTTCGCCGCCATACTGGCGCAGCGAAATGAAGATGTAGAACAGCATCTGCGCGAACGCCAGCGTGATCATGATGAAGTACACCCCACGGGTGCGCAGCGAGATCGCCCCCGTGATGCATGCCAGCACGCCCGCCAGCAGCATGGCGACCGGCCAGACGACCAGCGCCGAGGTGATGCCCGACATCGCCAGGATGCCCACCGCGTAGGCGCCCGCGCCGAAGAACGCCGCATGCCCCAACGCCACCATGCCGCCGTAACCCAGGATCAGGTTCAGGCTGGTCGCCGCCAGTGCGTAGATCAGCACGCGGCGGACGAATGAAATATAGAAGTCCAGGCCCAGCGCCGGCGCCACCAGCGGGAACACCGCCAGCGCCGCCAGAAGGACCACGGTCCAGAGTGTGGTTCTCATCATCAACCCCGCGCCGGAAACAGGCCGGAGGGCCGGAACACCAGCACAGCCGCCATCAATACATAGATGGCGATGGCGGCCAGCGTCGGCCCGACGCTGGAGGCCACCGCCGGAGAAAAGACCTGGCGCAGCAGCATCGGCAGGAACGCCCGCCCCGCCGTGTCCACCATGCCCACCAGCAAGGCGCCCACGAAGGCGCCGCGGATCGACCCGATTCCGCCGATCACGATGCAGACCAGCACCAGAATCAGGATTTCTTCGCCCATGCCGACCTGCACCGAGGTGATGGGCCCCAACAGCGCGCCGGCCACCGCGGCCAGCATGGCGCCCAGCACGAAGACGCCCAGGAACAGTAGCGGCACGCGCACGCCCATCAGCGTGGCCATCTGGCGATTGGAAGCGCCGGCCCGCACCAGCACGCCGGCGCGGGTGCGCGTCACGAACCAGTACAGGCCCGCGGCGGCGGCCACGCCGAACACGATGATCATCAAGCGGTAGGCGGGGTACAGCAGGTCGGGCAGCAGCCGCACCGGGCCGGACAGCACGGCCGGCATGTTGAGCATGACGGGCGCGGGGCCCCAGATCATTTTGACCAGGTCATTGGCGATCAGGATGACGGCATAGGTGCCCAGCACCTGGGCCAGGTGGTCGCGCAGCGCCAGGCGGCGGATCAGCGTCAGTTCCAGCGCCACGCCGACCAGGCCGGTGGCGACGGCCGCCACCAGCACGGCGGCGGTGAAGGACCCGGTGCGCTGCATGGTCTCGGCGGCGACGTAGGCGCCGGCCATGTAGAGCGAGCCGTGAGCCAGATTCATGATGTCCATGATGCCGAACACCAGGGTCAGCCCGGCCGCGATCAAAAACAACATCAACCCAAACTGGAGACCGTTCAGCAATTGCTCGACGATCAGCGTAAACGTCATGAATCCTTCCCCCTGCCGCAAATCGCCGATGGCGTCTCTCGCGGCCAAATCACCAAACCACCTGGTTATGCATAACGCGGCTCATCCTCCGCAGCGCAGGAGACGCCCGCCCAAGCGGGGTCGCGGGGGGCC
>NZ_JBHFII010000032.1:30380-37620 GCF_057334215.1 Achromobacter maghribensis | reverse complement strand
GCGACGCCCCCTCGAGGGGGAAGCGCGCAGCGCGTCGGGGGTGGGCCCTACCGTCTATAGCTTGCACTCGCCGACGTAGACGTCCTGGTACTTGTCGAACACCTTGCCCACCAGCTTGTTGGTGATGCGGCCGCTGCCGTCCTTGTCGACGACGCGCAGGTAGTAGGACTGGATCGGATAGTGGTTCTTGCCGTAGGTGAAGCTGCCGCGCACCGACGGGTAATCGGCCTTTTCCAGCGCGGCGATGATGGCCGCGCGGTCCGAGGCCTTGCCGCCGGCCTGCTTGACGGCGGCATCCATCGCCATGATGACGTCATAGGCCTGGGCGGCGTAAACCGACGGGTAACGGCCGTTGTATTCCTTGCGGAAGGCGTCCACGAAGACCTTGTTCTGCGGCACGTCCAGGTCATGCGCCCACTGCGCCGTGTTGTACATGCCCAGCATGGGTTCGCCCACGGCCTGGATCACGTCTTCGTCGGCCGAAAAGCCCGGACCGATCAGCTTGACGCTTTGCGACAGGCCGGCCGACACGAATTGCTTGACGAAGTTGATGCCCATGCCGCCCGGCAGGAAGATGTAGACGGCGTCCGGCTTGGCGGCGCGGATCTGCGCGATTTCAGCGGCATAGTCGATCTGGCCGAGCTTGGTGTAGACCTCGTCGCCCGGAGCGGTCTTGTAGCCGCGCTTGAAGCCGGTCAGCGCATCCTTGCCTGCCGGATAGTCCGGCGCCATGATGAACATCTTCTTGAAGCCGCGATCCGCCGCGACCTTGCCGGCCGCTTCATGGAAGGCGTCGTTCTGATAAGACGTGCCGAACCAGTAGTTGTTGCACTGGGCGCCGGCAAACTGGCTGGGGCCCGGGTTGTTCGACAGGTAGGGCACCTTGGCCGCGAACAGCGCGGGGCCAACGGCCAACGCCACGTTCGAACCGATGGGGCCCGTGAAGAAATCGATCTTGTCGCGCTGGATGTAGCGCGTGACCAGCTGGCGGGCCTGGTCGGGGTTGCCGCCCATGTCGGTCTGCACGAACTCGGCGGGCTGTCCGCCCAGCTTGCTGCCCAGTTGCTTGATGGCCAGGTTGAAGCCGTCGCGGGCTTCGGCGCCCAGCGCCGAGAACGGGCCGGAGATATCGTTGGCGATGCCGACCTTGACGGCATCCGCCATGGCCACGGCCGGCACCAGCGCGGCGACGGCAAAAAGGGAAGTGATCAAACGCATGGTGGTGTGCTCCGTGCGCGAGCCCGCGCAGAGGGTGTTCTTATTGAAGGTGCGATTCGAATGACTTCTGTGCCCGGCCTGCCGGCGCCGTTGCGCCGCCGTCAAACTGGCGCTTGCAAAGATATTGCTTGCTACGTCAGGATCCCGTTGTGAGAGCATAGGGAATACTGGCGTGGTTCATAGTTTAGGTTTAAAGTATTGTGCAAAACAAGACTAGGGTTTTTACCGAAGGGTTATTACCAGGGACGACTTCCAGGGACGATTTCCACGGACGATTACCAAGGGGTTTTCACTAACGGGTTTTCCAACCATCTACCGCCATGGTCACCCTCTACCGCCACTATGACCGCGCAGGCCTTGATGTCCAGTACAACGCTCGCGCGACAGTACCCGACATCCAGCCGATACTCAAGAAATACGCCGACGACAGCGCTGCGGCGCGGCAGTCGCTGACCTGCCAGCTGGACGTGCCGTTCGGCGACCATCCCGACGAACTTCTGGACATCTTCCGTCCCGCGGCCAATGCGTCCAGCACGGCGGGCGCGCCCGTCTTCGTATTCATCCACGGCGGTTACTGGCGCCTGTTGTCCAAGAACGAATCCAGCGGCATGGCGCCCGCCTTCACGCAAGCGGGCGCCGTGGTCGTGTCGGTGAATTATTCGCTGGCCCCCGCCGTGACGCTGGACCGCATCGTGGACCAGAACCGGCGCGCGCTGGCCTGGGTTCACCACCACATCGCCGACCATGGCGGCGACCCCCGGCGCATCCACGTCTGCGGCAGTTCCGCCGGCGGACACCTGGTGGGCGCTCTGTTGGCGGGCGGCTGGCACGCCAGCTACGAAGTCCCGCACGACGTGATCCGCGGCGCGGCGCCGCTATCCGGCCTGTTCGATCTGCGCCCGCTGGTGCACACGCACATCAATGAATGGATGCGCATGAGCGAGGCCGACGCCATCCGCAACAGCCCCGCCCTGCATCTGCCGCCGGCGGGCTGCCCGCTGGTGGTCAGCTACGGCGAATCCGAAACCGACGAGTTCAAGCGCCAAAGCGACGACTATCTGGCCGCCTGGCATGAACGCGGCTTTCCCGGCCGCTATGTGCCGATGCCCGGCACCAACCATTACGACATCGTGTTGACCCTCAACGATCCCGCCAGCCCGCTGACCCGCGCCATCTTCGAACAGATGGGTCTGGCGCCCGCTTCCTCACGCATTCCCGGTATCCTCCCTAGCCATGACTGACGCTCCCGACCTGGAATCCCGCGCCGCGCCCGACGACCACCACGCGCTTCGGCTGTGGCTGCGCATGCTGACCTGCGCCAATCTCATCGAAGGCGAGATCCGCAGCCGCCTGCGCAACGAGTTCGACACGACGCTGCCCCGCTTCGACCTGATGGCGCAATTGCAGCGCGCTCCCAAAGGCATGAAGATGGGCGACCTGTCGCGCCACATGATGGTCACCAACGGCAACATCACCGGCATCACCGATCAGCTGGAAAAGGAAGGCCTGGTCGTTCGGACCAAGGTGGAGTCCGACCGCCGCAGCTCGCTGATCAAGCTGACGCCGCAGGGCAAGAAGACCTTCGCCCGGATGGCGCGCGCCCACGAATCGTGGGTCAAGTCCATGTTCGGCGACCTGCCCGAATCCACCCGCAATGCGCTGTTCCAGGCCTTGGGCGAACTCAAGCTGCAGGTGGTCGCCACCCGGTTGGAATCCGCCAAGGGCTAACGGCGCCATCCCGGGCCGCGGGCGCTGAAATCCGCGTCCGGTTTGGCGCATAATTGCCGCCATGATTCCGGTATCTCTTCCTGGCGGTAATTTCTATGTGCTGATGGCGGCCTCGCTGGCCTGCCTGGCCACGTTGCTGACCTGGCTGGCCGTCCTGGCCACCACGCGCAGCGCCCGGCTGTGGCTGGGCGACCACCGGCGCACCGGCACCGTGCTGATGACCTTCCTGGCGCTGGTCGGCGCCATCTTCCCCTACCAGCAGTTCAGCCTGTGGTTTTCGGCCCACCGCGACGCCCAGGCCGACGCCGGCCGCAAGACGACGCTGACCCAGGCCACCCGAGTGGCTGGCGTGGACATGCCTGCCGGCACCGTGCTCAGCCTGACCCGCCCGGGCGAACTGGCCTCGTTCGACCGCGCCGTCTTCCCCGACACCCAGCCCGCGACCGTCCAGGGGGTTGCCGCCACGCAGCTGTTCCGCTATGCCGCCACGCCCAAGCAACCCGAGACCCTGTCGGCGGAGATTGCGCGCGACCAGGCGCTGGAAGGCTGGTTGTGCGCGCATGGCCACCGGATCGAATTCGCGATGCACGGCGGCCTGCCCCGCTTCGCAAGCTGTCACCTGGCCGTGGGCAACACGCTGGATCAGCAGCCCGTGCCGCCCGGCGCCTGGCTGAAGGTCGACGAGGCGGCGCGCGGCACCGCGGCGGACACGTCCGGACCCGCGCCGCGCTGGTTGCTGCGCACCGAAGGCAGCGAGGCCATGACCCTGCGCCAGATGCCGCTATTGAAGCTGGACATGCGCCTGGACGGGCAGCGCCGGCTGCTGGACTTCGAAGGCCTGCTGGCGCGCGAAACCGTGCTGGGCGCCATGACCTACCCGCCCGGCACCCGCGTGCTGGCCGCGAACCCGCGCCTGCCCGGCGCCCAGTCGGGCGACCTGCTGTTTTCACCGTCGCGCGGGCGCTCGGCCCGCCGCGAGGGCGGCGAGGACGTCGCGGCCGGCCAATCGGTATTGCAGGCGCCGGACGGCACCGTGCGCAGCGTGCTCAGCAACCGCGACGCCGGGGTGCTGGACGTGGCCGCCATGCGGATGGCCCCCTGACCGCCGCCTGACAAACGCCTGCCGCAAACCGGTGGGATAATACGAAGCTTTCCCCCGCGCGCCGCCTTGCCTGGCGGCGATTCCGTCCTGCCCATTCAAGAGACGAAGTCATGGCCGTTAATTTGCAGATCCCCTCCGAGTCCGAAATTTTTCCTGTTGCCGGCATTGAAATCGGCGTCACCGAGGCCGGCATCCGCAAAGCCAACCGGCGCGACCTGACCGTCTTCCGCCTGGCCGAAGGCACCAGCGTCGCCGGCGTGTTCACGCGCAATCGCTTCTGCGCCGCGCCCGTGCAGGTCTGCCAGGCCCATCTGGCCGCCGGCGGCCCCATCAGCGCGCTGGTCATCAACACCGGTAACGCCAACGCCGGCACCGGCGAAGAAGGCCTGAAGAAAGCCCAGGACACGTGCGCCGCGCTGGGCAAGCTGCTGGGCGTGCCCGCCGCGCAGATCCTGCCCTTCTCCACCGGCGTCATCCTGGAACCGCTGCCGGTGGACCGCCTGGTCGCGGGCCTGCCGGGCGCCATCGCCGATCTGGCCGCCGACCACTGGTCCAGCGCTGCCCACGGCATCATGACGACCGACACGCTGCCGAAGATCTCGTCGGCCAAGGTGCAGATCGACGGCAAGACCGTCACGTTCACCGGCATCAGCAAGGGCGCGGGCATGATCCGCCCCAACATGGCCACGATGCTCAGCTTCCTGGCCACCGACGCCGGCATCGCGCAACCGCTGCTGCGCCGCCTGGCCGTGGAAATCGCGGACGCGTCGTTCAATCGCATCACGGTCGACGGCGACACCTCCACCAACGACTCCTTCATCATCGCGGCCACGGGCAAGTCGGGCGTGAACGTCAATAGCGAATCCGACGCCGCTTACGCCGCCGTGCGCACGGCCCTGACCGCCGCCGCGCTGGAACTGGCCACGAAGATCGTGCGCGACGCCGAAGGCGCCACCAAGTTCATGACGATCCGCGTCGAAGAAGCCGGCACCACGGAAGAAGCGCTGAAGGTCGCCTACGCGGTGGCGCATTCGCCGCTGGTCAAGACCGCCTTCTTCGCGTCGGACCCCAACCTGGGCCGCATCCTGGCCGCGATCGGCTACGCCGGCATCGATGATCTGGACGTGTCCAATATTCGCCTGTGGCTGGACGATGTGCTGGTGGCCAAGGACGGCGGCCGCAATCCCGACTACCAAGAGGCCGACGGCCAGCGCGTGATGAAGCAGGCCGAGATCTCGGTGCGCATCGCGTTGGGCCGCGGCCAGGTCGCGGACACGGTCTACACCTGCGACTTCTCGCACGAATACGTGACCATCAACGCCGACTACCGTTCGTGATCGGCCATGAGCGCAAGCGAATTCACCACCCTTATCCAGCGCGCCGAGCGCGTGCTGGCGCAGCTTGAGGCCTTCCTGCCTCCGGCCCCGCCCGACATCGACTGGAGCGCCCACGCGTTCCGCTGGCGCAAGCGCGGGTCGCGCGGCTGGCTGGACGCCGTGCGCCACGTCGCGCGCATCGACATGCACGACCTTCAGCACATCGAGCGCCAGAAGGCCACCATCGACCGCAACACCGTTCAGTTCCTGGAGCACAAGCCGGCCAACAACGTGCTGATGACCGGCGCCCGCGGCACCGGCAAGAGCTCGCTGGTCAAAGCCATGCTGGCGGCCTACGGCGACCGCGGATTGCGCCTGATCGAAGTAGACAAATCCGACCTGGGCGACCTGGCCGACATCGTCGAGCTGGTCGCCGCGCGCCCCGAACGCTTCATCGTGTTCTGCGACGACCTGTCGTTCGAGGAAGGCGAGCCCGGCTACAAGGCGCTGAAATCCGTGCTGGACGGCTCGGTGTCGGCGTCGGGCGACAACGTGCTGATCTACGCCACGTCCAACCGGCGCCACCTGATGCCGGAATACATGAGCGAGAACCTGCAGGCCAAGCATCAGCCCGATGGCGAAATCCATCCGGGTGAAACGGTTGAAGAGAAGATCTCCCTGTCCGAGCGTTTCGGCCTGTGGTTGTCGTTCTACCCCTTCAAGCAGGATGACTACCTGGACATCGTCTACCACTGGCTGCGCGAGCTGGGCTGCCCGGAGGCGCACATCGAGCCTTCCCGCACCGAAGCGCTGCAATGGACGATCGAACGCGGTTCGCGTTCGGGCCGGGTGGCGTACCAATTCGCGCGCGATTGGGCGGCCCGCCATGTCTGAGAAGATCGTCGACGTCGCCGCCGGCCTGATCCTGCGCCCCGACGGCAAGCTGCTGCTGGGCCAGCGGCCCGAAGGCAAACCGTGGTCGGGCTGGTGGGAGCTGCCGGGCGGCAAGCTCGAACCCGGCGAAACCGTGCTGCAGGCGCTGGCCCGCGAATTGCACGAAGAAATCGGCATCCGCGTCACGCAATCGCGCCCGTGGGTCACCTACGTGCACGTGTACCCGCACACCACGGTCCGGCTGGCGTTCTGCCACGTTACCGGCTGGGAAGGCGAACCCCAGGGCCTGGAGAACCAGCGCCTGGAATGGGTCGACCCGGCCAACGCGGCCTCGGTGGGCGACCTGCTGCCGGCCACCCTGCCCCCCTTGCGCTGGCTGCAACTGCCCACGACCTACGGCATCAGCTCGATCGGTTCGCGCGCGGGCGTGGCCGCATTCCTGGGCCGCCTGGACGCGGCGCTTGCGCGCGGCGTGAAGCTAGTGCAACTGCGCGAGCCGCAATGGCCCGACGGCGCGGGCGCAAGTTCCCTGCATGAGGTGCTGCAGCAGGTGGTCAAGCGCTGCCGCGCGGCGGGCGCCCGAGTGCTAGTCAACAGCGCGCACCCGGCCGCATGGTGGAAGGAAGCCGACGGCGTGCACCTGCGCACCGCGGACGCGGCGCGGTTGTTGGGCCGCCCGGAATTGCCCAAGCAGGCGCTGGTCGGCGTGTCGGCCCACGACAACGCCCAGATCGTGCATGCCCGCAACATCGGGGCCGACTTCGCGGTGCTGGGCCCCGTGCTGGATACGCCCAGCCACCCCGGCGCGCAAACGCTGGGCTGGGAAGGTTTCGTGGAAGGCAATCGCGACGCGGGCATCCCGGTCTTCGCGCTGGGCGGGCAATCCACCCAGACCGTGTCGCAGGCACTGCGCCATGGCGCGCATGGCATTGCCGGGATACGCGGCATCCTCTGACGCCAACCCCGCCGGGGGGGGGGGGGG
>NZ_JBHFII010000032.1:5775-30349 GCF_057334215.1 Achromobacter maghribensis | reverse complement strand
GGCGGGCCCTGCCGATCCCTCAGTCGATCTTGTAGTCCATCCATGATGCGACCATCTCGCGCAGGCCGCCCTCTTCCTCGAAGGCTTCGCGCGAGCCTTCTGCTTTGTTGCGCCCCAATTCCAGGATGTACATGTAGTCGGACACCTCGGCGCAGCGCCGCACGTTCTGGTCCACCAGCACGACCGTCATGCCCTCGTCGGCAAAGCCGCGGATCAGCGCGTAGATCTCCTTGGAGATCTTGGGCGCCAGCATCGCCGTCGGCTCGTCCAGCAGAATCACCGACGGTTCAATAAGCAGGGCGCGGCCGAACTCCACAAAGCGTTGCTGGCCGCCGCTCATGCTGGACACCGGGTCGTCGCGTTTCTGCGCCAGGATGGGAAAGCGGTCGTAGACCGAGTCGATGCGCTGGCGTACCCGGGCCTTGTCGCGGCGGAACGGCCAGCAGCCCAGCAGCAGGTTGTCGTGCACGGTCAGGTCGCCGAACAGGCTGCGATGCTGCGGCACGAACGCCACGCCATGGTTGGCGCGTTCATGCGAGGGTTGCGCGCTGATGTCCTTGCCGCGCAACGTGATGCGGCCGGTACGCGGCGGCAGGAAGCCGAACAGGGTCTTGAGCACGGTGGACTTTCCGGCGCCGTTGGGGCCGATCACGCCGGTGACCTTGCCGGCGCGCGCCTGCACGTTGATGCGGTTCAAGATCGTGATGTCGCCGTGATAGGCCACGGTCACGTCTTCCAGCGCGAGGATCGCGGTGCTCATGTCAGGCTCCCAGATAGGCTTCGACCACACGCGGGTCGGCGCGCACGTGATCGGCGTCGCCCTGGCTCAGGATGGCGCCTTCGTTCATGACGATGATGTGATGGGACAGCTGATAGATCGAGGTCAGGTCGTGCGACACCAGCACCACCGAGCAATCGTGTTCGGTGGGCAGTTCGCGGATCACGGAGATCAGCAGCTGCGCCAGCGCGGGATTCACCCCCGCGAACGGCTCGTCCAGCAAGACGACCTTGGGCCGCGCGACCATGATGCGCGCCAGTTCCACCAGTTTCTGCTGGCCCCCCGACAGCTCCTCGGCGTAGTTGTGGCGCAGGCGGTGCAGCTCTACCTTGTGCAGCCAGTACTCGGACTGCGCATAGCGTTCGTCCGCGCTGCGGCCCGCCTGCTGCTGCGCCACGTCCAGGTTGTCCAGCAGGCTGAGGTGGCGGAAGATGCGCGGCACCTGGAAGGTGCGCCCCACGCCCAGCCGTGCCACGTCGTGGACCTGGCGTCCGCCGATCTCCTGGCCGCCCAGCTCGATGCGGCCTTCGTCCGGGGTGTAAATGCCATTGATGCAGTTCAGCAGCGTGGTCTTGCCCGACCCGTTCATGCCGATGATGCCCAGGATGCCGCCCTTGGGCACCTCCAGGTCCACGCCCTGCAGCGCCACCAGGCCGCCGAAGCGCTTCTTCAGATTCGTGACTTTCAACATGCGTCCGTCTCCCGGGATCAGCGCAGGGCCTGGCGGCCGAACAAGCCGCTGGGCCGGATGAAGATCGTGGCGACCATCAACGCGAAGCCGCAAATGGTGGCGATGGAAGGGCTGAAGAACACCACCGACACCTGTTCCGTCACCCCGAACAGCAGCGCTCCGACCAACGCCCCCACCGGATGCCCCAGGCCACCCAGGACGATGACGATAAAGCCGATCAGCGTGTAATCGTTGCCCATGAACGGCGAGAACGCCGGGAACACCATGGCGACCAGCACGCCGCTGGCGGCCGCAAGGCCCACGCCCAGGCCGAACGCCACGGCGGACAGCCGTTCCACGTTGATGCCTACGATGCGGACCGCGTCCCGGTTCATGATGATGGCCCGCAGCGCGCGGCCCAGCTGGGTGCGGTACAGGAACACCGTCAACGCGGCGATGATCGCCAGCGCGATGGCCAGCGCCAGCAACCGCACCGTGGGGATCAGCACCGGGCCAAACTTCAGGAAGACCGGTTCGATCTCGTAGGGCAGCGAGCGGGCGTCGGCGTCGAACGCCAGCAGCATCAGCGCGCCCAGCATGATCGATACGCCGAACATCAGCAGCAGCGAACTGATTTCGGGGTCGTCCGCCTTGGACAGCCGCGGGATCAGGACGAAGTACAGCAGGTAGCCGGCCAGGAAGAACGCCGCGAACGCCAGCGGCAGCGCAACCAGGGGGTTGATGCCCGCATACTCCATGAGATAGAACGCGAAATACGCGCCCAGCACCAGGAACTCGCCGTGCGCGAAGTTCACCACGCGCAGCACGCCGAAGACGACGTTCAGGCCGACGCCGATCAGCCCATAGATGGCGCCGAGAATCAGGCCGTTGATCAGGCCTTGGATAAGCAGTCCGGTCATGGCGGGTCCTCAGGCGATGTAGCGGCGCAGTTGCGGCTTGCGTTTGAGCAGGCTGCCGACGATGCCCCGCGGCAGGAACAGCATCAGCAGGACGATGATGAGGCCCAGCAGCAGCAGGTTCACTACCGGGAATTTCTGCCAGATCATGTGATCGATGCCCAGCAGCGCCAGCGTCCCGACCACCGGGCCCAGAATGGTGCCAAAGCCCCCCGCCATTGCATAAATGATGCTCTTCGCCGTGATCAGCACGTTGAAGGCGTATTCGGGGTCGACGACGTTCGTGTACCAGGCCTCGATGCCACCGGCCAACGCGGGAAACAAGGCGGCCAGCAGCCAGGCCTTCAGCCGGGTGTTGGGCACGTGGATCCCGACGCAGGCGGCCGCGCCATCGTCGTCGCGGATGGCCTTGAGCGCACGGCCCAGCCGCGATACCGACAGCCACGTCACGGTGGCCAGCGTGGCCCCCATCACCAGCAGCATGGCGTAGTAGCTGTGCGTGGGATTGTTGGCGCTGGACAGGATGATGCCCATGCTGCCGCCGGTGAACGACTGCGGCAGATCGGAAATGACCAGCTTGACGATGGTGGCAAGCGCAAGGCTCACGATGCCGAAGTACACGCCGCGCAGGCGCAGCGTGGGCGCCAGCAGCAGCGCGATCGCCACCCCCACGCCGCCCGCGGCCAGCAGCGACGGCAGGATGGGCCAACCCATGATCTTGTAGCAAATGCCGGTGGCGTAGGACCCGACGCCATAGAACACCACGTAGCCAAACGGCAGATAGCCCGTAAACCCGACGCAGATGTTCATGGCGCTGGCCATGGTGATCCACAGCATCAGGTAGAACGCGAACGAGATGTTCGAGGTCGCCATCGGAATCACGGCCAGGCCGGCGGCCAGCGCGGCGAAGAGGGTCACTGCGATGCGGGTGCGCAACCGCACGGCGCGCAGATCCTGCGCGCGATGCGAAGCCGCGCCCGCCGCCAGGGCGGGACTGCTGCTCATGATGTCTTCCTCCGGGCCGTCTCGGGTTGGACGACCGCTCTATTTGGAGGCGATTATGAACAACTCAAACCATAACTGCAAGTTAAGGATTAACCCTTACCAGGCGCCTTATCCGACCCGGGAAACGCCTCCGCCAGCACCTCGCGCAGCTCATCGATGAACCGCAAGGCGATCTGCGACGGCTCGCGGTTGCTGGCATAGACGGCCGAGATATTCAGCGGAATCCGCTCTTGCAGCGGCACGATCACGACATCCGGCATGGTGTTCTGCATGACCGTGAATTCATCCACGATGGCAATCCCGACGCCGGCATTGACCAAGGCGCACGCAAGCTGGCTCCAGGGCACGTCGGCACACATGCGGCACGGCAGCCCGGCCTGCTCGAACGCCCCCAACACCAGCATGCCGAAAGGCATCCGGGTACCCACCACGATGTGCGGGTGCGGGGAAAGATCGGCCAGGCTGACAGACGCCCGCTCCGCCAGCGGGTGCCCCTTGGGAATGGCCGCCACCATGCGCCCCACATGCAGGGGTTGCGAGGTCAGGAAGGGGTGATCCGCCTGCATGACCACCAGGCCCAGCTCGGCTTCGCCCTGCAGCACGTCGGATATCAGGCTGGGCAGGACCGAGGTATTCAACCGCAGCAGCAGCTCTGGATGCCGCTGCTGAAAGCGGGCCACGGCGCGCGGCACCAGGAACTGCGCCAGGCTGGGAATGGAGGCCAGCCGCAACACGCCCGTGCCGTGTTCGGACAGCGCGTCGGCCAGGTCGTTGACCCGCTGCATCATGCGCTGGGTCTTCTCGATTTCCTCGAAAAGGCTGTGCACCTGCGACGTGGGCCGCAGCCGCCCGCGCACGCGCTCGAACAGCGTCACGCCCATGCTCTTCTCGGTCTGGGCCAGCATCCGGCTGACCGCCGGCTGCGAAATATTCAACAACCGGGCCGCGCCGCTGATCGACCCGGCCATGACGATGGCCCACAGCATTTCGGTCTGACGGTAATTCAGTTTATTCAAGGCGTGCGCTCCATGCCTATTTGTTATACGCTTTGTCGCGTATTGGGCAATTATTGCCCAATACCGGGTTCTGGGCCCCTGCTTCGCGGCGGGGCGAGGCCCCCAAATCTATAACGATTGGAGACATCCCATGTTCGTTAAATCCTGGTTGTTCCGCTTACCGGCGTTGGCCATGGCCATTGCCGCCCTGACGCCCGCCACTGGCGCCGCCCAAACGTCGGACAAGATCCGGGTGGGCATGACGGTTTCTTCCACCGGCAGCTTCGCCCTTGCCTCGCAATCCGGCGTGCGGGGTGTGGAATTGTGGGTGGAAGACGTCAACCGCCGGGGGGGCATCGACATCAAAGGCAAGAAGTACCCCGTCGAGCTGGTCAAGCTGGACGACCGCAGCGACAAGCAGATGGTCACGCGCGTCTACGAACGCCTGATTGTCGATGAAAAAGTGGATCTGGTGTTTGCGCCGTTCGGCTCCACGCTGACGGCCGCGGCCGCCACCGTCACCGAGCGGCTGGGCAAGTACATGATGGTCTGGTCGGCCGCCAGCGACGATCTGTACAAACAGGGTTTCAAGAACATGGTGTCGGGCACGCAGATGCCCGTGTCCGCCATGCTGCGCGCCAACATGGAGCTGGCCGCCAACCAGGGCGTGAAGAAGGTGGCGCTGCTGTATTCCGACGAACCGTTCCCGGCGGGGCTGGCCGAAGGCGGCCGCGAACAGGCGACCAAGAACGGCATGCAGGTCGTGATGTTCGAGAAATACCCGAAGGGGCAAAAGGATTTCAGCACGATCCTCCAGAAGGCGCGCGCGGCAGGCGCCGAAGCGCTGGTGCCGACCTCGTATGAGGGCGACCTGATCAGCATGACGCGCCAGATGAAGCAGCTGGACATCAACTTCCCTTACGTCTTCATGGTGTACGCATCGACGCCGCAGTTCCAGGCCATCGGCGCGGACGCCAACTACATCTACAGCCACACCAACTACCACCCCGCGATCAACTGGAACGTCAACGCAGGCATGAGCCGCGAACAGTTCGCGGCGGCCTACGACAAGCGCTTTCCCAAGGCCGAGTTCCCGCCCGATTTCCAGACGGCGCTGGCCTATGGCGCTGGCGCGATCACGGAAGAGGTCGTGAAGAAGGCTGGCACGACGGATGCCGCGGCGCTCAAGCAGGCGTCGCTGGACCTGTCCGGCAAGCTGACGGTCATGGCCGGCCCCTACGCCATCGACAATACGGGCAAGCAGTTGCTGATGCCCTTCCCGGTGGTGCAGTTGCAGCCGGGCAAGGGCATGGTGCCCGTGTGGCCGGCGGACGTGGCAACGGCAAAGCCGATCTATCCCGCCCCTGACTGGACCAAACGCTAGCCGCGGGCAACACGGGCCGGCCCCGCGCCACACTGCGTGGGGCCGGCATACCAACCTGAGGAAAACATGTCTGAAATTGCATTTGCCACGCTCGGCGAACTGGCGGACGGCCTGGCCGAAGGCCGCTACAGCTCGGTGGAATTGACGCAGCACTTCCTGGACCGCATCGCCCGGGCCAACCCGGCGCTGGGCGCCTATGTCAGCGTGGACGGCACCGGCGCGCTGCGCCTGGCTGAAGCCGCCGACGCCCGCCGCCGCGCCGGCTACGGCCTGCTCAGCGCGCTGGACGGCGTGCCGGTGGCCGCCAAGGACCTGTGCGACATCCAGGGCCAGGTCACCACCGCGGGCTCCGAGGCGTGGCGCGACCGCCGCAGCAGCACCACGGCGACCGCCGTCACGCGCCTGCTGGACGCCGGCATGGTGATGCTGGGCAAGACGCACATGGTCGAATTCGCCTTCGGCGGGTGGGGCACCAACCCCGTCATGGGCACGCCGCGCAATCCGTGGGACCTGCAGCAAGCGCGCATTCCCGGCGGTTCGTCCAGCGGCTCCGCCGTGGCCGTCGCGGCCGGCCTGGCGCCTGCGGCGCTGGGATCGGACACGGGCGGTTCGGTGCGGATACCCGCCGCATTGAATGGCGTCACGGGCCTGAAGACCACGCGCGGACTGATCAGCCTGCATGGCGCGGTGGCGCTGTCGACAACGCTGGACTCCATCGGTCCGCTGACCCGCGACACGCGCGACGCGATGCTGCTGACCGCGCTGATGGCCGGGCCCGACGCACAAGACCCGCTGACGCAAGGCCTGCCTCCTTTCCAATACCGCGAGCCCGCTGCCGGCGCACAGCCCTTGCGCGGCGTCCGCATTGCCCTGATGCCCGCGTCGCAGCATCCCATCGCGGTGGACGCCGACGCGCTGTCCGCCCTGGATGACGCGCGCCGCGTGCTGATCGACCTGGGCGCGGACGTAGCCGAAACGCCCTTCCCCTTCGACTTCCGCGAGATGATGCTGCGGAACGGCCAGATCATCGCCGCCGAAGCCTACGCCATGCACCGCGGCTACATCGAAGACCCCGCCCAACCCATCGGCCAATATGTGCGCGCCCGCGTGCTGTCCGGCAAGGGCGTGTCCGCCGCCGACTACATCGCCGCGTTGCAAGCCCACGCGCAAGCGCGCCTGGCCTGGCTGGACTGGATGCGCGACATCGACGCCGTGCTCACACCCTGCGCCCCCTTTGGCGCACGCCTGCTCGACGAGGTGGACGAAGCCGCCACGCCGCTGGCCGCCTTCACCCGCGCCGGCAACTACGTCAACGCGTCGGGCCTTGCCCTGCCCGCTGGCTTCACCGCCGGCGGCCTGCCCCTGGGTGTGCAATTGCTGGGCAAGCCCAATGCCGAAGGCACGCTGGGCAAGATCGGCATGGCCTTCCAGGCCGCGACCGACTGGCATCGCCGGCGCCCCGACCTGAAAGCCGTCGGACTGTAGTTGCCACACCTGAAGGGACGCCCGCGGCCCGCGCCGCCGGCGTCCCTTCGCGCATCCGCCACCGCCCCATTGCCGCCCCGCTAGGGAAAGTCCCCCCTTGCTCGTGATCGTCTCGAAGCCCTATCTTGAATGTTGATGTGACCATATGGTCACATCCGTTCCTCATCCTCATGAAGGAATAGGCCTATGTCGCGGCGCGAGAATACCGAAAGGCAGATCCTGCAAGCGCTGGAAGCCCAGATCCTGGAAACCGGCATGGGCGGCGTCGGCATCAACGCCATCGCCAAGCGCGCCGGCGTCAGCAAGGAACTCATCTACCGCTATTTCGATGGCATGCCCGGCCTGATGCTGGCGTGGATGCAGGAACAGGATTTCTGGACCCGCAACCCCGGGCTGCTGGCGGCCGACGAATCCAGCCAGCGCACGCCCGGCGAACTCGTGCTGTCCATGCTGCGCGCGCAGATCGACGCGCTGGCCGGCAACGAATCATTGCGGGAAGTCCGCCGCTGGGAACTGATCGAACGCAACGAGGTATCCGCGCCGCTGGCCGAACGGCGCGAACGCGCCGCGCGTGGCTTCATCGACCGCATCGACGGCCTGGCCCCCGACGCCGACATGCCCGCGCTGGTCAGCGTGATGCTGGCCGGCGTGCTGTACCTGATGCTGCGCGCCAAGACCGAATCCCACTTTCTTGGCGTGCCGCTGCGCACGCCGGAAGGCTGGGAGCGAATCAGCGGCGCGCTTGAACACCTGGTGGCCCACGGCCTGCCGGACGCCTTGAATACCGAATCCCTTGCCCAACTGGAGGCGCGCCGCGGCAAATCGCCCGCAGCCGATCCGGAAACCTGAACCCCTCGCCCTCATGCCCGCACACCCCGACCCGCAGGACTACGACATCATCATCACCGGCGGCCAGCTTGCCGATGGCCTGGGCGGCCCCATTCGCCGCGCCGATATCGCGATCCGCGGCGAGCGCATCGCCGCCATCGGCGACGGCGCCACGTGGCGGGCAGCGCGCCACATCGACGCGACGGGCAAGGTGGTCTCGCCGGGCTTCATCGATTGCCACACCCACGACGACCGCGCGCTGCTGGGCACGCCGCTGATGCGTCCCAAGGTCAGCCAGGGCATCACCACCGTCGTCACCGGCAACTGCGGCATCAGTCTGGCACCCGTGCGCGTGCCAGGCGCCGTGGTGCCTCCCCCCTTGAACCTGCTGGCCAAGCAGACGGGCGAACTCTACGCCCGCATGCAGGATTACGCCGACGCGCTGGACGCCGCGCCCGCCGCCGTCAACAGCCTGGCGCTGGTCGGCCATTCCAGCCTGCGCGTATCGGCCATGGACCGGCTTGACCGTCCGGCCGACAAGAAAGAAATCGCGGCCATGCGGCATGCGCTGGACGAAGCCATGGCCGCCGGCGCGGCGGGGTTGTCCACCGGCCTGTACTACCCGACGGCCATGCACGCCAGCACCGAAGAAGTGATCGGCGTGGCCGAGCCGCTGTCCGCCTGGCGCGGCCTGTACACCACGCACCTGCGCGACGAGGCCGACCACGTCTGCGACGCGATGGAGGAAGCGTTCCTGATCGGCCGGGCGGCCGACGTGCCGGCCATCCTGTCGCACCACAAGGTGACCGGCAAGCACAACCACGGCCGCACCGCTGAAACGCTGGCGCTATACGACCGCATGCGCGCCGAGCAGCCGCTGGGCATGGACGTCTATCCCTATGCGGCGTCCTCCACCATCCTGGAGCCGCGCCGCGTCGCCGCGGGCGAAAAGATCATCGTCACGTGGTCGCAGACGCGCCCCGAGATCCAGGGCGTGGACTTGCGCGAACTGGCCGCGCGTGAAGGCATCGACCCCACCCGCCTGGCCGAAGCGCTATCGCCCGCCGGCGCGATCTACTTTTCAATGGACGAAGCCGACGTGAAGCGCGTCATTGGCCACGGCAGCGTCATGATCGGGTCGGACGGCCTGCCGCACGACCAGCGCCCCCATCCCCGCCTGTGGGGCGCGTTTTCGCGCGTACTGGCCCGCTATGTGCGGGAAATGCGCGTGCTGGGCCTGGAAGAGGCCATTCGCCGCATGACCAGCCTGACGGCTGCGCAGTTCGGCCTGAAAGACCGCGGCGTGCTGCGCCCGGGCTGCTATGCCGACGTGGTGATCTTCGACCCGGCCACCGTCGCCGACCTGGCCAGCTTCGCCGAACCCACGCTGCCGTCCACCGGCATCCAGGCGGTGCTGGTCAACGGCAGGCGGGTCGAAGAGGACGGCGTGGCGACCGGCGATCGGCCCGGCCGCCTGCTGCGCGGCGACGACCGCGCCGCGCCCGGATTCGAAACGCCCGCCTGGGCCGCCTGACCCTCTGCCACCGGGCCCCGCGCACGCGGGCCCGAACGCTGAACGCCGCGCCCCTGGCCGCGGCCCCTTCCCTGGAGCATCATGCACATCGTCGTTATCGGCGCGGGCGTGGTCGGCATGACCACCGCTTACTTCCTGCACCGCGCGGGCCATCGCGTCACCGTCGTCGACGCTGACTCGGGCCCCGGCCAAGCCACCAGCATGGCCAATGGCGCGCAACTGAGCTATAGCTTCGTGGCGCCGCTGGCCGACCCCGCCGTCTTGCCCAAGCTGCCCTCGTGGCTGCTGGCACAGGACGCGCCGCTACGCTTCCGGCCGCGGCTGGACCCGGATCAGTGGCGCTGGAGCCTCTCGTTCCTGCGTGCCTGCACGCGCGCCAAAAGCCGCTCCACCACGCGCGAGCTGCTGTCGCTGGGCCTGTATAGCCGCCTGTGCGTGCATGACCTCGTTCGTCACGAAAATCCGGATTTCGATTTCGCGTCGTCGGGAAAACTGCTGGTCTACCAGGACGCTTCCGCCTACGCGCACGCGCTCGCGCAACGCGATTACCAAGCGGGCCTGGGCTGCGAGCAGCGCGTGATGGACACCCGCGCCTGCCTGGACATGGAACCCGCGCTGGCCGGCATCGGCGCCAGCATCAAGGGCGCCATCTACACCCCGACCGAAGACGCCGGCGACTGCCAGCGTCTGTGCACCGAACTTGAACGCATCCTGCGAGCCGCGCCGGACCCGGTGCGTTTCCATTTCAATACGCGGGTGGACGCATTGCGCGCGGAACGCGGGCGCGTCGTCGGCGTGTCCACCCCCGCGGGCGTGCTGGAAGCCGACCATTACGTGCTGGCCAGCGGCATGGGCGCGCAACCGTTGGCGCGGCGCCTGGGGTTGAACCTGCGGATCTATCCGCTGAAAGGGTACAGCCTGACGTATGCGCTGACGCCGGACAGCGTTGCGCCGACCGCCAGCATCAGCGACATCCGGCGCAAGGTCGTCTATGCGCGGCTGGGCAGCCGGCTACGCGTGGCGGGCATGGTCGACATCGGCGCTCGCGGCAGCGGCGTCGATCCACAGCGCGTGCGCAGCCTGGAACGTGATGTGGCGCAGTTCTTTCCGGACCTGAAGCCGGCGGGTCCGCCGCAGCCTTGGGCCGGCCTGCGGCCCGCGCGGCCAGACGGCAAGCCGCTGATCGGCGCCACGCCCTACCGCAATCTCTGGTTGAACACCGGCCACGGCGGCCTGGGCTTCACGCTGGCCGCCGGCAGCGCGCGGATACTGACGGACTTGATGCAGGGGCGCAATCCGGCCGTCGACGCGGCCGCCTTCGCGCTGGGGTAGCGCACGGGCGGACGGCGCCCAGGCGCCTAGTCCGCCTTGATGCCCCGGCTTTTGATCAGCGCGCCCCACTTGCCGCGTTCCTTCACTTCGAACGCCGCCAGGTCGGGGCCGAAGACGTTGCCCGGCGTCGCCCCGCCTTGCGCCAATGCCTGCTGCAGCTCGGGCGACTTCAACGCCTGCCGCATGGCTTCGATGAGTTTGTCGACCACTGGCGCGGGCGTGCCGCGCGGCGCATACAGGCCGGACCATGCGGTGACCTCGAAGCCCGGCAGGCCGGCCTCGGCCATCGTCGGCAGGTCGGGCGCGGCCGGACTGCGTTCGGCCGACGTCACCGCGATGCCGCGCAGGCGGCCGCCCGGCTTCAACGCCGCCATGGCGCTAGGCAGGTTGTCCATCAGGATGTCGACCTGGCCTCCGATCACGGCGGGTATCGCGGCCGACGACCCCTTGAACGGCACGTGCAGCATCTGCAGTCCGGCCAGCGATTCAAAATACGCGCCCGTCAGGTGCACCGACGAGCCGATGCCCGGCGAGGCATAGGAATACTTGCCCGGATCCTTCTTCACGGCCTTCATCACGTCGTCCAGATTGCGCCAGGGCGATCCGGCTGCCACCGCCATGACGTTGGGCGTGGACGCGATCATGCCCAACGGCACCAGGTCGGTGGCGGGGTTGAATCCGATATTGCCGTACAGGAACTGGTTGACGGTCTGCGTGCCGACGGAGCCCAGCACGATGGTGTAGCCGTCGGGCTGCGCACGCGTGGCCGCGGCCACGCCCAGGTTGCCCGCCGCGCCCGGGTTGTTCTCGACCACGATGGATTCGCCCAACGCGGGCCGCATGTGCTGGGCGATGGTGCGCGCGAAGATATCGGTGGTGCCGCCCGGCGGGAACGGCACGATCAGGGTGATCGGCCGCGCAGGCCATTGCTGCGCGGAGGCCGCAGCGCTCAACGCCAGCGTGGCGGCCACCGCCATGCCTGTCCAGCGCCCTGCCCTGGCGGTCGTGCGCCAGTGAGTTGACCAGCCCATCCTCTTTCCCCTTCGCGTGACGCGTGTTCGATTGATCAAACGGAATTCGGTGTCGGTACTGCGCGACGAACGTGACCGCATGGTCACTTTTTTCGCATTAAGAACCGGCGCCGAAAACTTGTCAACGAAAGGCAAGAGGATTAGGCGTTATCCCTAGGAACCGTCCCAGCCGCCGCCCAAGGCCACGATCAGGTTCACGCTGGCCACCAGGCGCGTGCCCAGCAGGCTCAGCGCATTGCGCTCGCTGTTGAGCGCCGTGGCGTCCACCACCGCCACGCTCAGGTAGTCCACCAAGCCCGCCTTGTACTGATTCTGGATCAGCCGCAGCGATTCGCGCGCCGACTCCAGCGCACGCCGCTGCACGACCTGTTCGTTCTCCATGACGCGCAGCTGGATCAGGTAGTCTTCGACTTCCCGCAGCCCAACCAGCGCGGCCTGGCGGTACGCCGCCGCTTGCGAGTCGTAGGCCGCGCGGGCCTGTTCGACCTGCGCCGCGCGCGCGCCGCCGTCGAAGATCGTCAACGCCAGCGCCGGCCCCAGCGACCAGAAGCGCGCGGGCGCGGTCAAGAGGTCGGCGAACTGCCCGTTGCGAAAGCCCCCGTCGGCGGACAACGTCAACGACGGGAACCAGGCGGCTTGCGCCACGCCGATCTGCGCGTTGGCGGCCGCCGCGCGGCGTTCGGCCGCGGCGATGTCGGGACGGCGCTCCAGCAATTCCGAGGGCAGGCCCACCGGGATCTGCGGCAACTTCAGCGCGAACACCGCGGGCGCCAGCCCGAATTTGGACGGGGCCTGCCCCATCAGCACCGCAATCGCGTGCTCGTATTGGCCACGCTGCCAGTCCAGGTCGATCGATTGGGCGCGCGTGCTTTCCACCTGCGTGCGCGCCACGGCCACGTCGGCCTGGCCCGCAACGCCAACTTCATAGCGGTTCTGCGTCAATTGCAGCGATTTCTCGTAGGCCGCCACGGTGGCGTCCAACAAGCGTTTCTGTTCGTCCAGCACGCGCAATTGCAGATAGGTCTGCACCAGCGCCGCCTGGGCGCTCAATCGCGTGGCGGCCAGGTCGGCCAGACTGGCCGCCGCGCTGGCCTCGGACGATTCCGTGCTGCGCCGCACGCGGCCCCACACGTCCAATTCCCAGCTGATGCTGCCGGTCACCGAATACTGGTTCGACACGTTGCTGCCCGACGAAGACGACGAACCGTTCGTGCCATTGCCAGTGCCCGCGCGCGACATGCCCGCGCCCGCGCCCACCGTGGGGTAGAAGCCGGCGCGCGCCGCGCGCACCAGGCCCAGCGCCTGGCGGTAGTTGGCCTCGGCCTGCGCAATCGTCTGGTTCGAGGTATTCAGGCGATCGACCAGCCCGTTCAACGTCGCGTCGTCGTACACCCGCCACCATTCGCCGCGGTCCGCGTCGTCGCGCGGCTGGGCGCGCTTCCAGCCTTCCACCTGATCCTGGCCCTGGCCTTCCTTATAGGACGCGCCCACATCCAATTCGGGGCGTTGGTAGTCGGGGCCGACCGCGCAGGCGCCCAGCAGCGCGCAAAGCGCCAGCGTGACCGCGCTGCGAGGAAGAAAGGCGTTCGAAAGCGGCTTGATGCGGATCATGTTTGTTCTATGGATGCAGGAGCTTCATTCCGGGGACCGCGCCCGCGCGCGGCCCACAGACGGAAGCGGTCCAGATAAAGATAGACCACGGGGGTGGTGTACAGCGTGAGGATCTGGCTTAGCACCAGGCCGCCGACGATGGTAATGCCCAGGGGCTGGCGCATCTCGACGCCAGCGCCGGTGGCCACAACCAGCGGCAGCGCGCCGAAGATGGCCGCCATCGTCGTCATCATGATCGGCCGGAACCGTGTCAGGCAGGCCTGGAAGATCGCCTCGCGCGGGGCCATGCCCTGGTTGCGTTCGGCATCCAGCGCAAAGTCCACCATCATGATGGCGTTCTTCTTCACGATGCCGATCAAGAGGAACACGCCGATCAGGGCGATCAACGTGAAGTCGTAACGCAGCAGCAGCAACGCCAGCAGCGCGCCCAGGCCGGCCGACGGCAACGTCGACAGAATCGTCAGCGGATGCACGAAGCTCTCGTACAGGATGCCCAGCACGATATACATCGTGACCAGCGCCGCCAGAATCAGCCACGGTTGCTGCGCCAGCGTCTGCTGCAAGGCGGCCGCGGTGCCCTGGAAGCCCGCCTGGATCTGATCGGACGGCAAACCAATGCGGGCCACCGCCGCATCGATGGCCGCAGTGGCCTGCCCCAGCGACACGCCGGGCGCCAGACTGAACGACACAGTGTCCGCCACGAACAAGCCCTGATGCTGCACGCTGAGTGGCGCGTTGGCGTTCTCCAGCCGCGCGAAGGCCAGCAAGGGCACGCGCGCGCCGGTCGACGTGATGACCTCGACCTGCTTGAGCGATTCGATGTCTTCGGCAAATTTCGGCGCAAGGCCCAGCACCACGTGGTACTGGTTCAGCGGGCCGTACATCACGGACACCTGGCGCTGGCTGAACGAATTGTTCAGCACCGTCGAAATGGTGGACATGCTGACGCCCAGCCGCGTGGCGGCTTCGCGGTCGATCACCAGGTTGATCTGGCGGCCTTTGTCTTCAACATCGGTGTCCACGTCCGTGATTTCGGGAATCTTCGCCATCGCCTGCTGCACCTTGGGCATCCAGGCACGCAGCAGTTTCAGGTCGCCCGACATCAGCGTGTAGTCGTAAGAGCCCTGGCTTTGCCGCCCGCCAATCCGGATGTCCTGCTGCGACACCAGGAACATGCGCGCGCCCGGCATGTTCAGCAGCTTGCCGCGCAGCCGGTTGATGACCACGTCGGCCGACGCGTCGCGTTCGCCCAGCGGCTTTAACTGGATCTGCATGAAGCTGCTATTGCTGCCGCCGCGGCCGCCCGCGTAGCCGGTCATGCTCTGCACCGCCGGGTCCGCCAGCACCACTTTGCGCAGCGCTTCCAGCTTGGGCAGCGTCGCCTGGAACGACGTGCCCTGATCCACGCGGAAGAACCCCAGCAGCTGCCCCGTATCCTGCTGCGGGAAAAACCCCTTGGGCACTGCGGTGTACAGGTAGATGTTCAGCCCGACAGCCACCGCCAGGACCAGCATCATCAGCCGGCCATGCGCCAGCGCCCAGCGCAGGCTGCGGCGGTAGCCCTCCAGCATGGAATTGAAACCGCGCTCCGACCAGCGCGCCAGCCGTCCGGGCGGTTTTTGCTCGGGCGGTTCATGGCGCAGCAAGCGCGCGCACATCATCGGCGTCAAGGTCAACGACACGATCAGCGACACCAGGATGGCGGCCGACAAGGTCACGGCGAATTCGCGGAACAGCCGCCCGACCACGCCGCCCATCAGCAGGATGGGGATGAAGACGGCCACCAGCGACAGGCTCATCGATAACACCGTGAAGCCGACTTCACGCGAGCCACGCAGCGCCGCCCGCATCGGCGACATGCCGTTCTCGACGTGCCGCATGATGTTCTCCAGCACGACGATGGCGTCGTCCACCACGAACCCCGTGGCCACGATCAGCGCCATCAGCGAAATCGTGTTCAGCGTGAAACCGCACAGGTACATGATGCAGAAGGTGCCGATCAGCGACACGGGCACGGCCACGCTGGGGATGATGGCCGCGCGCCAGCGCCGCAGGAACAGCAACACCACCAGCACCACCAGGCCCACGGCAATGATCAGGGTCAGCTCGGCCTCGTGCAGCGACGCCCGGATGCTGGGCGTGCGGTCTTGCGCCACCGTCATGTTCACGTCCGCCGGCATCAGCGCCTGCAGCACCGGCAGCTGGGCGCGCACGGCGTCCACGGCCTCGATGATGTTGGCGTCGGCCTGCCGGCGCACGATCATCAGGATGGCGTTGCGTTCGTTGAAGAACCCGGTCTGGTACAGGTCTTCGACGGAATCCTCGACCCGGGCCACGTCCGACACGCGCACCGGCGCGCCGTCTTTCCACGCCACGATCAGCGGCCGGTACTGCTCGGCGCGGCTGAGCTGGTCGCTGACCATGATCTGCCAGTGGTAGCTGTCGTTCTCCAGCACGCCCTTGGGGCGGTTGGCGTTGGCGTTGGCCAGCGTGGCGCGCAACTGGTCCAGCGACACCCCCCGGTTGGCCAGCGCGCCCGGCAGCACCGTGACGCGCACCGCCGGCAGGGAACTGCCGCCCACGGTCACTTCGCCCACCCCATCCACCTGCGCCAGTTTCTGCGCCACGATGGTCGAAGCGATGTCGTACAGCTGGCCCTGGCTGAGGGTGTCGGAAGTCAGCGCCAGCGTCATGATGGGCGCGTCCGACGGATTGGACTTGTGATACGTGGGATTGCTGCGCAGGCCGCTGGGCAACAGCGAACGCGCCGCGTTGATCGCCGCCTGCACGTCGCGGGCGGCGCCGTTGATGTCGCGCGACAGGTCGAACTGCAAGGTGACGCGGGTAGACCCCTGCGAACTGCTGGACGTCATCTCGGTCACGCCGGCGATGCTGCCCAGCGAACGCTCCAGCGGCGTCGCCACGCTGGAGGCCATGGTCTCGGGGCTGGCGCCCGGAAGGCTGGCCGACACCGAAATCGTCGGGATATCCACCTGCGGCAGGGGCGCCACCGGCAGCAGGAAGAACGACAGCAGACCCGCCAGCACAACCGCCAGGCTCAGCAGCGTGGTCGCCACCGGCCGGACGATGAAGGGTGCCGACAGGATCATGACGCGTCCCCGGCCGCCGGCGCGCGCGCGCCGCGCCAGCGGCGCGACATGCGGTCGAACATCAGGTAGATGACGGGGGTCGTGAACAGCGTCAGCACCTGGCTCAGCAGCAGGCCGCCCACCATCACCAGGCCCAGCGGTTGGCGCAGTTCAGCGCCCGTGCCGGTCGACAGCATCAGCGGCAAGGCGCCGAACAAGGCGGCCAACGTCGTCATCAGGATGGGACGAAAGCGCAGCAGCGCGGCCTCGTGGATGGCCGCACGCGGCGTCAGGCCCCGCTTGCGTTCGGCATCCAGCGCAAAGTCGATCATCATGATGGCGTTCTTCTTCACGATGCCGATCAGCAGGATGATCCCGATGATGCCGATCATGTCCAGCTCGGTCCCGCTGATCAGCAGCGCCAGCAACGCCCCCACGCCGGCGGACGGCAATGTGGACAGGATCGTGATGGGGTGGATGTAGCTTTCATATAGCACTCCCAGCACGATGTACATGGTGACCACCGCGGCCAGGAGCAGCCACAGCGTGCTGGTCAGCGAATTCTGGAACGCCAGCGCCGCGCCCTGGAAACGCGTCTCCACGCCGGCCGGCATGCCGATCTCGGCCTCGGCCGCGGTGATGGCTTCGACCGCGTTGGACAGCGACGCGCCCGGCGCCAGGTTGAACGACACCGTCACCATCGGAAACTGGTCCAGCCGGTTCACGGCCAGCACGGTCCGGCCTTCGGAAATGTGCGCCACCGACGACAGCGGCACTTGCGCGCCCGTCGAGGTGGGCACGTGGATCTGGCCCAGCGCGGACGGGTTCATCTGGAACTGCGGCTGCACTTCCAGCACCACGCGGTACTGGTTCGACTGCGTGAAGATCGTGGAGATCAGGCGCTGGCCGAACGCGTCATACAGCGCCTCGTCGATCACGGCGGCGGTGATGCCCAGCCGCGATGCCGCGTCCCGGTCGATCTCGACCCAGGTCTGCAAACCGTCGTCCTGCAGGTCGTCCGTCACGTCCTTCAGCCCCGGTATCTGGCGCAGGCGATCCACCAGCTTGGGCGTCCATTCGCTCAGCACCTTCAGGTCGGGGTTGGACAGCGTCATCTGGTATTGCGTGCGGCTGACGCGGTCTTCGATGGTCAGGTCCTGCACCGGCTGCATGTAGACGGTCAGTCCGTCCTGCCTGGCCAGGGAATCCTGCAGACGCGCCATCACCGTGCGCAGGTCGCCGCTGCGTTCGGCCTGCGGCTTCAGCGCGATCTGCATGCGCCCGGCGCTTAGCGTGGCGTTGCTGCCGTCCACCCCGATGAACGAGGACACGGCCTGCACGTCGGGATCTTCCAGCACCAGCTGTGCCGCCACCTGCTGGCGTTGGGCCATCGCCGGGAACGAGATGGATTGCGGCGCCTGGGTGATGGCCTGGATCAGGCCGGTGTCCTGCTGCGGGAAAAAGCCCTTGGGCACGACCATGTACAGCACCACCGTCAGCGCGAACGTGCCCAACGCCACCAGCAGCGTCAGCGGTTGATGGCGCAGCACCACCTGCAACATGCGGTCGTAGCCGGCGATGACGCGGTCGATGACATTGCCGGTGGCCGTGTGGAAGCGGCCGTGCTTCTGCTCGGATTCGGCGCGCAGCAAACGCGCGCACATCATCGGCGTCAGCGTCAGCGACACGACCAGTGAAATCAGGATGGACACGGCCAGCGTGATCGCGAATTCGCGGAACAGCCGCCCCACGACTTCCGTCATGAAAAGCAGCGGGATCAGCACCGCAATCAACGAAAACGTCAGCGAGATCAGCGTGAACCCGATCTGCGAGGCGCCCTTCAGCGCCGCCTGCAAAGGCGTCTCGCCCTCTTCGATATGGCGCGCGATGTTCTCTATCATGACGATGGCGTCGTCCACCACAAAACCGGTGGCGATCGTCAGCGCCATCAACGTCAGGTTGTTGATGGAGAACCCGGCCAGGTACATGATGCCAAAGGTGCCCACCAGGGACAGCGGCACCACGACGCTGGGAATCAGCGTGGCCGTCAGGCTGCGCAGGAAGACGAACGTCACCATGACCACCAGCCCCACCGCCAGCAGCATTTCGAACTTCACGTCTTCCACTGAATCGCGGATGGTCTGCGTTCGGTCCGACACCACGCTCACGTCCAGCGTGGCGGGCAGGGCCGCCCGCAGCTGCGGCAGCAACGTCTGGATGCGATTGACCACGTCGATCACGTTGGCGCCCGGCTGGCGCTGGATGTTCAGCAGGATGGCGGGCTTGTCGCCGGCCCATGCGGCCTGGCGCGTGTCTTCGGCGCCTTCGACCGCGCGCGCCACATCGGACAGGCGCAGCGGCGCGTTGTTCTTGTAGGCGATGATCAGGTCGTTGTAGTCGGTGGGCGACTTCAACTGGTCGTTGGCGTTGATCGTGGTGGAACGCAATGGCCCATCCAGATTGCCTTTGGGCTGGTTGACGTTGGCGCCTACGATCGCGGTGCGCAAGTCGGACAAGGCCAGGCCGTTGGCCGCCAGCGCCTGCGGATTGACCTGCACGCGCACCGCCGGCCGCTGGCCGCCCGCGACGCTGACCAGGCCCACGCCCGGAATCTGCGACAACTTCTGCGCCACCCGCGTATCCACCAGGTCGCGCACCTGCGGCAGCGGCATGGTGGGTGACGTGATGGCCAGCGTCAGCACGGCCGCGTCGGCCGGATTCACCTTGTTGTAGGTTGGCGGCACCGGCAGATCGCTGGGCAGCAGGTTCGACGCGGCGTTGATGGCCGCCTGCACCTGCTGTTCGGCCACGTCCAGCGGCAGCGTCAGGTTGAACTGCATCGTGATGACCGACGCGCCGCCCGAACTGGTGGACGACATCTGGTTCAAGCCCGGCATCTGACCGAACTGCCGTTCCAGCGGCGACGTGACCAGCGAGGTCATGACGTCCGGACTGGCCCCGGGGTACAGCGTCACCACCTGGATCGTCGGGTAGTCCACCTCGGGCAGCGCCGACACGGGCAGCATCCGGTAAGCGATGAACCCGGCGATCAAGATCGCCACCATCGCCAGCGTGGTGGCGACGGGGCGCAGGATGAAGGGACGCGACAGGCTCACGATGACCTCGGCTTACTTCGACGCAGGCGTAGTGCCGGCAGGCGCTCCTGCCCCAAGCGTCTTGTCGCGGGTAGCGGGTATCACCTCGGCGCCGCCCACCACTTCCACCTTGGCGCCAGCGCGCAAACGGTCGGTGCCCTCGGTGACGACGCGATCGCCCGGCTGCAGGCCTTCATTCACGGCCACCATGCCGCTGTTGATGGCGCCCAGCTTCACCTGGCGGACCACGACGGTATTGTCGGGCTGCACCAGGAATACGAATGCGCCGGCCGACCCCTGCTGGATGGCCGCGGTGGGGATGGCGGTCACGTCCTTGCGCGTCAGCACATGCAGACGCACATTGACGAACTGGTTCGGAAACAGCGCATCGTCCGCATTGTCGAACTTGGCTTTCAGCTTCAGGGTGCCGGTGGTGACGTCAATCTGGTTATCCAGCGTCTCCAGCACGCCAGTGGCGATGCGGCGGGTATCGGCGCGGTCATAGGCGTCAACCGCCAACGTCTTGCCGGCGGCGATTTCGCCGCGCACTTCGGGCAACTGGGTCTCGGGCAACGTGAACACCACCGAAATCGGCTGGGTCTGCGTGATCACCACCAGCCCATTGGTGTCGGCGCTGGACACCAGGTTGCCACGGTCCACCTGGCGCAGCCCCAACCGGCCGCTGATGGGCGCCGTGATGCGGGCGTAGTCCAATTGCAGTTTGGCGTTATCCACGTTGGCCTGGTCGCTCTTGACCGTGCCCTCGTACTGGCGCACCAGCGCGGCCTGGGTGTCGACCTGCTGCTTGGCGATGGAATCCTGCTTGAACAGGGCCTGATAGCGCTGCAGGTCGCGCCGCGCATTCTCCAGCTGGGCCAGGTTCTGCATCTGGGTGCCGCGCGCCTGGTCCAGCGCCACCTGGAAGGCACGGGGGTCCACCTGGGCCAGCAGATCGCCCGCTTTTACGCGCTGGCCTTCCTGGAATGCCACGTCCACCAGTTCGCCGCTGACGCGGCTACGCACGGTAACTGTGTTGTAAGCGGTGACGGTGCCCAGGGACTTCAGGTAGATATCGATGTCCTGCGTGACGGCGGTGGCGATGCGCACCGGCACGGCCAGATTCGCCATCGCGGCCATCGGGGGCCGCGCCCCGCCCGCCCTTCCGCCCGGGCCACCGGCCGCGCCGGTCTTGGCCGACGGCCGCAGCGCCAGCCAGGCAACGCCCGCCACGACAAGCACCAGCACCGCCAATCCGGCGATGCGGCGGCGGGTCCAGCGAGAAGGGGGAGAAACAGGACGACTATCGGACATGGAAACGGTTCCGGCACTGACGGAGAAAGCCGTATTGTCTACTAGTCGGTCGCCTTTTCTATCATTGCGCGCCCCAGTTGAAACTGGCCGCAACAGGAATTGCTCTCAAAAACGCGTATCCCCGCGACAACGGCGGGTTACGAGCTGCAAAGCGTCATTTGGAAGGCGACGTCGTGGGCGACCTGCTGAGGTTTGAATTCGCCATCTTGCGTGGAAAAACGTATCCAGATCATGTACTTATTGGCACTGATCTCGGGAAACACGCCTTGGGTCGGATTCAGCCAGACACGCAGCAACTGAAACTGCTTGCCGCCCAGCATCTGCTGGTATGCGCCCTGCTCGGCCACGATATCGGTCTTGCGGCCAGACTCGCGCAGCAGCCGCAGCGCCAGCGTCAGGCCGTCATACAAGGGCAGGAAGGGCGACACCCAGGCCTGCAGGTCCGCGCAGCGGGCGGCTTCGGTCTTGTTCTGCCAAGCAAAATAGGAAGGCATGTCCACTTGCGTGGCGCTGCCCGGCACGGACAGCCGGCCGCGCAAGCTGGTCAGCCACTCGTTTTCGCGCAGCGATTGGCCGGTCTTGCCTGGCGCGGCCAGCGCGCTGGCCACTTTTTCCAGTTCGCGCAGCATCGCTTCCAGCGCGTCTTGCGCCACGCCGGGGTGATCGCGCAGACCCACCAGCGCCATGCGCTGGCGTTCCAGGTCTTGCAGCACGGCGCCTTTCACGTCGGTGCGTTCGCACGCGTCGAGCAGATCGAAAAGGGACGTGACGGCAACCTGATGCTGGCGTGAATCCCCCTCGCGGGCAAAGAAGAACAACCTGTCGAACAGGTATTCCAACCGCAGGTAGGCGCGGATGCGCTCATTGAAGGGGTATTCGTAAACAATCACGCTTTTTTACAGGCCCTATCAGTGGTCGGCCGGCAAGCCGAGGGATTCAGGGGTGCCGGCCAAGCGATTCGCTTACCGGCCCGTTGTGGTCGCCAGCGTCAGCCAGCGGTCATGCAGGGTCTTCGCCTGCGCGCGCAATTGTTCCGGTGATGTCGCGCCGTCGTTCACGATGACGTCGTCCGCAACCTCCAGCCGGCTTGCCCGCGCAGCCTGTGCCGCCATAATACGCCTGATGGCCGGCTCCGTCAGCCCGCTACGCGACTGCACGCGCGCCACCTGCGTTTCGGGATCGCAGTCCACCACGCAGATACGATCCACGCGCGTGCGCCAACGCGCCAGCGACTCCACCAGAAGGGGCACCACAAAGACCAGGTACAGTCCGGTCGCGGCCGCCGCCTGACGCCGGGTTTCTTCCGTGATGGCGGGGTGCAGCACGGCTTCCAGCCGCAGCCGCGCTTGCGGATCCGAGAATGCGCGCTCACGCATCCATTCGCGGTTCAATGCGCCGTCCGGCGTCAATGCCTGCGGTCCGAATTCGCGTTCGATAGCAGGCATGGCCGCCCCGTTGGCGGCCGTCAGCGCGCGGGCGATCTCGTCGGTATCGACCAGCGTCGCGCCCCATTCACCCAGCATGTCGGCCACGCGGGATTTTCCCGAACCGATGCCGCCCGTCAGACCGATCTTGAACATGATGCCCTTCCTTTCTTGCCTAGCGCATGAATTGCCATAGCCCCTGCTCGCCGCCCAGCAACAGCATCACGATGCCGGCCAGCGCCAGATACGGGCCAAAGGGCAGCGGCTGCCCGCGGCCGGCGCGGCCCGACATCGTAAGCAGGCCGCCGATCAGCACGCCTACCAGCGAGGCCGCCAACAACACCATGGGCAGCGACTCGACGCCGAACCAAGCACCCAGCGCCGCCAGCAACTTGAAATCGCCATACCCCATGCCTTCGCGCCCGGTCAGCAGGCGGAACACATGGAAGATAACCCACAGGAACACGTAGCCGGCCACCGCCCCCACCACCGCCAGCGGCAAGGTCGTGAATGCGCCGAACAGGTTGACCAGCAGCCCCGCCCACACCAGCGGCTGCGTCAGCGCGTCGGGCAACAGGGTGGATTCGAAGTCGATCCAGGCCAGCGCCACCAGCATGGCGGACAAGCCCATCGCGAACAGCGCGACGGGCGTTGCGCCGTAGCGCCACGCGCAGGCGGCGAACAGTCCGGCAGTCAGGATTTCGATGGCGGGATAGCGCCAACTGATCGCGGCATGGCACGCGCCGCAACGTCCGCGCAGCAGCAGCCAGCCCAGCACCGGCAGCCGGCGCCAGCCGGTCACGGGCGCGTGGCACGCGGGGCAATGCGAGGCGGGGCGAAACAAGCCTTCGCTGCCGTCCGGACGCGCACGGCCCACGGCGTCCAGGCATTGGGCCTGCCATTCACGTTCCATCATGCGCGGCAAGCGGTAGGTCAGCACGGTCAACCAACTGCCGATGAATAGACCGGCCAGCGCAGCCAGCCCGATGAACGCGCCCAACGGCATGCCGAAGGCGTGGTGCACGCTGTTCATTGGCCGGCCCGACGCGCGCGTTCGCCGGCGTTCCTTGCACCGCGAATGGACGAAAAGCAGACGGCCCGACAGAGGCCGTGTCGTAATTTGTGCATAAAGTGCAGACAACACCCAAGAGTGACTAAGGGAACGTATCGAATCTTCGCATAAGTGCGTAAAATCGGAGACAGACCAATTCACGGATAAGCTGCCATGACCGCCCGCGTCGACATCGTCACCCGATCCCGCAAACTCAGCGTCATGGGGCTGCTGCTGGCCGGTACAGCACTCGGCGCCGCGGGCTGCGCCCAGCAAAAAACCGAAGGCTATTACGACCCCCCGGTCGAAAGCACCGTGACCGACGCCCAATACCAGGGTTCGGGCGCGGGTTACCGTAGCGTCATTCGCGCCCCGTCGCAGGTGCAAATCGCCCTGAAGCCCGACGCCCGCAAGCCACAGAACCAAGCCTCGCAAGCCACGCCAGCCGGCCAGACCACCGAAGACGGCCAAACCGTGCCCGAAGGCGCCGATCGCGCCGCGCAATCGTCGGCCGCCACGCCCGCGCCTGCGCCCGCCGCGCCCAATGCCGCCGTGCAAAGCCTGGTGCCGCAACCGCAAACCTATATGGGCACGCTGCCCTGCTTTTCGCCCGCCATGCAATGCACGGCGCAGCGCGTCACGCTGACCCTGGCGCCCAACGGCCGCTGGCGCGGTCGCACGGCATACCTGGAAAGCGACCCCAAGAAGGGCCCCGCCGTCACGGAACAGGGCTGCTGGGACGCTACTGACGAGCGCCCGCCGCGCGTCATCCTGATGGATGGCAAGGGCAATGCCCGCGCGGAATTCGTGGTGGCCGCCAACAACGTGCTGCGTGTGCGTTCCATCGCCGGTCAAACCCCCAACCTGAACTACAACCTGACCCGCCAGCCGGATCTGGATCCGATTGACGAGCTGGCCAAGGCCCAGGCGCCCCAGTGCCCGTGATGACTCGATGGTCTCGATGATCTCGATGCCTTCGGCGGTTTAAGCGCCTGCCCTCGAGCATCGATTCAATACCTGCCGGGGGGGGGGGG
>NZ_JBHFII010000032.1:0-5752 GCF_057334215.1 Achromobacter maghribensis | reverse complement strand
CCCCCGGCGTCGTTGAAGGGTAGTGACTGCAGGGTAGTGACTGCAGGGTCGTGACTGCAGGGCCGCCACCGAACATCACTGCCGAAGGGGTTCCTTCGCTGAAACCTCATCCGGAATCAGGATCAGGCGGCTTGCCGGCCGGGCACGATCCGTAGGCGGGCGGCGCAGGCGCATGCAGCACATGCTGCGGCGTCCATGGCGGGCCCGCGTGGGCTGACGGTTTGCCGCAAGCCGGCACGGCATTCAGGATGGGAGACGCCCCCGTGCGCCCGTGGGCGCATAGCTGGCAGGCAAGCTGCATGGCATTGCGGGCATCGAGCTTTTCGAAGATGCGGGCACGATGGGCTTCGGCGGTGCGCAGTGAAATCCCCAGATCAATGGCAATGACCTTGTTGGGGCGGCCGGCCGCCACATAACCGACGATCTGCCGTTCGCGGGGTGTCAGCGCGGAAAGCACCGCTTCGAAATCGGGACGGGGAGCTTGCATGGGCGACTCTTTTTGCAATGTAGGATTACATCAAGTCTGCCCGGCCGCCACAGGCGGCGAAAGCTGGCAAATCTGTCAGGGGTCGGGACGACGCGGTATCCGCGCGCCCCTGCCTGCATGGAACGCTCAGACCGTGTAGGTCAGTTCCAGGTTATCGATCAAGCGGGTGGCGCCCAGCTTGGCAGCGGCCAGGGCCACCACGGGAACGCCAGCCTGCAGGTCGGCGGCCTCGGGGCGCTTCAAATCTTGCTGACGGCGCAACGCCACGTAGTCGACCTTCCAGCCGCGCAGGGCAAGGCGGTCGGCGGCATCGCGTTCCAGGGCCAGCGCGTCGCGCTCGCCTTCGGCCAGCCGCTGGCCGATGCGCTGCAGTTCGGCATACAGCGCCGGGGCCTCGGCGCGTTCGCCTTCGGTCAGGTAGCGGTTGCGCGACGACAGCGCCAGGCCATCATCGGCACGCACCGTTTCGTGCGCCAGCACTTCCACCGGCAGCTGGAACTGGCGGCACATGTTGCGAACCACCATCAGCTGCTGATAGTCCTTCTTGCCGAACACGGCCACGCGCGGCTGCACGCATGAAAACAGCTTCAGGACCACCGTGCTGACGCCCTCGAAGAAACCGGGCCGGAATTCGCCTTCCAGGATGTCGCCCAGATCGTCGGGCGGCTGCACGCGGTAGTTCTGCGGCTCGGGGTACATCTCGCGTTCATTGGGCGCGAACAGCACGTAAACATCGCGCGCCTGCTCCAGTTTTTCAATGTCGGCCGCCAGCGTGCGCGGATACTGGTCGAAGTCTTCGTTGGGGCCGAATTGCAGCCGGTTCACGAAGATGCTGGCCACCACGGGGTCGCCGTGCTGGCGCGCCAGTTTCATCAAGGACAGGTGGCCTTCATGCAGATTGCCCATCGTGGGCACAAACGACACGCGGTTCTGGCCGCGCAGGTGATCGCGCAATTCCTGGATGGTATGGACGACTTTCAAGGGGACTCTCCGGGGTTGGGGGCAGCCCGGTCAGGATCAGGCCGCGACCGCCGCCACGCTGGTGTAGGCCAGGCGCACGTAAATGGGAGCATAGGGCTCCGCCTGCGTGATTTCCAGCAGGGATTCGCGGGCCAGCTCAAGCATGGCGATGAAATGCACGACGACCACCGCCGCGGGCGCGCCTTCGCGGACGCGCTCCATGAAAAGGTCGCCGAATTCCATAAAGCGCACATCGTTCAGGCGCCGCAGGATGTGCGTCATGTGATCGCGCACGGACAGCTGTTCGCGCGTGATGTGGTGATGCTGATTCAGCTTGGCCCGCTTCATGATGTCGGCCCAGGCCTGGCGCAGGTCGTCCACGCTGACTTCGGGCATCATGCGTTCGACGCTGAGGTCGGCCACGGCCTGGCTGCTGACGAAGTCGCGGCCCAGTTGCGGCAGCTTGTCCAGCTTCTGGGCGGCCAGCTTCATCTGTTCGTATTCGAGCAGGCGGCGGACGAGTTCGGCGCGCGGATCTTCGGGCTCTTCGCCGGTGTCGGTCTTCCTGACCGGCAGCAGCATGCGCGACTTGATCTCGATCAGCATGGCCGCCATCAGCAGGTACTCAGCGGCCAGCTCCAGGTTGGTGATGCGGATCTGGTCCACATATGACAGGTATTGCCGCGTGACATCCGCCATCGGGATGTCCAGCACATTGAAGTTCTGCTTGCGGATCAGGTATAGCAGCAGGTCCAGCGGCCCTTCGAACGCCTCGAGGAACACTTCCAGCGCGTCCGGCGGAATGTACAGATCCGTCGGCATCTGGAACAGCGGCTCGCCGTACAGGCGTGCGAACGCCACGCTATCGACGGTATCGGGCGTGCTGTCCACGGGCGGCTCCACTAGCTTGGCCAGCGCCTCGCCCGGGACGGAAGGGTTTTGGGACATGTCTGCCGCAACGGGATCAGTCTGCCGAATACACGTAGGGTTTTTGCGGCACGCGGGCCGCGCGGAAGCCTTCCAGCAGTTCCGAGTCCTGCGGTTTATCCCAAAGACGGGCGCGGCCTTCACGCTGGCGCTCTTCGGTGCCAGGGTGCGACTGCTTGAAGTCTTTCAGGAAAAGGGTGATCTCGGATTCGTAGTTGGTCGCCATGACACCAATTTCAGTGGGTTTCGGATCCCAGGAGTTTACTTCACGCCGGGCGAACCCCCGGCGTTACAATCGTCAGGCACCCAACGTCCCCTCTTGCCATGTCAGCAGAATCCGCAGCAGCCGCCAACCCCGCTCCGCCTTCGACCCCGGACGCGTTGCGCGCGGCGCGCATGATCCCCTTCATCGTGGGCTGTGCGCTGTTCATGCAGATGCTGGACGCCACCGTCGTGGCCACCGCCCTGCCGGCCATGGCCCGGGCCCTGGGATCCACGCCCGTCCGGCTGAACGTGGCCATTACGTCCTACTTGCTGTCCGTGGCCGTCTTCGTGCCGGTCAGCGGCTGGGCGGCCGACCGCTACGGCGCCCGCCGGGTGTTCGTGGCCGCCATCGGGCTGTTCACCCTCAGTTCCGTCGCCTGTGCGCTCTCGCAGGACCTGCCCCAGCTGGTCGCGGCCCGGATCATCCAGGGGATGGCGGGCGCGATGATGGTGCCGGTGGGCCGGATCATCCTGCTGCGGACCGTGCCCAAGCAGGATTTGCTGAAAGCCATGTCCTTCCTGTCCATCCCGGCGCTGCTGGGACCGGTGATCGGACCGCCGTTGGGCGGTTTCATGGTCACCTATATGTCCTGGCACTGGATTTTCCTGATCAACATCCCGATCGGCGTCCTGGGGATCGCGCTGGTGCTGCGCTATGTCACCGAAATCAAGGAAGAAACCGCCCCGCGCCTGGACTGGCTGGGCTTTCTGCTTAGCGCCGTCTGCCTGGCCGCGCTGGTCAGCGGCTTCGAGGCCATTGGCCGCGACGTGATGCCGCTGCCGATGCTGCTGGGCATGATCGCGGTGGGCGCCGCCTGCGGTTTCCTGTATGCCTGGCACGCCCGGCGCATTGAGCACCCCATCATCGACCTGTCGCTGATGCGGATCCCGACGTTTGCCATTTCCACCCTGGGCGGCAACCTGTGCCGCTTCGCCGTGGGCGCCACGCCATTCCTGTTGGCCATGCTGCTGCAAGTGGGTTTCGGGCTGTCGCCGTTTTCCGCCGGCCTGATCACCTTCGCCAGCGCGGCGGGCGCCTTGCTGATGAAGTTCGTGGCCACGCCCATCGTCCGCCATTTCGGCTTCCGCCGCGTGTTGACCGTGAACGCGCTGCTGACCGGTGTGTTCATCATGGTGTGCGCCACCTTCACCCCCTCCACGCCGGTCTGGCTGATGATCGCCATTCTGCTGGTCGGCGGCTTCTTCCGGTCCTTGCAATTCACCGGGGTAAATACGCTAACCTATGCCGACATTCCCCCGGCCAAAATGAGCCGCGCCAGCAGTTTCGCAGCAATGGCGCAGCAGTTGGGTATCAGCCTGGGCGTGGGGGTGGCCGCAGTCACGCTGAACGTCAGCATGGCCCTGCGCGGCGCCGAGACGCTTGCGGTCGGCGATGTCGTTGCCGGCTTCATCGTCATCGGCCTGATGTGCATGGCCTCGACCTTCTCCTTTAGACGCCTTGAGCCACAGGCCGGGGCACACCTGAACGGCGCCAAACAAAGTGACGACGAATGAATTTGTCCTAGCCCTGGACCAGGGCACGACCAGCTCCCGCGCCATCGTATTCGACCGCGAGGGCGTGGTGCGCGGCGTGGGCCAGCGTGAATTCCGCCAGCACTATCCGCGCCCGGGCTGGGTCGAGCACGACGCCAGCGAGATCTGGCACACCCAGCTGGACGTCGCGCGCGAAGCGCTGCGCAACGCCGCCGCGACGGCGGCCGACGTGGCCGCCATCGGCATCACCAACCAGCGCGAAACCACGCTGATCTGGGAACGCGCCACGGGCCGTCCGCTGGCCCGCGCCATCGTCTGGCAGGACCGGCGCACCGCGCCGATGTGCGACCAGTTGCGCCGCGACGGCCACGCCGATTTCCTGCAATCGCGAACCGGTCTGGTGCTGGACGCCTATTTCTCGGGCACCAAGTTGGCCTGGCTGCTGGACCACGTGCCGGAGGCGCGCCGGATGGCCGACCGCGGCGAGCTGGCATTCGGCACGGTGGACAGCTGGCTGATCTGGCAACTGACGGGCGGCGCGGTGCACAGCACGGACCCGAGCAACGCATCGCGCACGATGCTGTTCGATCTGCACACGCAAGATTGGAACGATGAGATCCTGGCGTTGCTGAAAATCCCCCGCAGCGTGCTGCCGCAGATCGCGCCCAGCAGCGCGGTGGTGGGCCGCGCGTTGCCGGAATGGCTGGGCGGTTCGATCCCGATCGCGGGTGTGGCAGGCGACCAGCAGGCCGCCACTTTCGGCCAGGCCTGCTTCACGCCGGGCATGGCGAAAAATACCTACGGCACCGGCTGCTTCATGCTGATGAACGTGGGCGACAAGCCCGTGCAGTCAAAAAACCATCTGCTGTCGACGGTGGGCTGGGGCTTGCCCGCGTCCGGCGCCGACAACTGGACGCCCACTTACATGCTGGAGGGCGGCGTGTTCGTGGCGGGCGCGGCGGTGCAATGGCTGCGTGACGGCCTGGGCATCATTCAGCGTTCGGAAGAAATCGAGTCGCTGGCGGCCAGCGTGTCGGATACGGACGACGTCTTCATGGTGCCGGCGTTCGCCGGCCTGGGCGCGCCGCATTGGGACCCCTACGCCCGCGGCACGCTGGTGGGCCTGACCCGCGGCACCACGCGCGCCCACATCGCCCGCGCGACGCTGGAATCGATCGCGCTGCAAAGCGCGGAGCTGCTGACGTGCATGAACGGCGACAGCGGCATCGCGCTGACCGAACTGCGCGTCGACGGCGGCGCCGCCCGCAACGACCTGCTGATGCAAATGCAGGCCGACCTGCTGGGCGTGCCGGTGGTGCGGCCCAGAGTCCCGGAGTCGACGGCGCTTGGCGCAGCGGGCCTGGCAGGACTGGCAGTGGGATTCTGGTCCGGGCTGGACGAGTTCGCTTCGAAGTGGCAGGCAGAACGAACGTTCGAGCCGGGCTGGCCGGAGTCGGTCCGAGAAGCTCGAATGGGGAGGTGGAGACAGGCGGTGGAATTGTCTAAAGGGTGGGCGGCTGGGGCGGCTGGGGCGGCTAAGTAGGTCGTTATGGCAACTGCTTGAGGGATGTGGTGGCGGTTGGCGTGGATCTTCGTGGGACGCTCGCCGCCGGGGTCAGG
>NZ_JBHFII010000031.1:0-8408 GCF_057334215.1 Achromobacter maghribensis | reverse complement strand
ATATGCGGGTGGTGCCCAGGAGAGGACTCGAACCTCCACACCTTGCGGCACACGGACCTGAACCGTGCGCGTCTACCAATTCCGCCACCTGGGCACTGGGAAGCACTTTCGTACTTCACATCTTTCACTGTCTTTACTGCTTTGCTTATCAGCTACTTTGCTTATCAGGCCCGCTCGAAAGCGGATCCGATTTAAATTCCGTGGTGCCCAGGAGAGGACTCGAACCTCCACACCTTGCGGCACACGGACCTGAACCGTGCGCGTCTACCAATTCCGCCACCTGGGCACTGGGAAGCACTTTCGTACTTCACATCTTTCACTGTCTTTACTGCTTTGCTTATCAGCTACTTTGCTTATCAGGCCCGCTCGAAAGCGGATCCGATTTAAATTCCGTGGTGCCCAGGAGAGGACTCGAACCTCCACACCTTGCGGCACACGGACCTGAACCGTGCGCGTCTACCAATTCCGCCACCTGGGCACTGGGAAGCACTTTCGTACTTCACATCTTTCACTGTCTTTACTGCTTTGCTTATCAGCTACTTTGCTTATCAGGCCCGCTCGAAAGCGGATCCGATTTAAATTCCGTGGTGCCCAGGAGAGGACTCGAACCTCCACACCTTGCGGCACACGGACCTGAACCGTGCGCGTCTACCAATTCCGCCACCTGGGCACTGAAAGATAATGTCAGAACTATGTGATACGCTGCCGCTCTAGTTGCTTTGTTTTATTAAGGGCCATACGTTGTTTCCAGCGTACTGACTTAACTAAAACATGCGTCCCGAGCGCAGTTGGTTTTACAATGGGTCTTTCGACCCCTCTGACCATTTCTGCTTCAGTGTTCAGCCTTGGGCGAACCACAGAAGCTGCGCATTATATACGGAAATTTCAGCTTTGGCAAAACGATCGAATAACGAATCGAAAAACAACAGATCAACACCCTTGCCCGAAGCGCCGCCGGACTTCGATCCCGATGTCCCGTCCCGTGAAGCCATTTTGACCGCGCTCCGAGCCGCGGGCTCGCCGTTGTCTCCGGTGGAATTGGCAGAACGCATGGGCGTCGAGCGTGCCGCGACGATGGTCGGGTTCGAGCGCCGTTTGGGCGCCATGGAACGCGACGGGCAATTGATGCCCAACCGCAAGGGCGTGTTGCTGCTGGCCACCAAATTGGACTTTGTCGCCGGCAAGGTGCTGGGCCACCGCGACGGTTTCGGCTTTCTGTTGCGTGATGACGGCGGCCCGGACCTGTTCCTGTCGCCGCGCGAAATGCTCAAGGTGCTGCATGGCGACCGCGTGCTGGTCAAGCCGTCGGGCGAATACCGCGGCAAGCCGGAAGGCACCATCGTCGAGGTCATCGAGCGCCGCACCAACAAACTGGTGGGCCGCTTCCTGCACGAACATGGCCTGTCCATCGTCGTGCCCGAAGACCAGCGTATCAAGCACGACATCCTGATTCCGCCCAGTGACACCAATGGCGCCCAGCACGGGCAGGTGGTGGCGGTCGAGATCATGGAGCAGCCCACCCGTCATACACAGCCGCTGGGCCGCGTGGCCGAGGTGCTGGGCGAAATCGACGATCCCGGCATGGAAATCGAGATCGCGGTGCGCAAGTTCGACGTGCCCGTCGAGTTCTCGGAAGCGGCCCGCAAGCAGGCCGCGCGCCTGCCGGACGTGGTGCGCAAGAGCGACTTGAAAGACCGCGTGGACTTGCGCGACGTGCCGTTGATCACGATCGACGGCGAAGATGCGCGCGACTTCGACGACGCCGTCTATTGCGAGCCCGTCGAACTGGGCACGGGCCAGCGCAAGCGGCCGGGCTGGCGCCTGCTGGTGGCCATCGCTGATGTCAGCCACTATGTGCGCCCGGGCGACGCGCTGGATGACGACGCGATCGAGCGCGGCACCAGTGTCTACTTCCCGCGCCGCGTCATTCCGATGCTGCCCGAGACGCTGTCCAATGGCTTGTGTTCGCTGAACCCCGACGTGGACCGCCTGGTGCTGGTCTGCGATATGGTGATTCCCGCTACCGGCGCCAAGGCTGGCACGGTCACGGCCTACCAGTTCTATAACGCGGTGATGCACTCGCATGCCCGCACCACGTATACGAACATCTGGGCGGCATTGCAGCAGCCGGGCGGCCCGGCCGCCGCGGCCATGCGCGCCGTCATGCCGCAAGTCCAGCATCTATATGAGCTTTTCCAGTTGCTGGTGCAGGGCCGTAAGAAGCGCGGCGCCATCGATTTCGATACGGTCGAAACCAAGATCGTCTGCAACGAGCTGGGTCGCATCGAACAGATCGTGCCCTCGGTGCGCAACGATGCCCACAAACTGATCGAAGAATGCATGCTGGCCGCGAACACGTGCGCGGCCGACTTCATGACGCGCAGCAAGCATCCTGGCCTGTACCGCATCCACGAAGGCCCCACGCCCGAGCGTCTGCAATCGTTGCGCGAATTCCTGCGCACCATGGGGTTGTCGCTGGGTGGCGGCGAAACGCCCACCGCCAAGGACTACGGCGATTTCCTGGATACCGTGCGCGGTCGTCCCGATTACCAACTGCTGCAGACCATGTGCCTGCGGTCCATGCAGCAGGCCGTCTATAGCCCCGACAACATGGGCCACTTCGGCCTGTCGTATCCCGGATATAGCCACTTCACGTCGCCCATCCGGCGTTATCCCGACCTGCTGACGCATCGGGTGATCAAGGCCTTGCTGGCCGGGCAGCGCTATGTGCCCAGCCTGGACGACCACGCGGTGGTCATTGGTCGCACGCAGAAAGAGCACGAGCACGCCATCTGGGAAAAGATGGGCCTGGTGCTGTCGGCCAGCGAACGCCGCGCCGACGAAGCATCGCGCGATGTCGAAGCCTGGCTCAAGTGCTGGTTCGTCAAGGAGCGCGTGGGCGAAGACTTCAGCGGCACCGTCACCGGCGTGGCCAGCTTCGGCATTTTCGTCACGCTGGACACGTTGCACGTCGAAGGGCTGGTGCACGTCTCCGAGCTGGGCGGCGAGTACTTCCAGTTCAACGATGCCCTGCATGAATTGCGCGGCGAGCGCACGGGCATGCGGTATCGCCTGACCGACAAGGTGCAGGTGCAGGTGGCGCGCGTTGACCTCGAAGCGCGCCGTATCGAATTCCGCCTGGTGCAGGGCACCAGCTTCGACGCGCTGCGCAAGGCTGCGGCACGCGGGCCGGAAGAGCCGATGCGCCGTGTAAAGAAGGCGGCGGCGCCCAAGCCCGCCGCACTAAAGGGACAGACCGCCAAGGAGCGGCGCGCCGACGCCAAAAAGGCGGGTAAGCCGCCCAGGGCGTCCAAGCACGCCGCGCCAGCCAAGAAAGTGACGCACAAGCGGCATTGACCCGGCTGATGGGTCCTCTTTAGGGCTGGCGCGTCTTAGGGCGGCCGGGCCATAAGGGGTAACATTGCGTTGATGGCCGGCTTGCTCCGGTGGCCCGCCCCCTTTGGGGCGGGTATTCGTTTATCTAAAGGTATTGCATTTATGGCGTCGACCCAAGTTCTGGCCGGGTTTCACGCGGTTGTCGCGCGGCTGCGCCACGCGCCCGAGTCGATCAAGGAAATCTATGTAGAGGCGTCGCGTCGCGACAAGCGGATGCAGACGCTCATCGAGCAGGCCGAGAAGGCGGGTTGCCGCCTGCATCCGGTGCCTGCCGAGCGGCTGGATGGTCTGTCGCGCGGCACCCGCCATCAAGGCGTCGTGGCCCTGGCCGACGAACGCCAGTTGGCGGTGGATGTGGACGAGGTGCTTGACGTGATCGAGGGTCCGCCGCTGCTGCTCATCCTGGATGGCGTGACCGATCCCCACAACCTGGGCGCCTGCCTGCGAACGGCGGACGCCGCCGGCGTGCACGCCGTGATCGCGCCGCGCGACCGCGCCGTGGGCTTGAACGCCACGGTGCAGCGGGTGGCCTGCGGCGCGGCCGATACCGTGCCGTATGTGATGGTCACCAATCTGGCGCGCACGATGCGCGGCCTGAAGGACCGCGGCGTCTGGCTTGTCGGCACCGACGACCAGGCGACCGACAGCATGCACAAGATCGATGCGCGCCAGCCGATGGCGTGGGTCATGGGGGCGGAAGGCGAAGGCATGCGCCGCCTTACGCGTGAGACCTGCGACCAACTCGTCAATATCCCCATGCTGGGTTCGGTGGAAAGCCTGAACGTCAGTGTGGCCAGCGCCGTCTGCCTGTACGAGACCGTGCGCCAGCGCCAATCCTGATCCCGCCCGACCCGACCTTTTCGTAGCTCTTCCTTTACGCCTCAGCTCACCATGCACCAGAACGGCTTCACCACCACGATCCTCCATTCCGACCGCCAACAATCCGTCGAGCACGGAGCGGTGCACAAGCCGATGCATCCGTCGTCGGAATTCGCCTACGACGATGCTCGCGAGCTGGCCGCGGTGTTCCAGGGCAAGGCGGGCTTCACGTATGCGCGCCAGGGCACGCCGACGACCACCGCGCTGGAAGCGAAGGTCAACCACATGGAAGGCGGCAAAGGCACGGTCAGCTTTTCCACGGGAATGGCGGCGCTGTCCGCCATTTTCACGACGTTGCTGCGCCGGGGCGATCATCTGGTGTCCAGCCAGTTCGTGTTTGGCAATACCAACAGCCTGCTGGGCACGCTGCTGGAACTGGGGGTGGAGATCACCTTCGTCGATGCGACCGACGCGGCGCAGGTGCGCGCCGCGATCCAGCCCAATACGCGCATGGTCTTCACCGAGACGATCGCCAACCCGGGCACGCAGGTCGCCGACCTGGCCGTGATCGGCGAGATCTGCCGCGAGAAGAACCTTGTCTACGTCGTGGACAATACGCTGACCTCGCCGTGGATGTTCCGTCCGTCGGCAGTCGGGGCGTCGCTGGTGATGAATTCGCTGTCCAAGTACATCGGCGGGCATGGCAACGCGCTGGGTGGCGCGGTGACCGACACGGGCCTGTACGACTGGTCTGGCTACACCAACATCTATGAGGCCTATCGCAAAGGCCCGTCCACCGGCTGGGGCCTCACCCAGATCAAGAAGAAGGGTTTGCGCGACATGGGCGGCACGCTGGCCGCCGAGCCTGCCCACCGCATTGCCGTGGGCGCCGAGACGCTGGCGCTGCGCATGGCCAAGCACTGCGCCAACGCGCTGGCGCTGGCGCGTTTCCTGGAATCGCATCCTGGCGTGGCCAAGGTGCACTATCCGGGCCTGGCGGGCCACCCGCAACATGCCCGCGCATCGGCGCTGTTCGGCGCGCGATTCGGTGGGTTGCTGGGGGTCGAGCTGGCCGACGGCGTGGATTGCTTTGATTTCCTGAACCGCCTGCGGATCGTGCTGATGGCGACCCACCTTGGCGATACGCGCAGCCTGGCGCTGCCTGCCGCGCACACCATCTATTACGAGATGGGCGCCGAGCGCCGCAAGCAAATGGGCATTGCGGACAGCCTCATTCGGGTGTCGGTCGGCATCGAAGACGAGGCCGATCTGCTGTTTGATTTCGATCAGGCGCTGACCGGTTGCCTGAAGGGATAATGCGGCACGCGCAAGCCGGGCGCGAGGGCGCGCCGGCTTTGCGATCGGGACGACTCACATGCTTATACAGATCGCAGAGGTTTTCACGCCCGACGAGGCGGCGGACATTCGGCGCAAGCTGGATGCTGCCGACTGGGTGGATGGCAAAGTCACCGCCGGCTACCAGTCAGCCGAGGTCAAGCGTAACCGCCAGTTGCCCGAGCAGCATCCGCTTGCAGAAGAGCTTGGCAGCCTGATCTTGCAGCGCCTGGCCGCGAACAACCTCTTCATGTCGGCCGCGTTACCGCGCAAGATATTCCCGCCGCTATTCAACCGCTACGAAGGCGGCGAGGCTTTCGGCTATCACGTCGACAACGCGGTGCGCGGCATCTCAGGCACGTCCGAGCGCGTGCGCACCGACCTGTCCGCCACGCTGTTCTTCTCCGAGCCCGATACCTATGACGGCGGCGAACTTGTCATTGATGACACCTACGGGCCGCGGGCGGTGAAGTTGCCGGCAGGGCACATGGTGCTGTACCCCGGCACGAGCCTGCACAAGGTGAATCCCGTCACGCGCGGTGCGCGAGTGAGTTCGTTCTTCTGGATGCAGAGCCTGGTGCGCGAAGACAGCCAGCGCGCGTTGCTGCTGGACATGGACGTGGCCATACAGCGTCTGAATCAAGACACCGCGGGGCATCCTTCCATTGTTCAGTTGACGGGCATTTATCACAATTTGCTGCGTCGTTGGGTCGATGTTTGATTCAAGCTTGAAGTGATGCCCGGACGGTGTCGCGCAAACACAAAATGCGCGTTTTTGTATATTGCGAAACCAGCTAAAAGCTAGTATTGGCGCGGGTTGTAGTGAGGTTTTTGCTTGACAGCCGCGCCACGCCAAGGCCTAATACATGTCTGCGTCGCTGACGGTTTGAAGGCATCAAAGCCCTCAAATCTTAAGCGGCGCAGCAGTTTAAAAGTTGTGCTTTGCAGCGCAAGAAAAAAGTTTATCCACTGTCTGTTCGTCGTTTGTCGGGCCATGCGTTGGTTAGTGGCGTCCCATCATGACAGCCATGAACCGCACGGCCTCGCCAGACTCCATACCTTGTGAGGGGTACACCTGAATGAACAAAACCGAACTCATCGATCACATCGCCAGCAAGGCCGATATCTCCAAGGCTGCCGCCGGTCGTTCGCTCGACGCCTTGATCGGTGCCGTCAAGACCACCCTGAAGAAGGGCGGTACGGTCACGCTGGTTGGCTTTGGCACGTTTGCCGTGTCGGCTCGCGCTGCTCGCACCGGCCGCAACCCGCGCACCGGTGAAACCATCAAGATCAAGAAGGCCAAGGTGCCGAAGTTCCGTCCGGGCAAGGCCCTGAAGGACGCCGTCAACTAAAGGCGGCATGGCGGTCGCCGGGCGTTGGCCCCCGCGATTTGCCGACCATTGCGCGGTCCGGTATACTCCGGCCCGCGTATTGCTTTTGAGTACCCCGAGTTGGCAGTTGCTTCGCAAGAATCGTCACGTTGACGGCCGTTGCGATGCTGCGGCAAGTCGTCAAGATCGGGTGCTTAGCTCAGTTGGTAGAGCGGCGCCCTTACAAGGCGTAGGTCACAGGTTCGACCCCTGTAGCACCCACCAAAAGCCCACGCAGGCGGTTCGGATCCCTAGGGGTTCGCACCACGCCGCACACAAAACCCGCACACGTCACCGTGGCGGGTTTTTTGTTTTTCCGGGCTCGTTGGCGATCCGCCGTGGCCCTTGGCCTCATGGCCTCATGGCCTCATGGCCGCGTGCCGGAGAGTCGGGGCGTAGAGGCTCGGCTTAGAAGCCCGGCTTAGAAGCGCGCTTTTTCGTAAACGTTTTATGCAGCCGGATGTGATGTGCATCAAGGGTGCTACGCTAGCCCAGACGAAATAGAACGTGCGAATCATTCGCATTTAAGATATTATATTCGGCTTGTACCGGCCAGCCGGCGCTGCTTTTTTGTGTGCGCCGTTTCCCTGGCTGGCCGGATAAGTCAATGCACCCTGGCTGATTCATGCCTAGTTTTCAACGCGGTTGGAATTCATCTTCGCCGTCTTCGTTTGGTATACGTGCAGGCGCTGGCCTGGCGGTTGTCGCGCTTCACGCGGCAGTAATCGGCGCCATTTTCATGGCTCCCGCGAATCCTCCTGAACTGGAGGAGCCCGAAGCCGTCATGGTCAGTCTGGTGGATGCGCCCGTCCCGCAGATTGCGAAGGCCGAGCCCACGCCGGAAGTGCCGCAGCCGGTCGTCGAACCGCCGCCCGAGCCGCAGCCCGAAATCGAGCCGGAGCCCGAACCGGAGCCCGAACCCGAATTGAAGCCGGAACCGGAACCGGAACCCGAACCGGTGGTCGAGAAGCCGCCGGTGCCCGCGCCCAAGCCCAAGCCCAAACCGAAGCCTAAACCCAAGCCCCAGCCGAAGCAGGAAGTCAAACCCGAGCCCAAGCCGGACACGCCGCCTCCGCAGACGCCGCCCGCCGGCGCGACGGATGGCGCGAAGGCCTCGCAGAGCCCGCAGCAGGGGCCTCCGCCGGACCAGCCTATCCTGGTGTCGAGCATTGAGTTCCAGGGCGCGCGCCCCATGCCCGTTTACCCGCAGGCCTCGCGCCGCATGCGGGAAGAGGGACGGGTGCTGGTGCTGGTGGAAATCAATACGCAGGGCCTGGTGGACCGCGCATCGATCGACACGTCATCGGGTTTCTCGAGACTGGACGAATCGGCGCTGACCGCCGCCCGCAAGGCCAAGTTCAAGCCCTATACCCGTAACGGCGTGGCCTATCCCGCCAAAGCCAAAATTCCGTTCGATTTCGTAATGAGGAACTGAGATGTCCAACGCACTGCATAGCGCCACCCTGGTGGCGCAGGCGACCACCAGCC
>NZ_JBHFII010000030.1:0-820 GCF_057334215.1 Achromobacter maghribensis | reverse complement strand
CGGATTCCCTCGGGCTTATCGACGCCCCGCGCCCCACCGGCCACCGACGCGACGGGCTCCGTTGAATGCAATTTTCCGATCGCTGGGGCGGGCGGTTTTCGTAGGGTTCTTCTCCACAGTAGGGGGTGGTGGAGGGTCTTGCGGGGCCCGCTCCCGGCCGGCCGCGCGGGCGGCCTTTGGGAGCTTACGCATCGTCTTGCGTCGTGACGCGATTCGCTTCGCGTGTGGGTGGCTATCGTTGCGTTTTGCTTGAGGTTGGGGTTGGTGTGGAAGATTTTGCGGGGTCGTCCCTTGTCGGCCGCGCGGGCGGCCTCGGGGACTTGGCGGTGTCTTGCGGTTCACGATGCCGCTTCGCGCTTGTGAAGAGCGGACTTGCGGGGCTTGCCTCAGGACGGCCGCCCGGGCGGCCTTTTGAGGCGTTCACGGTGTCTTGCGATCTCCAATGCCGCTGCGCGCACACCAAGCGAGGAACCCTCGCAAAGCTGCAAATTTCAGCCGACGCTCGCAACATTCACCGGCCTCCCTTTTAGACGGGTGGCGCGCGTACAGGTCTGGCCAAGCAAGCAACTATCTGCCGCGCGCCACCCGTCGCTCCACCTCCCCCCACTGACTGCGGGGACCATTAGCAAATCACTCCCCACCAGCGCGCAAGCGACCAAGGTACCGACGTAATGCGATGCGTAAGCCGATCGCGCGCCGCTCCCGCGGCCGCATTCGGCGGGCCCCGCAAACCTCGTCATTAAGTCGCGCTCTAGCAGCGCACAAACCAAGACGGCGCAGCTCGTCGTCGGGGTCGGGTGGGTGGCGCGCAACCTTGATG
>NZ_JBHFII010000029.1:179427-189138 GCF_057334215.1 Achromobacter maghribensis | reverse complement strand
GGGCAGCGGCGTCGGGCCGGTGTCCTATGCCGACGGCGTCGCCCGCGCGGCGCCGTCCGTCGTGAACGTCTACACCACCAAGCACGTCAACGTGCCGCTGATCCCGCTGCCCGACGATCCCGTGCTGCGCCAGCTATTCGGCCAGATGCCGGGCGTCAGCCGGCGGCAGGCCACGACCAGCCTGGGGTCCGGCGTCATCGTGAACCAGGACGGCCATGTGCTGACGAACTACCACGTGGTGCAGGCGGCGGACGCCATCGAGGTCGCGTTGGCCGACGGCCGCCGCGATACCGCCAAGGTCGTGGGCGCGGACCCCGATACCGATCTGGCCGTGTTGAAGCTGAGCACGTTGCGCGCCCTGCCCGCCGCCACGTTGGCAGCCGACCGCGGTTTGCGCGTGGGCGACGTGGTGCTGGCCATCGGCAACCCGTTCGGCGTGGGGCAGACCACCACCCAGGGCATCGTGTCGGCGCTGGGCCGAAATGGGCTGGGCCTGAACACGTACGAGAACTTCATCCAGACGGACGCCGCGATCAACCCGGGTAACTCGGGGGGCGCGCTGGTGGACGCCGAAGGCAACTTGGTCGGCATCAACACGGCCATCTATTCGGAATCGGGCGGGTCGATGGGCATCGGCTTCGCCACGCCTATCGAGATCGCGCGCAAGGTCATGGACGACATCGTCAAGACTGGCGGCGTCAAGCGCGGCTGGCTGGGCGTGGAGCCGCAGGATGTCACGCCCGAACTGGCCCGCGCCTTCGGGCTGGGCGCCGACGCGAAAGGCGCGATCATCGCGGGCGTGATGCGAGACGGTCCGGCGGCGCGCGGTGGCCTGCGCGTGGGCGACATCGTGCAGTCGGTCAATGGCAAACCCATGGCCGACACGGCCCAGTTGCTGTCGGAAATCGCGCAACAGCCTCCCGGCCAGCGCGCGACGCTGGGCATTCTGCGCGCGGGCAAGCCGCAGGACGTGTCCGTCGTGGTGGGCACGCGGCCCGGAAAGCCCCGTTAGCCCTTCAAGGGACGTGCGCGGCGCCCTCCACCAACAGCCGCACCATCGACAGCACGGTTTTTTTGGTGCTGTCGGGTTGCTGGCGCAGCAGCGCGCAGATTTCAGCGCAGTAGCCGTCGATCACGGGCGCGGTGGCAGGCATGACGGGCAGCACGCCCGTGCGGGAGGGCACGCCGTGGGGGCCGGGTTCGGTGCCGCTGAGCACGCCGTCCGTCAGCCACGGCACGCTGGTTTCAAGCGCGACGGCCAGGCGTAGCAGCGTACCGCGGGACGGCGAGTAGCGGTCTTCGCGGGTAAGAATGCGATGGATGCAGGATTGCGGCACGCGGGAGATGCGTGCCAGTTGATTCTGGCTGTGGATGCCGCGCCACCGCATCAGGGCGCGCAGCCTTTGGGCAAGCGACATACCTGCAATGTAGGATTGCAGGCATGTGCGGGCAAGAGTCAATCAGTCCTATCTTGCCTGGCCATCCGCGCCAGCGGCGATATCAGTGCCGCTCGGTCAGGGAATCCGCGGCGTCGTCCGCCGGGACCGCGCCTGGTTTGGGCGACACCATCCGGGCGCAGATCAGGCCCACTTCATAGAGCAGGCACAGCGGCACCGCCAACATGAATTGGCTGACCACGTCGGGCGGCGTGACCACCGCGGCGATGATGAAGGCGCCGACCACGACATAGCCACGCGCGGCGCGCAGCTTGGACAATTCGACAATGCCCGTCTTCACCAGCAGCACCACGGCCACGGGCACCTCGAACGTGATGCCGAAGGCCATGAACATCGTCATGACGAAGCTCAGGTAGGCCTCGATGTCTGGTGCCGGCGTGATGGATTGCGGCGCGAAGGTGGCGATGAAGTGGAAGACCGTGCGGAACACCACGAAATAGCAAAACGCCATGCCCGCGATGAACAGGAACGTGCTTGAGATGATCAGCGGCAGCGCCAGGCGTTTTTCGTGCCGGTACAGGCCGGGCGCGACGAACGCCCAGGCCTGGTACAGCACGACCGGCAGCGCCACGATGAAGGCCGCCATCATCGTGACCTTGACGGGCACCATGAACGGCGTGATGACGCCCGTGGCGATCATGCGGGTGCCTTCGGGCAGCGAAGCCAGCATGGGCGCGGCCAGCACGTCATAGATGGCGGACGCGCCGGGGTAGATGAACAATACGATGAACACGGCCACGACGGCGCCGACGGCGCGCAGCAGGCGGGTGCGCAATTCGACCAGGTGGGAGATGAAGGTCTCTTGCTGGCCTTCTTCTTGGGAGGCGTCCTGGGTCACGTCGGTGTTCCAGAGGGCGTGACGGGCTTGGCGGCGGGCGCGGCGTCGTCGGCCTTGGGCGCGCGGGGCGCCGGGGCGGGTTGTTGGGGGGCGGACGCGGCAGGCACGGGGGCCGGCGCGGGCACGGCGGGCAGCTCCAGGTCCAGGCTGTGGTTCTGGCCGGGCGGGGCAATCGTGCGGGCGGGTTCGACGGGAGCGTCTCCGGCCGGGACATTCCCGGCGGAGGGGGCCCCGACTGAGGCGTCTCCGACTGAGGCGTCCCCGACGATAACCGGCGCGACCTTGCCGCTGGCTTCGCGGGCGACTTCGTCGAGTTCCGCGCGGAATTGCTGGACCGGTTCCTGCAGCGAGGCTTGCGTGTCGTTCAACGACTGCTGCACGCCTTGCGCGGCGTCTTCCATTTCGTTTTTGAACTTGCGCAGTTCGTCGAGTTCGATTTCGCGCTGGATATCGGACTTCACGTCATTGACGTAACGCTGCGCGCGCCCAAGGAGGTGGCCGACGGTGCGGGCGACCTTGGGCAGGCGTTCGGGGCCAATGACGATCAAGGCGACGACGCCGATCACCATCAGTTCAGTGAGGCTGACATCAAACATTCGACGGCCGCTCGGGAATTGAAGCAATAAGGGCCGGCCCGTTCAGGGCTGGCCCGGGAGACGAGCCGCGGCTCAGGAGTTGGTCTTTTCCTTGGCTTGCACGTCGATGGTTTCACCGGAAACGCGCTGCTGCGCGATCGGATCCGCCGGCTTTTCGCCGTTGGCGTCCTTCATGCCTTCCTTGAAACCCTTCACCGCGCCGCCCAGGTCCGAGCCGATGTTGCGCAGTTTTTTGGTGCCGAAAATCAGCGCCACGATGACCAGAACGACCAACCAATGCCAAATGCTGAAACTACCCATGATGTTTCTCCGAATTACGCGGTGGGGGCTACGCGCCCTTTCCAGGGTCGCGAGCCGCCGATGATGTGGAAATGCAAATGCGGGACTTCCTGGCCGCCTTCGACGCCAGAGTTGATCATGATGCGAAATCCGCCATCAGGGCCCGGACGGCAACCGTTTTCGGCTGCTAGCCGCGGCGCCAACGACATCATTCTACCCAACCAACCTGCGTCCTCGCCCGTAATATCCTGCATGGATGTGACATGACGTCGAGGGATCAGCAGTAAATGTACCGGTGCGGCCGGATTAATATCGTGGAATGCAACAAAGTCCTCGTCTTCATAGACTTTCTTGGACGGGATGTCGCCAGCGGCGATCTTGCAGAAAAGACAGTTGTCGCTCATTTTCCGGGCTCCGTGGTCAGTCTTTGGGGCGGCTTGCCTTCTCGGCCAGGCCCGACAGGCCTTCGCGGCGGGCCAATTCGGCCAGCACGTCTTCCGGCCGCAGCTTGAAATGCGTCAGCGCGACCAGGCAGTGGAACCACAGGTCGGCGGTTTCGCTGACGATGCGCTCCGGCACGCCGTCTTTGGCGGCCATGACCAGTTCCGTGGCTTCTTCGCCGATCTTCTTCAGGAAGGCGTCGGGGCCCTTGGCCAGCAGCTTGGCGGAATACGATGCGGTGGGATCCCCGCCGTTTTCGGGGCGGCGGGTTTCCAGCGTGTCGGCGATGCGTGCCAGGATATCGGCCGCGCTTAGCGTTTGATCGGTCATTTGTAGATCAGTTCGGGGTCTTTTAGCACCGGGTCAACCGTGACCCAGGCTGCCTGGTCCGTCGGCCCTTCCAGGCGGCGGAAAAAACAACTGGCGCGGCCGGTGTGGCACGCGATGCCGCCTTCCTGGTGGACCTTGAGCAAAATGACGTCGCCGTCGCAATCCAGGCGCAATTCGTGCACTTCCTGCACGTGGCCCGATTCTTCGCCCTTGCGCCACAGGCGTTGGCGCGAACGCGACCAGTACACGGCGCGGCCGGTGGCGGCCGTTTCAGCCAGCGATTCGCGGTTCATCCAGGCCACCATCATGATCTGGCCGTTTTCAAAGTCTTGGGCGATGGCGGGGATCAGGCCGTTTTCGTCGAAGACGACGTCGGCCATCCAGGCGGGTTCGGTGCTCATGATTAGTCCAACCGTACGGAAATGCCTTGTTCGGCCATGAAGCGCTTGCACTCGCCGACGGTGTGCTGGCCAAAATGGAAAATGCTGGCGGCCAGCACGGCGCTGGCGCGGCCGGTGGTGACGCCATCGGCCAGGTGTTGCAGGTTACCCACGCCGCCCGAGGCAATGACGGGCACGGGCACCGCGTCCGACACGGCGCGGGTCAGCGCCAGATCGAAGCCCGACTTGGTGCCGTCGCGGTCCATGCTGGTCAACAGGATTTCGCCCGCGCCGTAGGCCGCCATGCGGCGCGCCCAGGCCACGGCGTCCAGCCCGGTGGCCTTGCGGCCGCCATGGGTGAAGACTTCCCAGCGGGCGGGTTCGCCCTCGGCAGACACGCGGCGCGCGTCGATGGCCACGACCACGCATTGCGAGCCGTGGTAGTCGGACGCGGCGCGAACCAGTTCCGGGTTGGCCACGGCGGCGCTGTTGATGCTGATCTTGTCGGCGCCGGCATTCAGCAGGCGCTGGATGTCGGACACCTGGCGCACGCCGCCACCCACCGTCAGCGGGATGAAGACCTGGGACGCCACCTGCTCGATGATGGGCAGGATCAGGTCGCGGCCGTCGCTGGTGGCGGTGATGTCCAGGAACGTGAGTTCGTCGGCGCCCTGCTCGTTGTATCGGCGGGCGATCTCGACGGGGTCGCCCGCGTCGAGCAGGTTGACGAAGTTCACGCCCTTGACGACGCGCCCGGCGGTCACGTCAAGGCAGGGGATGATGCGGCGGGTCAGCGCGCTCTGGACGGGCGCGCCGGCCCCGGGGGTGCTGCTGGAGGTGGTCATTTTGCCAATTCGTCGGCGCGGGCCTGGGCTGCCTGGAAATCAAGCGTGCCTTCGTAGATGCTGCGGCCCAGGATGGCGCCTTCGACGCCTTCTTCCTCGACTGCGCACAGGGCTTCGATGTCCTGGATGCCGGCAATGCCGCCCGACGCGTACACGGGGATGCGCACGTGCTGGGCCAGGCGGACCGTGGCTTCGACGTTCACGCCCGAGAGCATGCCGTCGCGGCCGATGTCGGTGTAGATGATGGCCTCGCAGCCATAGTCTTCGAACTTCTTGGCCAGATCCAGCACGTCGTGGCGGGTCAGCTTGCTCCAGCCGTCGGTGGCGATCTTGCCGTCGCGGGCGTCCAGGCCGACGATGATCTGGCCGGGGAATGCGCCGCAGGCGTCTTGCAGGAAGCCCGGGTTCTTGACCGCGGCGGTGCCGATGATCACGTAGGAGATGCCGGCATCAAGGTAGCGCTCGATGGTGTCGAGGTCGCGGATGCCGCCGCCGATCTGGACGGGGATGTCGTCGCCGACGGCTTCCAGGATGGCCTTGATGGGCGCTTCGTTCTTCGGTTTACCGGCGACGGCGCCGTTCAGGTCGACCAGATGCAGGCGGCGCGCGCCTTGGTCGAGCCAACGGGTGGCCATGGCGGCGGGGTCTTCGGAGAACACCGTTGCATCGTCCAGGTCACCCTGGCGCAGGCGCACGCAGCGCCCGTCTTTAAGATCGATGGCGGGGATCAGCAGCATGGTGGGCAGCAAAAAAGAAAGAGGGGTTGAATGGGCTGGCGCACGTGGGCTCTAGGCCTACGGCTGCCAGTCTACAAAATTGCGATACAGGCGCAAACCGTGTTCGGCGCTCTTTTCGGGGTGGAACTGCACCGCGAAAATGTTAGCTGCCGCCACTGCGCAGGTAAAGGCGACGCCATAATCGGTTTCACCAACAGTCAGGCCGGAATCGTCCGGGTCGGCGTAGTAACTATGGACGAAATAGAAGTGCGTGTCGTCCGGAATGCCGTCCCAGATAGGGTGAGAGCGTGTCTGGCGGACTTTGTTCCATCCCATGTGCGGCACTTTGAGCCGTTCCGGGCGGGTGTCGGCCAGGCCCGCCGCACCGGTGTCGGCCAGGCAGGCTTCGTCGTCGGCGGCGATCAGGTCCGCGAAGCGCGGCCCCGAGAAGCGGCGCACGACGCCGGGGAACAGGCCCAGGCAGGACGTGCCGCCTTCTTCAGAGGAGTCGAACAGCATTTGTTCGCCCACGCAGACGCCCAGCAGGGGCTTGTTGCGGGCGGCGCGGACGACGGCTTCACGCAGGCCGGATTCATTCAGGGTGCGCATGCAGTCCGCCATCGCGCCCTGGCCGGGGAAGACCACGCGGTCGGCCGCGTCGATGTCCTGGGGCTGGTTGCAGATGCGGATGTCCGCGTCGGGGGCGGCGAACGTCAGGGCGCGTGCGACGGAGTGGAAATTGCCCATTCCATAGTCGACGATGGCGATAGTGGTCACTTCTTTTGCCTGGTGCGGTGGGTTTGGCGAACGGTTACAGCACGCCCTTGGTGGAGGGCACGACGTCGCCCATGCGCGGGTCGACTTCCATGGCCATGCGCAGGGCGCGGCCACAGGCCTTGAAGACGGTTTCCGCCTGGTGGTGGGCGTTGAAGCCGCGCAGGTTGTCGATGTGCAGCGTGATCAGCGCGTGATTGACCAGCCCCTGGAAGAACTCGCGCGTCAGGTCGACGTCGAAGTTGCCGATGTGGGCGCGCGTGAACGGGATGTGGTATTCCAGGCCGGGACGGCCGGAAAAGTCCACCACGACGCGCGACAGCGCTTCGTCCAGCGGCACATAGGCGTGGCCGTAGCGGCGCAGCCCGGCCTTGGTGCCGACCGCTTTCGCGATTGCCATGCCCAGGGTGATGCCCACGTCTTCCACCGTGTGGTGCGCATCGATGTGCAGGTCGCCCTCGGCCTTGATGTCGAGGTCGATCAGGCCGTGGCGCGCGATCTGGTCCAGCATGTGGTCCAGGAACGGCACGCCCGTGTCGATCGTCTGCTTGCCGGTGCCATCGATGTTGATGGCCACGCGGATGCGGGTTTCGTTGGTGTTGCGGGTGATCTCTGCGGTACGCATGTTAAGCACTCAAAATCTCTTGCAGGGCAGCCAGCAAGGCGGCGTTCTCGGCCGGGGCGCCCACCGAGATGCGCAGGCAGTTGGCCAGGAGCGGATGGGCGTTGGAGAAGTTACGAATCAATATTTTGCGCGTTTTCAGCGCAAGATGCACGGCGTTGCCGTCCAGCTTGCCGGAAAAGCGCGCGAGTATGAAGTTGCCGGCGGAAGGGAATACCCTGACGCCGGGCAGCGCCGCCAGGGCCGCAGCCAGCGGTTCGCGGTCGGCGCGCAGGCGCGCGGCCTGCTCGTCCAGCACGTCCTTGTGGCGCAGAACCGTCATCAGCGTGGCCTGGGTCAGCACGTCCAGGTTGTAGGGCGGGCGCACTTTATTCAGTTCGGCGATCCAGTCCGGGTGGCCCGCCATGTATCCGAAACGCAAGCCCGCCAGGCCGATCTTGGAGACCGTGCGCATGACGACGACATTGGGCGCGTCCAGCACCTGCGCCATCCAGGTGCGGTCGGCGAAGGGCTGATAGGCCTCGTCCAGCACCACCAGGCCCGGGGCGGCGGCGATGATCGCCTGCACGTCGTGGTCGGACCAGAGGCCGCCGGTGGGGTTGTTGGGCACGGCCAGGAACACGACCTTGGGTTGGTGCTCGCGGATGGCGGCCAGCATGGCCGGCAAATCCAGGGTCAGATCATCGGTCAGCGGCACGCCGACGAAGCGGGCGTGGTCGAACCGGGCCGCCATGTCGAAATAGACGAACGACGGCCACGGCGACATCACGGTGTCGCCGGGGTTGCAGCAGGCCTGCACGACGATGTGGATCAGTTCGTCGGAGCCGTTGCCGAACAGCACGTCGGCGGCAGCGGGTACCCCGAACGCGGCCTTCACCGCCTGCTGCAGCGCGGTCAGGTCGGCGGCCGGGTAGCGGTTCAGCGCCGTGTCGCGCACTGCCCGGGCGATGTCGTCGCGGACCGTTTCGGGAAGCTCGTAGGGGCATTCCATCGCGTCCAGCTTGATGCAGCCTTCCGCGTTGGCCACGGGATAGGCGGCCAGTTCGCGGATGTCGGCGCGCACGGTGCCGGCGATGCGGCCGGCGACGCTCATGGCTTGTCGATCCGGTACTGGGCGCTGGCGGCATGCGCCTGCAGGCCCTCGCCCAGCGCCAGTTCGGCGGCGATGCGGCCCAGGGTCTGCGCACCCTGATGCGATACCTGGATCAGGCTGGAACGCTTCTGGAAGTCGTACACGCCCAGCGGCGACGAAAAGCGCGCGGTGCGCGACGTCGGCAGCACGTGGTTCGGGCCGGCGCAGTAGTCGCCCAGCGCCTCCGAACTGAACCGGCCCATGAAGATCGCGCCGGCGTGGCGGATCTTGGCCGTCCAGATTTCGGGCTGCTCGGTAGAGATTTCCAAGTGCTCGGGCGCGATGTCGTTGGCGATCTGGCAGGCTTCTTCCAGGCTTTGGACCTGGATCAGCGCGCCGCGGTTCGCCAGGCTGACGCGCAGGATGTCGGCGCGCGGCATCGTCGGCAGGAGGCGCGCGATGGCGGCTTCGACTTCCGCGAGGAAGGCGGCGTCCGGACAGAGCAGGATCGATTGCGCCAGTTCGTCGTGTTCGGCCTGCGAGAACAGGTCCATGGCGATCCAGTCGGCCGGCGTCTTGCCGTCGCAGATGACCAGGATCTCGCTGGGGCCGGCGATCATGTCGATGCCGACCACGCCGAACACGCGGCGCTTGGCGGCGGCGACATAGGCGTTGCCAGGGCCGACGATCTTGTCCACGGCGGGCACCGTATCGGTGCCGTAGGCCAGCGCGCCCACGGCCTGCGCGCCGCCAATGGCGAACACGCGGTCCACGCCGCCGATGGCGGCCGCGGCCAGCACGATGGGGTTGCGCACGCCGTCGGGCGTGGGCGTGACCATGATCAGTTCCTGTACGCCCGCGACCTTGGCCGGGATGGCGTTCATCAGCACCGACGACGGATAGGCGGCCTTGCCGCCCGGCACGTACAGGCCCACGCGATCCAGCGGCGTGACCTGCTGGCCCAGCATCGTGCCTTCGGCGTCGGTGTAGGTCCAGGTCTCGGCGCGCTGGCGTTCGTGGTAGCTGCGCACGCGGTCGGCGGCGGCTTCCAGCGCATTGCGCTGGGCGGCGGGCAGCGAGGCCAGCGCGGCATGCCAGTCTGCCTTGGGAATTTCCAGCGCGGCGGCCGATGCCCCCGGCATGCGGTCGAAGCGTTGCGTGTATTCCACCAGCGCGGCGTCGCCGCGGGCGCGTACGTCGGCCAGGATGCCGGCGGCGGCGCGGTCGATGGACTCGTCCTCGTTGGCCTCGAAGGCCAGCAGCGTGGACAGGGCGGATTTGAATCCGGGATCGCGGGAGTCAAGACGATTGATCAGGGCCATGGCGTCATGCAGCAAAGCGGAAAGCGGCCGCCGCGGCAT
>NZ_JBHFII010000029.1:162971-179354 GCF_057334215.1 Achromobacter maghribensis | reverse complement strand
GCATCGCGGCGGGCGGGGGTCAGGCGTTGCGGGAGGCGGCTCTTTCGAAGGCGTCCAGCAGCGGTTGCAGGCGGGCGCCGCGGGTCTTCAGCGCAGCCTGGTTGACGATCAGGCGCGACGAGATGGGCATGACGTCTTCGACTGCGACCAGGTCGTTGGCGCGCAGCGTGCCGCCGGTGGACACCAGGTCGACGATGCAGTCGGCCAGGCCGACCAGCGGCGCCAGTTCCATCGAACCATACAGCTTGATGATATCCACGTACACACCCTTTGCCGCAAAGTGTTCACGGGCTGAGTGGACGTACTTGGTGGCCACGCGCAGGCGCGCACCCTGGTGCACGGCGCCTTCGTAGTCGAAGCCGTTGCGCACGGCCACGGCCAGGCGGCACTTGGCGATGTTCAGGTCGATGGGCTGGTACAGGCCGCCGGGCTGTTCCTTGGCGTGCTCGATCAGCACGTCCTTGCCCGCGATGCCCAGGTCGGCCGCGCCGTACTGCACGTAGGTCGGCACGTCGGAGGCGCGCACGATGATCAGGCGCAGGCCAGGGTCGCTGGTCGGCAGGATCAGCTTGCGCGAGCTCTCCGGGCTTTCGGTCACTTCGATGCCGGCCTCGGCCAGCAACGGCATGGTTTCTTCAAAAATCCGGCCCTTGGACAGGGCCAGGGTCAGGGGCTTCATCGTGGTGGCATTGTTCATTGCCGGGCAGCCTCAAAATGATCGGACCCAATCGGGGAGCAGCAAGCCGACGGCGCGGCGTGGGGGCTATTACTTTTCATGCCTGTTCCTTGCCGGTCACGCGTTGGATGTTCGCGCCCAGGGCGCGCAGTTTGACTTCCATCTGGTCGTAGCCACGGTCCAGATGGTAGATGCGGTCGACCAGCGTGTCGCCGTCGGCCGCCAGGCCGGCGATGACGAGGCTGGCCGAGGCGCGCAGGTCGGTGGCCATGACGGTGGCGCCCGACAGGCGCTTCACGCCGCGCACGATGGCGGTGTGGCCGTCGATGTCGATGTCGGCGCCCAGGCGGCGCAGTTCCTGCACGTGCATGTAGCGGTTCTCGAAAATCGTCTCGACGATGACCGAGGTACCGTCCGCCACGGCATTCAGCGCCATGACCTGCGCCTGCATGTCGGTGGCGAAGCCGGGGTATTCGTGCGTGCGCAAACCCACCGCTTTCGGGCGCGTGGACATGGCGCCGCGGATCCAGTCCGGGCCGGTTTCGATGGTCAGGCCGGCTTCGACCAGCTTGTCCAGCGTGGCGCCCAGGATGCCGGCGTCAGTGTTCTTCAGCACGATGTCGCCGCCCGCCGCGCCCACGGCGCACAGGAAGGTGCCGGCTTCGATGCGGTCGGAGATAACGCGGTGTTCGGCGCCGTGCAGGCGCTCGACCCCGTCGATCACGATGCGGTCCGTGCCGTGCCCCTGGATGCGGGCGCCCATTTTGATGAGCAATTCGGCCAGGTCGACCACTTCGGGTTCGCGCGCGGCGTTCTCCAGCACGGTCCGGCCGTCGGCCAGCACGGCCGCCATCAGCAGGTTCTCGGTGCCGGTGACGGTGACCATGTCGGTGCGCACGGAGGCGCCCTTCAGGCGCTTGGCGCGCGCGACGACAAAGCCGTGCTCGATGCTGATCTCGGCGCCCAGGGCGGCCAGGCCCTTGATGTGCTGATCCACCGGCCGCTGGCCGATGGTGCAACCGCCAGGCAGGCTCACGCGCGCTTCGCCGAAGCGGGCGAGCAGCGGGCCCAGCACCAGGATGGAGGCGCGCATCGTCTTGACCAGGTCGTACGGCGCTTCCAGGTTGTCGACGTGGTTGGCCTGCAGCGTGACCACGCCGTCCGTGCCGCGCTCGGCGCGCACGCCCATGCGGCCGAGCAGGCGCAGCATGGTGGCGGTGTCGTTCAGGTGCGGAACGTTGGCAAGCGTCAGCGCGTCGGCGGTCAGCAGACCCGCGCACAGGATCGGCAAGGCCGAATTCTTGGCGCCGGAAATCGAGATTTCGCCGCGTAGCGGCGCGCCGCCGGTGATGCGGAGCTTATCCATTACTTGCCTGCTTGCTGATATTCGCCAGGGGTCAGCGTGCGCATGGACAGTGCGTGGATCTCGGCCTTCATGCGGTCGCCGAGCGCGGCATAGACCATCTGATGGCGCTGGATCAGGCGCTTGCCTTCGAAGGCCGTGCTGACGATGACGGCGTCGAAATGCGAGCCGTCGCCCTGCACGTCAAGATGTTCACAGGGCAGGCCGTCCGCGATGTATTGGCGGACTTGCGCGGGAGTGGGAAGCATGGACGTCAGTTCCTGAGTTTGTAGCCGCTGGCCAGAAGCCGCAGCGCGTAAAGCGATAGCGCCAGGAACACCGCCGTCACCACCGCCAGGCTGCGCCAGGGCGAGACGTCCGACACCGCGAAGAATCCGTAGCGGAATCCGTCGATGGCGTAGAAGATGGGGTTCCAGTGGGACACGCTCTGCCAGAAGGGCGGCAACGTGTGGATGGAATAGAACACGCCGGACAGGAACGTCGCGGGCATGATCAGGAAATTCTGGAAGGCGGCCAGCTGGTCGAATTTTTCGGACCACAGGCCCGCGACCACGCCCAGCACGGCCATGATGCCGCAGGACAGCACGGCAAAGACCAGCAACCACAGCGGGTTGGCGGGGATCAGCGATACGAAGAACAGCGCCACGGCCCAGACGCACAGCCCCACGGCCAGGCCGCGCACGATGGCCGCCAGCACGAAGGCGCCGAACATGTCGCGGTGCGACAGCGGCGGCAGCAGCATGAAGACCAGGTTGCCGGTGATGCGGCTTTGGATCAATGACGACGACGGGTTGGCAAACGCGTTCTGCAGCATGCTCATCATCATGAGCCCGGGGATCAGGAACGCTGTGTAAGGCACCGTGCCGTACACCATCAGGCGCCCTTCCAGCACGTGCGCGAACACCAGCAGGTACAGCAGCGCCGTGATCACGGGGGCGGCGATGGTCTGGAAGCCGACCTTCCAGAAGCGCAGCAATTCCTTGCGCAGCAGGGTCGGGAAACCGGAGCCCGCGTCCAGGCGGGGCTGCACCAGCGGTTGGCTGGCGGTCGCGTTGGGCGGCGTCATGAGGAAATCTCTTCGGGTTGCAGGGCGGGCGCGGCGGGCTCGTCGCCCTGATGCATGATGCGCACGAACGCGTCTTCCAGATCGACGCCGCCGACGCGAGCCATCAGGGCCTGCGTGGTGTCCAGCGCCACGATCCGGCCGCGCTTGAGCATGGCGATGCGGCCGCACAGGGCTTCCGCTTCTTCCAGGTAGTGCGTGGTCAGCATGATGGTGTGGCCCGCCTTGTTCAAGCGCGAGATGAACTCCCACAACGTGCGGCGCAAGTCCACGTCCACGCCTGCGGTGGGTTCATCCAGCACGATCACGGGGGGACGGTGCACCAGCGCCTGCGCCACCAGCACGCGGCGTTTCATGCCGCCGGACAGCGCGCGCATGTTGTTGTCGGCTTTGTCGGCCAGGCCCAGGTTGAACAGAATCTCGTCGATCCAGTCGTCGTTGTTGCGCAGGCCGAAGTAGCCGGACTGGATACGCAGGGTCTCGCGCACCGTGAAGAACGGGTCGTAGACCAGCTCTTGCGGCACCACGCCCAGCGCGCGCCGCGCCGACTTGTAGTCGGCCACGACGTCGTAACCACAGACGGTGGCCCGTCCGGACGACGCGTGCGCCAGGCCGGCCAGGATCGAGATCAGGGTGGTCTTGCCCGCGCCGTTCGGGCCTAGCAGGCCAAAGAACTCGCCGTGCTCGATGTTCAGGCTGACATGGTCCAGCGCCTGAAAGCCGGGGGCGGGCGTGCGCCCAAGCAACTTCTGCCAGCCACGCTGGCGTGGCGAGTAGACCTTGGAGACGTTTTCTAGACTGACGGCTGACATGACGGCGGGGGGCTGCCCGGAAAGAGCGAATTGATCATTATATAAGCGCACCGAGGCGGCAAGCGCCTATGGCCCCGGCAGCCGTAGGGATGGCGGCCTCATCCGTCCCTTAAATAATCAGCCCGGCGGGCCGCTAGGGGCGCGCCGGGCCGGAGGCAGCCGGAACCGGGGAATTACTGGTTGCGCTGGTTCAACGCCTTGATCAGGCCGTCGATGCCGTTCTGGTTGATCTGCTGCGCGAACTGGTTGCGGTAGTTCTCGATCAGCCAGATGCCTTCGACGTTCATGTCGTAGATCTTCCAGCCTTGCGGCGTCTTTTCCAGACGGTAGTCCACGCCCGTGGGCTGGCCGTTGTCCTGGCTGATCAGGGTGCGCACGACCACGTCGTCGGCCTTGGGATCGCCGCGGAACGGCAGGGCCTTGACGGTGGTGGTGGGCGTGACGCGGGTCAGCGCGCCGCTGTAGGTGCGCACCAGCGTGCCGCGGAACGCGTCGGCCAGGGCCGTCTTCTGCTGCTCCGTCGCCTGGCGCCAGTAGCGACCGGCGGACAGGCGGGTCGTTTTCTGGAAATTGACGTAGGGCAGGATGTGCTGGTTGACGACGTCGTTGATGCGGGCGGTGTTGCCGGCTTTGACGGCGCCGTCCGCTTTCAGCACGTCAAGGGCCTCATTGGCCGTGGCGATGACGAATTGGTCCGGAGGACCGTTGGGGTTGGGCTTGGCCTGCGCGGCGCCAGCCGCGGCAAGGCCCAGCAGGCCTGCGAAGGCCAACCGTTGCAACAGGGAAATAAAAGCAAATCGCATCAAAACTCCTTACTGTACCGATGAACGCAAGCGACAGCTTACTTGGTTGCCGGCGCGGGCGCCGGAGCGCCCTGGGCCGGGGCGTCGCCGTCGTCGTCCTCGTAGTTGGGCAGCGCATCGTCATCGTTCACGCGGTGGCCAAGCACCATGGCGTTGCGGCGCTGCAGGTAGGCATCGCGGATGAAGCTGTACGGATCCAGCGCGACGCGGTCGATCGTGTCGGTGGCGCTGAGCAGGCTGGCGCGCGTATCGACGACGCGCAGGCCCCACAGCGAGTTGCGCAGGCGCACGTTGTCGATGGAGTCGACGCCCATGTAGCCGTAGGTCGTGCCGTAGTAATCGCCGATCAGGCCCGCGCCGTCGCGCACCGTGGACGAGCCGAAGATCGGCAGCACCAGGTACGGGCCCTGGCCGAAGCCCCACACGCCCAGCGTCGTGCCGAAGTCGTTCGGGATCTTGCGCGCGCCGTTGGCCGAGGCGACGTCGAAGCAGCCGCCCACGCCCATCGTGGTGTTGAACAAGAACCGGCCCAGCGTGTTCACGAAGTCGTGGCCGCGGCCTTGCAGAAAGCTGTTGGCGCCCGACCAGAGGTCGCCGACGTTGCTGAAGATGTTGTGAACGCAGCTGCGCACGGGCTGCGGCGTGACATAGGTGTAGGCCTGGGCCACCGGCTTGAAGACCGCGCGGTCGACCGTGTCGTTGAACTTGTAGACGCCCCGGTTGAAGCCTTCCCACGGATCGCGTGGATCCGGGTTCTGCGGCGCGGCGCAGCCGGCCATCAGTGCACCCGCCGCTGCGATGGTGGCGATTCGGGAAAGTGCGTTCTTGTTCATGATCAGGACATTCCTATCAACGATTCTTATGATGTTGCGATGGTGAAGCGCAGCCCGTTACGGCGTCTTTCGCATCGTCTTCAATTTGGCGCTTTCGCGGCGGGTTCGGCTTCAGAGGCCGCGCCCTGCTTCTCGGCGGAGCCGTACAGGAACTGGCTGATCAGCTGCTCCAGAACGACCGCGCTTTGTGTATAGCGGATTTTTCCGCCGTCGGTAAAGTTCTCTTCTTCGCTGCCCGCCGTCAGGCCCAGGTACTGTTCACCCAGCAATCCGGACGTGAGGATCGATGCCGACGTGTCTTTTGGGAACTGATAGGCTTTTTCCAGGTTCACCGAGACGACCGCCTGGAAGGTCTTGTCGTCGAAGGTGATGCTGGACACGCGGCCCACGACGACGCCGGCGCTTTTGACTGCCGCGCGCGGCTTGAGGCCGCCTACGTTATCGAAATTGGCCGATAGCGTATAGGTCGGGGCGAAGGAAAACGTGCTGAGGTTGCCGGCGCGCAACGCCAGGAATACCAGCGCGATCGCGCCCAGCAGTACAAACAGGCCTACCCAGAAGTCGGTTTTTTCGCGTGACATGATCGATCCGTTTCAATTTCCAAACATCAAGGCAGTGAGCAGGAAGTCCAGCCCAAGTACTGCCAAGGAGCCCACCACCACGGTGCGCGTGGTGGCGCGGGCTACGCCTTCGGGCGTGGGCCGGGCCTGCCAGCCTTCGTAGAGCGCCACCAGCGTTACCGTGACGCCGAACACCACGCTCTTGATGACGCCGTTGGCCACGTCGTTCCAGACGTCCACGCCGTTTTGCATCTGTGACCAGAACGCGCCTGCGTCCACGCCGATCATCACGACACCGACGACCCAGCCGCCCAGGATGCCCACCATGGAGAACACCGCCGCAAGGATGGGCATGGCGATGATGCCGCCCCACAGGCGCGGCACCAGCACGCGACGGATCGGGTCGACGGCCATGACTTCCATGGCCGATAGTTGCTCGCCGGCTTTCATCAGGCCGATCTCGGCGGTCAGCGAGGTGCCCGCGCGCCCGGCGAACAGCAACGCCGTCACGACAGGCCCCAGCTCACGCACAAGCGACAAGGCCACCAGCAGGCCAAGCGCTTCTTCGGAACCGTAGCGGTTCAGGGTGTAGTAGCCCTGCAGCCCCAGCACGAAGCCGACGAACATGCCCGACACGGCGATGATCAGCAGCGAATAGTTGCCGATGAAATGGACTTGCTGCGACACCAGGCGCGGGCGCGAGAAGACGATGCCGCTGCGCGCCAGCATGCCGGCGAAGAACCGGGTGAAGTAGCCGATGCCGGATACGGTGCCGCGCACCCAGCCGCCGAGCGCGCTGACGGGATTGTTGGAGCCGCTCATGCTTTGCGCCCTTTCTGTTCGGAAAGCCACTTTTGGAAGGCCGGCGTTTCCGGGTATTGGAACGCGACCGGGCCGTCGGGCTGGCCTTTCAGGAATTGCTGCACATAAGGGTCTTGCGACGCCGACAGCGTTTCCGGCGTGCCGGCGGCGGCCAACTTGCCTTGGCCCACCAGATACACCTGGTCGGCGATGGCGAAGGATTCCTGCACGTCGTGGGTGATCAGCACCGACGCGCATCCCAGGCGGTCGGCCAGGCTGCGGATCAGGCGGGCCGTGATGCCCAGCGAGATCGGGTCCAGTCCGGCGAAGGGTTCGTCGTACAGGATCAGTTCGGGTTCCAGCACCACGGCGCGGGCCAGGGCGACGCGGCGCGCCATGCCGCCCGAGATCTCGGCCACTCTCAGGTGCGCGGCGGCACGCAGGCCGACGGCGTCGAGTTTGTCGAGTACACGGTCGGTGACGTCGGATTCGGACAGTTTGGTGTGTTCGCGCAGCGGGAACGCGACGTTCTCGAACACATTCAGGTCGGTGAACAGCGCGCCCTGCTGGAACAGCACGCCCATGCGCTTGCGCAGGGATTGCAGTTCGGCCGGGGTGGCGCGCCCGATGTCCTGCCCAAACGCCAGGACCCGGCCCTGCTGCGCGACGAGCTGGCCGGTGGCCGCCCGCAACAGCGTGGTCTTGCCGGAACCCGAGCCGCCCATGACGGCGACCACTTGGCCCGCACGCACGTCCATGGAGATGTCGCGCAAGACGGTGAAATCACCGTAGCCTAGCGCCACACCTTCCAGGCGCAGGGCGAATTCCGGGGTGCTGCTTGTTTGAGCGGGCATGGGCAACGAAAAGGGTGTTTTGCGAGGACCAAGGCGGACTCTGGCCCCCAGCGGCGAGGCGCCATTGTAGCCCGACGCTTTGTAATCACAATGCGATACACCGCGGATGGAACAGTGTTTTCGGTGTCAGGGACAATCGCCCGCCCCGCGGCCGCCCCGGAAGGGGCAGCCGCGCCGTGCCCGCCCGGCGGTCAGCGGCGCGCCTGGGCCGCCACGGTTTCGCGGGCCAGCCGCTGGACCAGGTCCGCCGTGCTTTCGCGGCGGGCCAACGGCGCGGCCTGGCCCGCCCAGAGAGACAGCACGTTGATGTTGCCGGCTTTGCCGCCGGCCGTGCGCATGGGGCGCGTCAGCGCATTCTGCAGGGGATACGGCAGGATGTCGGCGGCGAGCGCGTCGGCGTCCCGCATGAAGGCGTTGGAGATGCCGCGCGCCGGGCGTCCCGAAAAAGCCCGGGTGACGCGGGACTGCTCGGAGCGCGATGCCGGCAGCACGGCCTTGTAGGCGTCGCTGATGCCGGATTCATGTGTGGTGAGGAAGGCCGTCCCCATTTGTGCGGCGTCTGCACCCAGCGCCAGGGCGGCGGCGATGCCGCGGCCGTCCATGATGCCGCCGGAGGCGATCACCGGCACGGAAATCGCATCGGCTATCTGCGGCGCAAGCGCCATGGTGCCAATCAGCGATTGTTCGAAATCATCCAGGAAGGTGCCGCGGTGCCCGCCCGCTTCGGCGCCCTGTGCCACGACGGCGTCCACGCCGTCCTGTTCCAGCGCGACCGCCTCGCGCACGGTGGTCGCCGTGCCGATGGTCAGGATGCCCAGTTCGCGGCAGCGTGCCAGCACGTCGGCCGGGATCCGGCCAAAGGTAAAGCTGAAGACCGCCGGGCGCAGCCGGAGAACGGCCTCGATCTGCCCGGGCAGCGGATCGGGTTGCGGCCCGGGCGCCACGGGGGCCGGCAGCCCCAATTGTTCGTGGTAACGGGCCATCAGGGCCAGCATGCGGCCCGTGTCGCCCTGCATGGGCTGGTCCGCTACGGACGCGAAGAGGTTGATGGCGAACGGCCGCGGCGTGCGGGCGCGGATATCGGCCGCCGCCGCCTCGATCTGCTCGGGGCTCATGTAGGCCGCCCCGAGCGATCCCAGGACACCCGCTTTCGACGCCTCGGACACCAGTTCCACCGTCGTTGCGCCGCCCGCCATGGGGGCCTGGATGATGGGATGGTCCAACTTCAGAAGGTCAAGCAGACGGGTGGCCATGGGAAGACTCCTAAAGGTTATTGAAGCTGGATGTTCCCAGCCTTGATGACGTGGGCCCACTTCTCGGTTTCGCTCTTGATGAAGGCTGCGAATTCCTCGGGCGTGCCGCCGCCGGCCTGGCTGCCGGTGTCGGCGATGGCTTTCTGCACATCCGGCTCTTTCAGGATGCGGTTGAATTCGGCGTTCAGCTTCGCGATGATCGGGGCCGGCGTGCCGGCGGGGGCGACGATGCCCTGCCAGTTGTAGGACTCGAAGCCCGGCAGGCCGGATTCGGCCATCGTGGGCACATCGGGCAGCACGGCCAGGCGCTTGGCGGACGTCACGGCGATGGGGTGGATCTTGGCGCCCTGGATGGCAGGCAGCGCGGAATAGCCCATTTCGAACATCATCGAGATATGACCGCCCATCAGGTCGGTCGCGGCCAGGCTGCCCCCCTTGTACGGCACGTGCACGATGTCGATCTTGGCCTGTTCGCGGAACATTTCACCCGACAGGTGGTGCGCGCCGCCCACGCCCGACGAACCGAAGGACAGCTTGCCGGGCTGCTTCTTGGCCAGCGCGATCAGGTCGGCCAGCGTCTTGACCGGCAGCTCGTTGTTCACGCTCAGGACCAGCGGGCTGTTTTCGATCAGGATGATGGGCGCCAGGTCCTTTTGCGGGTTGTAGGGCATTTCCTTCATCAAGGACGGGTTCACGGCCATCGGGGCCAAGTTGCCCGTGCCGATGGTGTAACCGTCGGGCGCGGCCTTGGCGATCAGGTTGGTGCCGACCACGCCGCCTGCGCCCGCCTTGTTTTCGACCACGATCGGCTGACCCAGCGTTTCGCCCAGCTTGCGCGCCAGCAGCCGCACGCGTGTGTCGGCGAAGCCGCCGGGCGCGTAGGGGACGATCATGGTGATCGGTTTGGCGGGCCAGTCGGCGGTCTGGGCCTGCGCGGCGCTGCTGAAAGCGGCAACCGCCGCCATGGTGGCGATCAGGGGGCGCAAAGATTTCATGCTGGGTGACTCCTCTTTCTTGTCTCTAATGTGTACAGCCTTGCGGGCCGATCGCATTATGCCCAGCGCCCATGTCTTCTGTCGTGATTTTTCCCAAGCGCCAGGCCGACAGCGCCAGCAGCGCCGCGCCGGCCCCCAGCACTTGCGGCAAGCCCGCGCCCCAGTGGGACGCCCACGAGGCCAACAGTGGCCCCAATATCTGTCCGGCGGCGAACGCGGCGGTCATGATGGCGGCGGCCCGGGGCGCGGCAGCGCCGGCAGCGCGCCGCGCGGTCAGCATGCCGGCCTGGGTGATCACCATGAACGTGCCGCCCACCAGCAGCGCGGCCACGATCACGGCCGCGATGTGGTGCCAGAGCGCCACGGCCAGCATGCCAATCGCCATCAGCGCCTGCGCGCCCTGCCAGACGCGCTTGTCGTCGCGGCCTCGCGCAAGCCTGGGCACCAGCAGGCAGGACACGGCCGCCGCCAGCCCGAACAGTGGCCAGGCCCAGCCGAAGACCGCCGGGTCTGCAATGACCTCCTTGGCCATTGCGGGCAGGAATGTGGCGGGAATGATGTAGCCCACCCCGAATACACCGTAGTGCAGCGCCAGGCGAGGAACCGCGCGGGATAGCCGGGCGGGTCGTGCGGCGGCGGCCGACGGCCGGCCCGAGGCGGCTGGTCGGTTCAGCCCAGGCCAGGCGATGACGGACAGGGCCAGCGTCAATCCACCCAGGGCCAGCCACATGCCGTCGGCACGGACGCCCCAGGCCATCAGCCCCAGACAGGCCAGCCCGGTCAGCGCGATGCCCGCGCCCACGCCGGCATAGGTCAGGCCCGCCGCAGCGGGTTCGCGCGGGTCGCCCGCCGGCACGGCCCGCCAGCCGGCCACGCAGATGAAGGCGCTGGCGCTGGCGTAGCCGGCGGCCAGTCGCAGCACACACCAGAACGCGACGTCGTGCATCAGCGGCATGGCCAGGGTCAGCAGCGCCACGGCCAGCAGGCTCAGCGCAAGCTGGCCCCGGGGGTGTCGCACCGGCCAGACCACGGCCGCCAGCGCGCCCAGCAGGTAACCGGCATAGTTGGCCGAGGCAATCCAGCTGCCCTGGGCCAGCGACAGGCCGCCTTCCTGTGCCATTAGCGGCCAGACGGGCGTAAAGGCGAAACGTCCGATCCCCATGGCGGCGGCCAGCGCCAGGGCGGCCGGCCAGGCCAGGCTGACGGCGCTGCGGGAGTCGGGAACGGAAGGGTAAGCAGGCGTTGACATGCGTCCACTCTACGGCTGTACTAATATCTTTAATAGTGAATTATTAAGAACATAGGTTCTTGAAATGAGAAATTTGGATCTCGACGCGTTGCAGATCTTCAAGGCGGTGGCCGACCAGGGCGGCGTGGCGCGCGCGGCCCAGCACCTGAACCGGGTGCAGTCCAATGTGTCGACCCGCTTGAAGCAATTGGAGGCCTCGCTGGAGGCCCCGCTCTTTCGCCGCCAGAACCGCCGGCTGGTGTTGTCGGACCAGGGGCGCGTGCTGCTGTCCTACGCGGATCGTCTATTGCGCCTGTCGGACGAGGCGCAGGCCGCGGTGCGTGACGGCGCACCGCAAGGCGTGCTGCGCATCGGCACCATGGAAAGCACGGCGGCCGCGCGCCTGCCGCCGATCCTGGCGGCGTATCACGCGGCCTGGCCGCAGGTGGGGATAGAACTTGTCACCGGCACGTCCGGCGCGTTGGCGGCCAAGGTGCGCAACTATGAAATCGACGCGGCGTTCGTGGCCCAGCCGTTTCCGGCCGATGGCCTGGCTGCCATGGATGCCTTCAAGGAAGACCTGACGCTGATTTCGCCGCTGGCTTGGGGCGAGATCGCGAGTGCCCGCGATCTGGGCGACCGTACGGTCATCGCGTTTGCGGCGGGGTGCTCGTATCGGCGCATCCTGGAATCGTGGTTGAACCACGAAGGCCTGGCGCCGGGGCGTGTGATGGAGTTCGCGTCGTACCACGCCATCGTGGCGTGCGTGGCGGCAGGCTCAGGTGTGGCCATCGTGCCGCGTTCGGTGCTGGCCGTCTTGGGAGCGGAACACTCGGTCTGTGTCAGCGCGCTGTCCGGCCCGTATGCGCACGCCCAGACCCAACTGGTCTGGCGTGCGGACGACGATACGCCTGCGCTGCAGGCGTTGCGCCAGCAATTGCAAGCTTAGGGAGAAGGGGGTTCAGAGGGCCTGCGAGGGCTTCTTCGGTATTTTTATCCGCACCCCCAACCTGTGAGGGCTGTGCCGCTTCAAATTTGACCCGGGTTTCCAGCCGACCCTTCTGCTTTTTTTGAGTGCCAAAAGTCTTTCCATGTCTCGACTTTTGCGCCTCAAGCAAGTGGTCTCAAAATGTGCGGCGCGCAACGATCTCCCAGACGATCTTCGGCAAGGCGTAGCGCTGAATCGCCATCTCCTGAACACTGCAAACTTCCCAACCTTCACGGAACAAAGAAAGTGCCGCCGCTTCATCGAAAAAGCGCTTCAATTGGCCGTGCACTAGATATAGATTCTCTTCAACGAAACAATGACCGACCGCGCCGAAATGGGCATCTCGCGTCGAGTTCACACGGCAAAGAAATATGCCACCAGGGGCAAGACACTCACGTATGCGCCACATCACCTCCTGCGTCTGCGTAGCGGAAAAGTAGTGCAATGACAGGCTTGCAATGATGCCCCTTGCGTCTTGAGCAGCCGGGGGAAACGGCTCGCGAAGATCCTGGCAATACAAGGACTGCGGGGAAATCCTGTTTCCCGCCGCGGCGATCGCCGCCGGCGAGCGATCAATACCGATCACCTGAAACCCTTCAGCGGCGAGCATTGCGAGGTCGGCGCCATTGCCGCAACCGAGTTCGACGACAACCCCGTCACCTACACTCTCGCGCAGCAAATGGATCCACGGCCGCAACCATTGATCGTGTGCCGGACCCCAGCGCCGCCCACGAAGAAACGCGGCGACGCTCAACATGGAGAAACTGAGCCGGTCGGCCCACATGACCGAGCGCGCCGGGTGATTTTTAGCTATGGTGAATCGCCGCACGTATGACTACCCGTTTCTCGCAGCAGAGGACTGCAACTTCCTGAACCCGGCCGCTGCCGCATCGCGGTGCAGCTCCGTCTGGACGAGACCTGGAGCGACGCATGACACCTTGATGCGGCTAAAAGCTGGAGCACGCCGTCCTGGCGCTCAACCATCTAGAACGGCCGGTTCGTATTATTTACGGATAAATGCTTAGAAGCGGTAACCAACGCCCAGCGTGGCCACCCACGGATCGATACGTGCGGTGCCGATGTGCTGGCCGTCCAGCTTCACCTTCGACCTGATGTCGATGTAGCGGATGTCGGCGTTCATGAACCAGCGTTCGTTGATCTTGAAGTCCGCGCCCAGTTGCGCGGCGACGCCCCAGGAATCGCCCAGCTTCAGGTCCGAACCCTTCAACGCGCCTTCGGCCTTGGTGTCGAAGAAGTGGGTGTAGTTGATGCCCACGCCGATGTACGGCTGGATCATGCTGTCCGGGAGGATGTGCCATTGCAGGCTGAGCGTGGGGGGCAACTGCTTGCTGGAGCCGATCTTGCCCAGGCCGCTGCCGCTGACGTCGTGCTGGAACGGCCAGGCGCCCAGCAGTTCGATGCCGATGTTGCGCGTCACCATGTAACCCAGCGTGAAGCTCGGGCGCACGTTGTTGTTGACGTCGAGTTTGACGCTGCCGTCCAGCACCGTGCCGTTGTTGGACGAAGGACGGACCTGTGTCACGCCCACGCGGAACAGCACGTCGCCTGCCTCATGAGCATGCGCGGGTGCGGCGAGTGCGCCGGCGGCGATCAGTCCGGCGATGGCGGTGGCGCGGATACGCCCGTTCAGCGAAAACATTTTTCTTCTCCGATCTTTCCATGAGGGTGAGACGACAGGTTCTCAAACCTGGCTCCTGGCCTGATTGATATGTGTCAAACCGTGAAAAGATGGAGCGCACCCGTGGCCGCCAGGCAACAAGAATCAGACGGATCCTACGTAAGCGCGACCATCTACGGAAATGATCATGTCGCGCGTCTGAATGCATTCGCCGCCTTGGCGCGGGGGCGCGAAGGCGGCGAATGGGGTATTGCCAGCGTCGGAAGGATCAGCGCGGCAATTCGCTAGCGCCCATCAGGTAGGCGTCCACCGAGCGCGCGCATTGGCGGCCTTCGCGGATGGCCCAGACCACCAGTGACTGGCCCCGGCGCATGTCGCCCGCGGCAAACACCTTTTCGACATTGGTGCGGTAGTCGTCGGTGTTGGCGCGCACGTTGCCGCGTGCGTCGCGGTCCACGCCGAACGCGTCCAGCACGGTCTGCACCGGCGACACGAAGCCCATGGCCAGCAGCACCAGGTCAGCCTTGATCTCGAATTCCGAGCCTTCGACTTCGCGCATCTTCATCTGGCCGGTGGCGTCGTCCTTGAACCATTCGACGCGGGCGCCGACCAGCTTTTCAACCTTGCCGTTGCTGCCCTTGAGCAGCTTGGTGGTGACGGACCAATCGCGTTCGCAGCCTTCTTCGTGGGAAGACGACGTGCGCATCTTCAGCGGCCAGTACGGCCACGTCATGGTCTTGTTTTCGGACTCGGGCGGCTGGGGCATCAGTTCAAACTGCGTGACCGAGGCTGCGCCGTGGCGGTTGCTGGTGCCCACGCAATCGGAACCCGTATCGCCGCCACCGATCACGACCACGTGCTTGCCCTTGGCCAGCGTCTGGTCGGTCAGTCGATCGCCGGCGACGGCCTTGTTCTGCTGACGCAGGAAGTCCATCGCGTAGTACACGCCCGACAGTTCGCGGCCCGGCACCGGCAGGTCGCGCGGGGTCTCGGAGCCGCCTGTCATGACGATCGCGTCGAATTCGGCCTTCAGCGAATCCGGCGTGCGCACCGTCAGGCCGTCGGCCACGGGGTCCTTCGGGTTGCCGATGTAGGTCGACGGCGCGAACTCCACGCCCTCGGCTTCCATCTGCGAGATGCGGCGGTCGATCTGGTGCTTTTCCAGCTTGAAATCGGGGATGCCGTAACGCAGCAGGCCGCCGATGCGGTCGCTCTTTTCGAACAGCGTCACCGAGTGGCCGGCGCGCGCCAACTGCTGCGCGCATGCCATGCCGGCGGGGCCGGAACCCACCACCGCGACCTTCTTGCCGGTCTTCTTGGCCGGCACCAGCGGCGCGACCCAACCCTCGGCCCAACCCTTGTCGATGATGGCGTGCTCGATGGACTTGATGCCGACAGCGTCGCTGTTGATGTTCAAGGTACAGGCGGCTTCACACGGCGCCGGGCAGATGCGGCCGGTGAACTCCGGGAAGTTATTGGTGGAGTGCAGCACGTCCAGCGCGCGGCGCCAGTCCTGCTTGTACACCAGGTCATTCCAGTCGGGGATGATGTTGTTGACCGGGCAGCCGTTGTTGCAGAACGGGATGCCGCAGTCCATGCAGCGCGCGGCTTGCTGCTTGGCCTGGTCGTCGGTCAGGTGCAGCACGAATTCGCGCCAGTTCTTCAGCCGCTTCTGCGGGGCCTCGGAGGCCTCCTGCAGACGCTGAAATTCCATAAAGCCGGTAATCTTTCCCATGGTATCCCTCACGCAGCCAGTTGTTGCTGGTTGGCTGCACGCCACATTTCACCCAATGCGCGACGGTAGTCCGTCGGCATGACCTTTACGAATTTGCCGCGCGAGGCTTCCCAGTCGCCCAGGATCTCGCGGGCGCGGTAGCTGCCGGTGTAGCGGAAGTGGTCTTCCACCAGGCGGCGCAGGATGGTTTCATCCGTCTCGCGTTCGCCACCGCGCTGCGCGCTGTGCCAGATGTCGATATTGTTCAGCGCTTGCTGTTCCGCATGCGGCGCCACGCCTTCCAGTTCCACCATCGACAGGTTGACGCGATGCTTGAGCGTGCGCTCCGGATCCCACACATACGCGACGCCGCCCGACATGCCGGCCGCGAAGTTGCGGCCCGTGGCGCCCAGCACCACGACCGTGCCGCCCGTCATGTATTCGCAGCCGTGGTCGCCCGTGCCTTCGACAACCGTCGCCGCGCCCGAGTTACGCACCGCGAAACGTTCGCCGGCCACGCCGTTGAAGAACGCCTCGCCCGCCAACGCGCCGTACAGCACGGTGTTGCCGGCAATGATGTGGTCGGGGCCGAAGCCGCGGAAGTCGTTGGGCGAGCGCACGATGATGCGTCCGCCGGACAAGCCCTTGCCGACGTAGTCGTTGCCTTCGCCCACCAGGTCCATCGTGATGCCGTGCGCCAGGAACGCGCCGAAGCTTTGGCCGGCGGTGCCGTTGCACTGGATGTGGATGGTGTCGTCCGGCAGGCCGTCGTGGCCGTAGCGCGAGGCCACGGCGCCCGCC
>NZ_JBHFII010000029.1:119117-162939 GCF_057334215.1 Achromobacter maghribensis | reverse complement strand
CCCCCCCCCCCCCGGCGCCCGACAGCATGGCGCCGATCGTACGGTTGCGGTTGCGCACCGGCACGATGAACGACACCTTTTCGCCGCGTTCCAGCGCGGGGCGGCTGCGGTCGATCAACTGGTGATCCAGCGCGCCGGCCAAGCCGTGGTCCTGCTCTTCGGTCTGGCGCACATCGGCGTCCGACTGCGTTTGATGAAACACGCGGGCGAAGTCCAGCCCTTGCGCCTTCCAGTGCTCAACGCCCGAACGCATGTCCAGCAGATCGGCGCGGCCGATCAGGTCGTCGAACTTGCGGATGCCCAACTGGGCCATGATTTCGCGCACTTCTTCGGCGATGAAGAAGAAGAAGTTGACGACGTGTTCCGGCTTGCCCTGGAATTTCTTGCGCAGGACCGGGTCTTGCGTGGCCACGCCCACCGGGCAGGTGTTCAGGTGGCACTTGCGCATCATGATGCAGCCTTCGACGACGAGCGGCGCCGTCGCGAAGCCGAATTCATCGGCGCCCAGCAGCGCGCCGATGACGACGTCGCGGCCGGTCTTCATCTGGCCATCTGCCTGCACGCGGATGCGGCTGCGCAGGCGGTTCAGCACCAGCGTCTGCTGCGTTTCGGCCAGGCCCAGTTCCCACGGCGTGCCAACGTGCTTGATGGACGACACCGGCGATGCGCCCGTGCCGCCGTCATGGCCGGCGATCACGACGTGATCGGCCTTAGCCTTGGCGACACCCGCGGCCACCGTGCCCACGCCCACTTCGGACACCAGCTTGACCGACACCGACGCCTTGGAATTCACGTTCTTCAGGTCGTGGATCAGCTGGGCCAAGTCTTCGATGGAATAGATGTCGTGGTGCGGCGGGGGCGAAATCAGGCCCACGCCCGGCACGGAATAACGCAGCTTGGCGATGTATTCCGACACCTTGTGGCCGGGCAGCTGGCCGCCTTCACCGGGCTTGGCGCCCTGGGCCATCTTGATCTGGATCTGGTCGGCGGACGACAGGTATTCGGCGGTCACGCCGAAACGGCCCGAGGCCACCTGCTTGATCTTTGAGCGTAGCGAATCACCCTTCTTCAACACGACGTCGGCTTCGATGCGGTCCGAGCCCAGCAGCGAGGCCAGCGTGTCGCCGTCCTTGATGGTGCTCTTGCCTTCGCGCATTTCGGCGCGGTAGCGCAGTTCGTCTTCGCCGCCTTCGCCGGTGTTGGACTTGCCGCCGATGCGGTTCATGGCCACGGCCAGCACCGAGTGCGCTTCGGTCGAGATCGAGCCCAGCGACATGGCGCCGGTGGCAAAGCGCTTGACGATGTCCTTGGCGGACTCGACGTCATCCAGCGGGATGGCGCGCGACGGGTCGAAGCGGAATTCGAACAGGCCGCGCAGGGTCATGTGGCGACGGCTTTGGTCGTTGATGATCTGCGCGTATTCCTTGTAGGTGCGGTAGTTGTTGGCGCGCGAAGCGTGCTGCAACTTGGCGATGGAATCCGGCGTCCACATGTGCTCTTCGCCGCGCACGCGGTAGGCGTATTCGCCGCCGGCGTCCAGGTCGTTGGCCAGCACGGGGTCGGTGCTGAACGCCGCGCGGTGCTGGCGCAGCGCTTCTTCGGCCACCTGGAAGATGCCGATGCCTTCGATGTTGGACGAGGTGCCGGTGAAGTACTTGTTCACCAGGTTGCTTTGCAGGCCCACGGCTTCGAAGATCTGCGCGCCGGTATAGGACATGTAGGTCGAGATGCCCATCTTGGACATGACCTTGTTCAAGCCCTTGCCGATTGCCTTGATGAAGTTCTTCACGGCCTTTTCGGGGTCATTCATCTTGCCCAGCGATTCCAGCGCCAGGTAGGGGTGAATGGCCTCGGCGCCGTAGCCGCCCAGCAGCGCGAAGTGGTGCACTTCGCGAGCCGAACCGGTTTCCACGACCAGGCCGGTGTTGGTGCGCAGGCCGGCGCGGATCAGGTGCTGGTGCACGGCCGACGTTGCCAGCAGCGCGGGGATGGCCACGCGTTCGCTGTCGACCAGGCGATCCGACACGATCAGGATGTTGTAGCCGCTTTGCACGGCATCGACGGCGCGCGCGCACAGCGCGGCCACGCGGGCTTCAATGCCCTCGGGGCCCCAGGCGGCGGGGTACGTGATGTCGAGCTCGAAGCTGCGGAATTTCTTGCCCGTGACCTGCTCGATGTCGCGGATCTGCGCCATGGCGGCAAAGTCCAGCACCGGCTGGGACACTTCCAGGCGCAGCGGCGGGTTGACGTTGTTGATGTCCAGCAGGTTGGGCTTGGGGCCGATGAACGACACCAGCGACATCACCAGCTGTTCGCGGATGGGGTCGATGGGCGGGTTCGTGACCTGCGCGAACAACTGGCGGAAATAGTTGTAGAACGGCTTGGCGCGGTCGGACAGCACGGCCAGCGGGGCGTCGTTGCCCATCGAGCCAATGACTTCCTCGCCGGTGGACGCCATGGGTTCCAGGATGAACTTGTAGTCTTCCTGGGTCCAGCCGAATGCCTGCTGGCGATCCAGCAGCGACACGGACGACTGCGTGGCGACGGCGGCCTGGCGCGGGGCCGGCAGCGATTCCAGCTTGATCTGCAGGCGCTCGATCCATTGGCGGTACGGGCGGCTGTTGGCCAGTTGCAGCTTGATTTCGGCGTCGTCGATGATGCGGCCTTGTTCCAGGTCGATCAGGAACATCTTGCCCGGTTGCAGGCGCCACTTCTTGACGATGCGGTTCTCGGGAATCGACAGCGTGCCGGCTTCGGACGCCAGGATGACCATGTCGTCATCGGTGACCAGGTAGCGGGCGGGGCGCAGACCATTGCGATCCAGCGTGGCGCCGATCTGGCGGCCATCGGTGAAGGCGACGGCGGCGGGGCCGTCCCACGGCTCCATCATGGCAGCGTGGTATTCGTAGAACGCGCGGCGCGACTCGTCCATCTGCGTGTGCTGTTCCCAGGCTTCCGGGATCATCATCATCATGGCGTGGGCCAGCGAATAGCCGGAATTGACCAGCAGTTCCAGGCAGTTGTCGAACGTGGCGGTGTCCGACTGGCCTTCGTAGACGATGGGGTACAGCTTTTTCAGATCGTCGCCCAGCACGGCCGATTGCATCATGCCTTCACGGGCGCGCAGCCAGTTGAAGTTGCCCTTGACCGTGTTGATTTCGCCGTTGTGGGCGATCATGCGGTACGGGTGGGCCAGCGGCCAGGCGGGGAACGTGTTGGTCGAAAAACGCTGGTGAACCAGCGCCAGCGCGGATACGGCGCGGGTGTCGGCCAGATCGCGGTAATAGCGGCCGACCTGGTCGGCCAGCAGCAGGCCCTTGTAGACCACGGTGCGCACCGACGCCGACGGCACGAAGTATTCCTTGCCGTGGGCCAGATGCATGTTCTGGATGGCGTGGCTGGCGGTCTTGCGGATCACGTACAGCTTGCGTTCCAGTGCGTCGGGCACCATCACGTCGGCGCCACGGCCGATGAACAGCTGGCGGATCACGGGCTCGCATTCGCGCACGGTGGGCGACATCGGCATGTCGACGTCCACCGGCACATTGCGCCAGCCCAGGACGACCTGGCCTTCGGCGCGCACCGAACGTTCAAGTTCTTGCTCGCAAGCCAGGCGCGAGGCGGTTTCCTTGGGCAGGAACACCATGGCCACGCCGTACTCGCCGGGAGGCGGCAGGATGATGCCTTGCTGGCTCAGTTCGTCGCGATAGAGCGTGTCCGGAATCTGGATCAGGATGCCCGCGCCGTCGCCCATCAGCTTGTCCGCGCCGACAGCGCCGCGGTGGTCCAGGTTTTCAAGGATCTTCAGACCCTGCTGGATGATCGCGTGGCTTTTCTTGCCCTTGATGTGCGCAACGAAACCGACACCACAGGCGTCGTGCTCATTCTTGGGGTGGTACAGCCCTTGAGCCGCAGGCAGACCGATGCGGCTGGCATCGATAGGGGTCGCCTTGGGGGTGGGACAGGATTCGATCGGGGTAATTTGGGGCATGGCGCGCTCCGCAGTGGGCCTGCGTCGTAATGTTGCAGTGCAGGAGACGGACAATACCCCCGTCGCAAGTAGGGTGCAATAGAAACAAACAGGGTATGACCCTATTTATATTAATGCTCCATCATAGTGCGTAAATATGGGGACGCATCATCGCCCGCGCCGTTATTGGCTTGCCACGGCGAGTGCCCAGGGCGTCGCATGCCGACGGAGGTGGAATCCCTGAATTTCCCTTTATGCGTCCCTAATTTTATGGACATTTGCGGCTGGGAAATTGACGCGTCGATGTGGCGAAAAGTGCACGTGAACGTGCGTCGCGCCAAAAAAAACCCGCCATGCAGGCGGGTCGGGATGTCAGGAGCTTGTGGTCGGCGGGGATGGCGAGGGGGCCGGAGCACCGGACTCGGCATCCGCCGGCGCGGCGGGCTTTTTACGCGGCCGGCCGCGTTGGCCGGGCGCGACACGCCGGCTGGCGGTATGGGCCAGGCTGGCAATGAAGCTTGCGCCGCCCAGCGCCCACTGGCCCGACACGGCCTGGTCGATGCGTTGCGATTCTTCGCGCGACAGGCCGTCCTGGAGACGCTTGCGATAGTTGGCCTGACGGTCGAACGGCGTATTGCCGCACGCCCAGTAATCGGCGTGATCGGATTGCCACTGTGCAGGCGCCGCTGTCGTGTTGCCGGTGTGGCTCGCCGCCGAGGACCAAGGCCAGGAATCGGGGTCTTGCGACGCGCCGCTGCGCACGGGGTAGGTTTCCAGCCAGACCAGCGCTGGCAGTACCCAGGCGCCGGGTTCCAGCAGGGCGGACCGATAGCGGCCCGCGAACACGCGACCGCCGCGCAGGCGCGCTGCCAGATTTCGGCCCAGCGTCTGCATCAGCCTGGGAAGGCCTTCTTCGTCGGCCGGAGTGGCCAGCAGCAGGATGCGGTCGTTGGCAAGCAGCCACCCATGAACCGACACCCGATGGCGTTGGGCGGATTCGCCCAGCCAGGTGGCTAGTTGATTCAGGATATCCGCGGGCGCGGGTTGCGATGGCGCGGCCAGCGGCGAAATGAAGTTGGCCTGCACCAGTTGGGGCAGCCCAGGGGCGTACAGACGGGGCAGACGGGCCATAGTGTCAGGGCTTGCGTATCTGGAAGAACGGGTTGTCTTCGCTCACGGTATATAAATAGTGCCACGGTGGGCGCTGGTCAAGTCCCGTGATCACAATATGGGCACGGAATCTGTTTTTTTTGCCGCCGGGCCCGTATGAAGCGCAGGTTAACATTCGGCGACGGAACGTCGTACCGTGGATATACCCTAACCCGTCGACGTTTTTTTCACCCCTGACCGGAGAAAATCCATGCCTGTGGCCTTGGAACTCATTTCCCAGCATCGCTGCTTTGGCGGTACGCAGCGCTACTACCGCCATGAGTCCGCGGCGATCGGCCTGCCGATGCGCTTTTCGGTCTACATTCCGCCGCAAGCCGAACACGGGCCGGTGCCGGTGCTGTTCTATCTGGCGGGACTGACCTGCACCGAAGAGACTTTCATGATCAAGGCGGGCGCGCAGCGTCTGGCAGCCGAACTGGGCGTGATGCTCGTGGCCCCGGACACTAGCCCGCGCGGCGCCAACGCGCCGGGCGAAGACGAAAGCTGGGACCTGGGCACCGGCGCCGGCTTCTATGTCGACGCCACGACGCCGGCCTGGCGTGGCCACTACCGCATGTACAGCTACGTCACCGACGAGCTGCATGGCATCGTCACGGGCGAGGCCTTGCCCGGCGACGCGTCGCGCACGGGTATTTTTGGGCACTCCATGGGCGGCCACGGCGCCCTGGTGCTGGCGCTGCGCAATCCGGGCAAGTTCCGCTCGGTGTCTGCGTTCGCGCCCATTGCGGCGCCCAGCCAGTGCCCGTGGGGCAAGAAAGCGTTTGGTGCCTACCTGGGCGACGACGTCCAGGCATGGGCCGCGTACGACGCCTCTACCCTGATGCGCAGCCTGCAGCAGCCCTTCCCGGCCGGCATCCTGATCGACCAGGGCGAATCCGACCAATTCCTGGCCGAACAGTTGTATCCCGACGTGTTCGAGGCGGCCTGCGCCGCTGCCGACCAGCCGCTGACGCTGCGCCGCCAAGCCGGTTACGACCACGGCTACTACTTCATTTCGACCTTCATCGAAGATCACATCCGGTTTCACGTCGAGCGGCTTGGAAAACCGGCGGTCTGAACACGCGCTTCTATACTGGGGTGCCTGCCGCGGCAGGCTCGTGGCGCCCTGGGCGCGCCGGGCTTGGCCCCGCGGCACCCTGAATAGGAACGCCTGACTTGATCAACGGTATCGCTCCCTTCGTCTGGATACTCCTGGCCGCCGTCGTCGTCCTTTTGCCTGGCATGGTCATGCTGCTGGGCCGGGGCGGCCCCCGCGACGAACGTGGCCGCAAGATGTTCCAGGTCCGGCCGGTGCGCCGCCTGTTCGGCTTGATGCTGGTGCTGCTGGGATGCGTGTCGGGCTTGTTGGCGCTGTCGCTGGTCCAGTTCTTCCGGCTGACCACAGACGAATCCGTGGCCCGCATCGAGGTTCGCCAGCAGGCGGAAGGCCAGTTCCAGGTGACCGCCACGGCGTCGGGCGTCAGCCCGAAGCAATACGTGCTGTACGGCGACCAGTGGCAGATCGACGCTCGTGTCGTGCGCTGGAAGCTGCCGGCGCTGATGGCGGGCGTGCCGCCCCTGTACCGCTTGGAGCGCCTGTCCGGCCGCTATAGCGACGCGTCGCGAGAAGCGTCGGCGACGCGTTCGGTCCATGCGCTGGACGATTGGCCGGCGCCGGACCTGGGGTCGCTTAAAAAGACGTTCCCGAACTGGTTCCCCTTCGTCGATGTCCAATTCGGAAGCGGCGCCTATATGCCACTGTTCGACGGTGCCAAGTACCAGGTCTTCATGGACCCCCGGGGCGCCCTGTTTGTCCGGCCTGACGGCGAAGCGACGGCCGAAGGCCTCAAGCGCCTGGGCTGGTAGTGGGTGGGCCCCCACGCTGCGCGCGTTGCGCTTGCTGCCCCCCAAGGGGGCGTCTTTTCCCTTGGGACGGCCCGGCGGGAAAAGGGAGCCCCCACGCTGCGCGCGTTGCGCTTGCTGCCCCCCAAGGGGGCGTCTTTTCCCTTGGGGCGGCCCGGCGGGAAAAGGGAGCCCCCACGCTGCCGTAGATCGGCGCTTGAAATAAATGGGGACGTATTTGTCCCATGAAACTTTGACGCACCGCAATAGTCGAATTAGCACTCCCTCTACTAGAGTGCTAACATCGAATCCATGTCGTTACCCCTTCGCTTTCCGGAGACCCTCGCTATGAAACAACCCAGTACCTCGTTGGCCGCTTCTGGCAACGCCCTGGCGTTGGCCATTGCCAATCCGGGCGCACTTGGCACGATCGACGCGTATATTTCTTCGGTCAACCGCCTGCCGGTCTTGTCCGCCGAGCGTGAAACCGAGCTGGGCCGTCGCCTGCGCGACCAGGAAGACCTGGGCGCTGCGCGCGAGTTGATTCTGTCGCACCTGCGCCTGGTGGTGTCGGTTGCCCGCCAGTACCTCGGTTATGGCTTGCCCCACGCCGACCTGATCCAGGAAGGCAACGTCGGCCTGATGAAGGCCGTGAAGCGTTTCGATCCCGAGCGCGGCGTGCGCCTGGTGTCGTTTGCCGTGCACTGGATCAAGGCCGAAATCCACGAATACATCATCCGCAACTGGCGCCTGGTCAAGGTGGCTACCACCAAGGCCCAGCGCAAGCTGTTCTTCAACCTGCGCAGCATGCGCCCCGATGGCCAGACGCTGGACCCTGAACAGGTCGATCACATCGCGCGCGAACTGAATGTGCGCCGCGAAGACGTCAGCGAAATGGAAGTGCGCCTGTCTGGCCGCGACATGTCGCTGGAAAACCAGGACGACGACGACGACAGCTACGCGCCGATCGCCTACCTGTCCGACGATGGCCGCCAGGAACCCACGCGGGTGCTGGAACGCGCCGCGCGCGACCAGTTGCAAAGCACCGGGCTGAATACGGCCCTGGAAGCGCTGGACGCCCGTTCGCGCCGTATCGTCGAGGCCCGCTGGCTGCAAGACGACGGGGGCGCCACGCTGCATGAACTGGCGCAGGAATTCGGCGTATCGGCCGAACGCATCCGCCAGATCGAAGCGGCCGCATTGAAGAAAATGCGCGGCAACCTGGCCGCCTGATCACCCGCCTGCGATCCGCGGGATCCACACCGAAAAGGGCCGCGCAAGCGGCCCTTTTCTTTGCGCGCGGCGGTCACGAATGGTGCGATCACACGGGCGCCAGCTCGATCAATAAATTGATACAAATTTAGTCCTGAATTTTGCGCGATCGCAGAAACTTAATGGGGATCGCGCCGACTAACTTCATGTAGACCGCGAACTTCGGTTAGCAGTCTTGTCATCCGTCTCGGCTTCTCCTCTTTCCCCTCCCCTATGAGACGGATGCTTGCGGGGCACCATGCATATCTTGGTGCCCCGTTTTTTATGCGCGAACCCAATGCGGGCGTCGCGTCGCCCGATTCCGCATTGCCTTCTTCCCTATCAAGCTGCCTGTGCGTCGTCGGGTGCCAGCGCCGTATGCCATAGCGCATCTTGCACGCGGCGCACGCCGGTCGCCATCGATCCGTCCTGATAGAGCTTGATCCAGCGATAGCCGGGCGCCATGTTGTCGACCACGTGCTTGCCATCGCGGATGCTGAACTGGAAGCAGGTCGACGGCGTGGCGAGCATGCGCAGGTTATGCCGGCGGCGGTCGAACTCATGGTGCACGTGCCCCCACAGCAGCACGCGAGCCTGCGGCCAGCGGGCCAGGCGCTTGAACAGCGCTTGCGGGTTGTCGATCATCATCGAGTCATGCCAGTGGCTGTCCATCTGCATCGGGTTGTGATGCATGGCGATCAACGTGTGGCGGCCGGGGGCCTCCGCCAGGGCGGTCTCCAGCAGATCAAGCTGGCTGTCGGGCAAGTGGCCGGCATTGGATCCGGGCACCGTGGTGTCCAGCGCCACGACGCGCCACGCGCCGACGTCTGTCACCGGCGCCGACCATTGCGCCAATTCCTGGCGCAGCACGGCTGGCTGATCGTGGTTGCCTGGCAGGCAGCGGATCTGGGCGCGCGCCAACCCTTCGGCTTCGCCCAGGATCGTGGCAAAGCGGCGGTAGGAGGCGGCTTCGCCGTCTTGCGACAGGTCGCCCGTGGCCAGCAACAGGTCGGGATGCTTGCCGTCAGCCTCGATCTGGCGCAGCACGGCACGCAGGCTTGCGTCGGTATTGACGCCCAGCATCGCGGTGTCGGGTTCGCCGAACAAATGGCTGTCGGTCAACTGGACGAGCATGGCGGGCGCGTCGTGACGCCGGGCCAGGGAATGGACGCGAGGCAAGTGTGGCTCCTGCGGAGTGGGTACGTTTGCACATTACCCAAAAAACAGAACCCGGCGCGCATTTCGCGAGCGCCTTGGGGTAACGAAACGTGCGTGGCTGCGATTCTCTTCGATTTGCCGCCAGGGGGCGCGGGAAAAAGCCGCTATTCTTGGAAAACTTCACATTGGTTTCATGTTCGGGGCGCGGCGCTATCCATGGATGTCGGTTTTCTTGTTTTCGGCTTGGCCGGTTTGCTTACGCTGGTCTGCTTCATGCCTCCGCTGGCCGGCCGCCTCAAGCTGCCGTACTCGGTGCTGCTGGCTATCGTCGGTTGTTTGCTGGGCATCATCATTCACGTGCACGGCTGGGCGCCCAGCTGGATCGCCGATTTCCTGGACTCGCTGGAACGTTTCGAGATTTCGTCTGAAACCTTCCTGATGGTGTTCCTGCCGGTTCTGTTGTTCGAGACCGCGCTGTCCATGAACGTGCGCCGCCTGATGGACGACATCGGCCCCATCCTGATGATGGCCATCGTGGCCGTGGTGGTGTGCACGGTGGTGGTCGGCGTGACGCTGGACGCGATCTCGTCTTACGGCCTGGTGGTCTGCCTGCTGCTGGGCGCCATCGTCGCGACGACCGACCCTGTCGCCGTGGTGGGCATCTTCCGCGAGGTGGGCGCGCCCAAGCGCCTGACGACGCTCGTCGAAGGCGAAAGCCTCTTCAACGACGCCGCGTCCATCGCCCTGTACTCCGTGCTGCTGGCCGTGCTGAGCGGCCATGGCGAACTGACCGTCGGCGGTATCTTCAACGACTTCATCGTGCACTTCATCGGGGGCGGCATCGCCGGCTTCGCGATGGGGCGGCTGGCCTGCTTCCTGTTTGCGTGGCTACGCGGCTTTCCCACGGCCGAGATCACGCTGACGCTAACGCTGGCCTACCTGTCCTTCTTTATTTCCGAGCACTACCTGAACGTTTCGGGCGTGGTCGCCACGGTGATCGCGGGCCTGGTCGTGGGGTCCACCGGCCGCACGCGCATGTCCCCGACCACTTTCGAATATCTGTCCAGCGCCTGGGGGCAATTCGGGTTCTGGGCCAACTCGTTGATTTTCCTGTTCGCGGCCATGCTGATCCCCAAGCTGATGGCCGCCGCCGATTGGCAGGAACTGGTGCTGGTGGCCGTGGTGTTCGTCGCGACGCTGGTCGCGCGCGCCATCGTGGTCTTCGGGCTATTGCCGTTGCTGGGACTGACGAAACTGGGTACCAAGGTCAGCAACCCGTATAAGGTGGTGATGCTGTGGGGCGGGCTGCGCGGCGCCGTGTCGCTGGCGCTGGCGCTGGCCGTGACCGAGCAGACCGGCGTGCCCGAAGAGGCGCGCCAATTCATCGCGGTGGCCACGACCAGCTACGTCTTGTTGACGCTCTTCATCAACGGCATCAGCCTGCGGCCGCTGATCCGGATGCTGGGCCTGAACCAGTTGTCGTCGGTGGAACGCACCATCCGCAATCAGGCGCTGGCCGTGGCGCTGGAAGACCTGCAAGGCAAAACCGACGAAGTGGCCAAGACCGAGCACATCGGCACCGAGGTCCGCGACCGCATCCGCGCCGTGTTCGACGCCAGCCTGACCAGCGTGCATGACGGCCAGGTCAGCCAGATGAGCGACGAGCAGCGGGTGGCCGTGGGCCTGGCCATCGTGGCGCAGCGCGAAGAGGAAATGTTCTTCGACATTCTGAAGGCGCAGATCGTGGATTGGCGCATGGCCGAAGCCTTGCTGGCGCGGGCCGAACGGTTGGAGGACGCCATCCGCCTGGGCGGGGTGCCGGGCTTTGAACGCGCCATCGTGGCGGACGTGCGCTATTCCACCGCCTTCCGCCTGGCGCTGCGCATGCATTACCTGTTTGGTTTCCAGGGCTGGCTGGCGCGCGAACTGGGGCAGCGTTTCGCCAACCTGATGAGCAAGCGCTCCGTCGCGCAGCGGCTGATCGTCTTCGCGCGGGAGCAGATCACTCCGCTGCTGGGCGAGGAAGCCACGCAGCGCATCGTGTCGCTGCACCAGCGCCGCCTGGACCTCATCGAAAGCGCCATGCAGGCGCTGAACCTGCAGTACCCGTCTTACGCGCAGTGGTTGCAGGAAAGTTATCTGGGCCGGGTGGCACGCGAGCTGGAACGCATCCGCTACCGCGACATGCTTGAGCAGTTTTTGATCAGCGGCGAGGTCTATGCCGATTTGATGGCGCAGTTGAAGAGCCGCTGGGCGCATATTGATACGCACCCCCCGCTGGATATCGAAATGAGCGCGGCCGACCTGATCAAGCGCGTGCCGCTGTTCGAAGGCCTGTCGCCCGATTCGCTGCGCGCGATTAGCAAGCTGCTCAAGCCGCGCCTGTCCCTGCCCGATCAGCGCGTGCTGACAAAGGGCCGCCATGGCGAGGAAATGTGCTTTGTGGCGTCGGGCGCCGTGGCCGTGCATCTGCCCGATCACACCATGATCGAACTGGGCAGCGGCGAATTCTTCGGTGAACTTGGATTGTTGGGTGAACAGCAGATCACGCCGGACGTCACGTCGCTGGGCTATAGCAAGTTGCTGATGCTGTCGTCGCGCGATTTCCACGCGTTGCTGGCGCGGGACGAGCACCTGCGCGAACGCATTCAGGTCGTGGCCAAACAGCGCTTGCGCGCGATCGAGGTCTGGAAGCAGTTTTCGCAGGCTTCCGCGGCAGCGGCCGCGCCCACCCCCGCCCCGGTGTCTGTCCCCAGCCCGGCCCAGGCCGCCGAAGCGGCGGAAGCCGCAGGTGTCGAAGCGCCGGCCGAGCCGCCGTCCAGCCTGGTGGGCGAGCCAGGCGTCGCCCCGCGCTGATTCAGATCTGGCCGGCGGCCTGACGCTGCATGATGTCTTCGATGATCACCAGCGCCGCTTCCAGCGTGAATTCACCCTCGGCGACCTGCCGCACGGCGGTCGCCACGTCCACGGTGGCGATCTGCATGACTTCACCGTCTCGGTTGGCGGGACGGGCGTCGGCCGCCAGCACGCAGGTGCTGGTCAGCACGTCTTCGACCTGATAGCCCTCTGGCAGCCGGCGGTGGATGCGCAGAATGGTGCGCAAAGGTGTGCGCTGGACCAGGTCGGGCGCATCCAGGCCCGCTTCTTCGCCGCATTCGCGCAGCAAGGCCAATTCCAGATCTTCGCCGCAGCCCGCCAGGCCGCCCACCAGTGTGTCCCACATACCGGGATCAGTGGATTTGCTGAGCGCGCGCCGCGCGACCCACAGCCGCCCATCCGGGGTCCAGGCGTTCAGATGCACCGCTTTGGTCAGAAGGCCCAGGGGCCGCACGGCCGCGCGTTCGATCACGCCCAGGGGCAGCACGCCGTCCATCACATCCAGCAATTCGTCGCGCCAGCCGCGCAGGCAGTTGGCTTGGCGCAACAGTTCCGCGGCGTTTTCCAACACGGTGTTCAGCTCGGCGCCCGGCGTCAGGTCGCGGCCGATATGCAGCGCCGTGTCGTCGCACACGATGCGGGGCGCGTCGCGCAGCGCGTCGCACGCCGCATGCGTCGCCCACCCGCAGCGGCGTCCCGCTATATATAAAGCGTGCGCGCCGTCGGGGGCGGCTTCCTGTGCGCGGGCGCAAAGGTCGACATACAAATCGGACAACTGCTTGGGCATCGTTGGGCGCCGTGATGAAGTTGGCGGTGATTTTATGCCACCCTGTTTATGGCGCGCGGTCAAGAGGCGCGTGCAGATGGGGGCGGGGCCCACGAAATCAAGAGGCCCGTCTTACAACTGTTTGCGTGTCCGCTATAATCCGCCAGTTTCTTTGTGATTTCGAGTGGGAATGCGGGGGCCGCTCTATCTCCCTGCCTAGCCCTGCCATCTAATAATTGCGCGTAGTCCTGTTGAAGTGACACTCGTGCCACTAGGCGACAAGGGCCCTCGCGCCGTGTTTCGAGGTAAGCATGAAGAAGTGGAGAGGGATACTGGGGGCTTGTGCGATGCTGATTGGCAGCGTGGCCAACGCTCAGGTGCAAGACATGCCCGGCGGCCCGAAGGTCAATCAGCTGAACCTGCATGAGGGTGTCACGGCGATTTCGCGCGACATCATGTGGCTGCATTGGTTGCTGCTCACGATCTGTATCGTGATTTTCATTGGTGTGTTCGGGGTGATGTTCTACTCCATCTGGGCGCACCGGAAGTCCCGCGGGCACAAGGCCGCGACCTTCCATGAGCATCTTGGCGTGGAAGTCGCCTGGACGGTCATTCCCTTCATCATCGTCATCGCCATGGCGCTACCGGCCACCAAGACGGTCGTGGCCATGAAAGACACCTCAAGCGCCGACCTGACCATCAAGGTCACGGGCTATCAGTGGAAGTGGGGGTATGAATACCTCGACGGCTCCGCTGCCGGCGTCAAGTTCCTGTCCACGCTGTCCACGCCCCGCGCGCAGATCGAGAACCGCGAGCCCAAGGGCGAGTTCTACCTGATGGAAGTGGACAACCACATGGTGGTCCCGGTGGACAAGAAGGTGCGGGTCGTGCTGACCGCGGCCGACGTCATCCACTCCTGGATGATCCCCGACTTCGGCGTCAAGCAGGATGCCATCCCCGGTTTCCTGCGGGACGCCTGGTTCCGTGCGGAAAAACCCGGCATCTACCGTGGCCAATGCGCGGAACTCTGTGGCAAAGACCACGCCTTCATGCCCATCGTCGTGGAAGTCCTGGCGCAGGCCGACTACGATAAGTGGGTTGAAGACCAGAAAAAGAAGATGGCGGCAAACGCCGACGATCCCAATAAAGAGTGGACGGAAGCCGAACTGGTTGCCCGTGGCGAGAAGGTCTTCGCCGCCAATTGCGTAGCCTGTCACCAGGCCAACGGCAAGGGCATTCCGGGCAGTTTCCCACCGCTCGACGGAGACAAGGTTGTTCTGGGCCCCAAGGCGGGCCAGATCAACACCGTGCTCAAGGGCAAGCCCGGCACCGCGATGGCGGCATTCGGCGGGCAGCTCAATGATGTCGAGATCGCAGCGGTCATCAGCTATACGCGCCATGCCTGGAGCAATGCAGGCAAGGGGCAGGACCCGACGGTTCTACCGAAGGACGTCGCGGCCGCGCGTTGATCGCGCGCCTGCGTTCCCACCGTTAGAACCGGTTCCGTTTAGTTAGAGATACCCTGCCGTCCCCGTGGAACGGGGGCGGCACTCAGCAGGAAGGAGTCCATCATGAGCAGCGTCACTGTAGACCACGTGTCGCCGGGCCACGGCCACGGTCACGATGACCACCACCACGCCATGCCCACGGGCTGGCGCCGCTGGCTATTCGCCACGAACCATAAAGACATCGGGACGATGTATCTCATCTTCTCGTTTGCCATGTTGCTGGAAGGCGGCACGCTTGCCTTGCTGCTGCGCACCGAATTGTTCGAGCCGGGCCTGCAGTTCTTCCGCCCCGAACTGTTCAACCAGTTCACCACCATGCACGGCATCATCATGGTGTTCGGCGCCATCATGCCGGCCTTCGTGGGCTTCGCGAACTGGATGATCCCGATGCAGATCGGCGCGTCCGACATGGCGTTCGCGCGCATGAACAACTTCAGCTTCTGGTTGCTGCCGGTGGCCGCGATCATGCTGACGGCGTCGTTCTTCGTGCCGGGCGGCGCCACCGCCGCGGGCTGGACGCTGTATGCGCCGCTGTCCCTGCAGATGGGTCCAGGCATGGATCTGGGTATTTTCGCGATGCACATCATGGGTGCGTCGTCGATCATGGGCGCGATCAACATCATCGTGACCATCCTGAACATGCGCGCGCCCGGCTTGACGCTGATGAAGATGCCGCTGTTCTGCTGGACCTGGCTGATCACCGCGTTCCTGCTGCTGGCCGTGATGCCGGTGCTGGCTGCGGCCATCACCATGGTGCTGACCGACCGCCACTTCGGCACGGGCTTCTTCAACGCGGCCGCCGGTGGCGACCCGGTCCTGTACCAGCACGTGTTCTGGTTCTTCGGGCACCCCGAGGTCTACATCATGATCTTGCCGGCGTTCGGTATCGTGTCGGCCATCGTGCCCGCGTTCGCCCGCAAGAAGCTGTTCGGTTATGCCTCGATGGTGTACGCCACGGCTTCCATCGCCGTGCTGTCGTTCATCGTGTGGGCCCACCACATGTTCACGACGGGCATGCCGGTGACGGGCCAGCTGTACTTCATGTATGCCACCATGCTCATCTCCATCCCGACCGGGGTGAAGGTGTTCAACTGGGTCGCCACGATGTGGCGCGGCTCGATGACGTTCGAGACGCCGATGCTGTTCTCGATCGGCTTCATCTTCGTGTTCACGATGGGCGGCTTCACCGGCCTGATCCTGTCCGTGGCCCCGATCGACATCCAGGTGCACGACACCTACTACGTGGTGGCTCACTTCCACTACGTGCTCGTGGCGGGTTCGTTGTTCGCGCTGTTCGCCGGCGCCTACTACTGGGTGCCCAAGTGGACCGGCCGCATGTACAGCGAAAAGCTGGGCAAGCTGCATTTCTGGTCGACGCTGATCTCGTTCAACGTGACCTTCTTCCCGATGCACTTCCTGGGCCTGGCCGGCATGCCGCGCCGGTATGCCGACTACGCCGCGCAATTCACGACGTTCCACCAGATGGCCACCATCGGCGCGTTCTGGTTCGGCCTGTCGCAATTGATCTTCCTGTGGGCGATCATTCGCTGCTACATGGGCAAGGGCGAAGTCGCCGCGGCGAAGCCGTGGGAAGGCGCCGAAGGGCTGGAATGGACGGTGCCCTCGCCGGCCCCGTTCCACACCTTCGAAACACCGCCCGAAGTGAAGTGAACCCGCCTTTCATGTTCCAGGTAGCACAGCAATGACACCCGAGCAGCGCCGCCGTAACAAAATTGCAGGGCTGGTCCTGCTGGTTTTCGTCCTTGCCGTGTTTGCCTGGACCGTGTTGCGGGGTTCGGCGCTGCTGACCGGCAACGCGGTCGGCTAGGCCACGACCATGAGCGATGACCTGCACGAAACCACTCAGCGCAAGCTGAGCTTCCTTCAGACGATGAAGGCGGTGGCGTGGGGGTTCTTCGGCGTGCGCAAGGGCGCGGGCTACCGGGAAGACAGCGCCAAGCTGAACCCGGTGCACGTGATCGTGGCCGGGCTGCTGGCAGCGGCAATCTTCGTTACTGTGCTGGTATTAATTGTGCGTTGGGCTGTTTCTAGCCTGACTTGAATCACTTAATCGATAAATCTGTACCAGGGAGAAAGCCATGAGTGCAAGCCACTCGGTTCAAGGTAAAGAGGCACCGTACTACTTTGTGCCCGCCGACTCGGGGCACCCCGTGCGTACGGCGGTGGCGCTGTTGTTCATGGGGCTGGGCGCCGCGGCCTGGATCAACGGCGTCGACTGGGCCAAATGGGCGGTGCTGGCGGGGTTCATCGGCCTGATCGTCGTGCTGTACTACTGGTTCGGCGACGCCATCCAGGAATCCGAAGCCGGCATGAACAGCAAGCGCATCGACGGTTCTTACCGCTGGGGCATGAGCTGGTTCATCTTCTCTGAAGTCATGTTCTTCGCCGCCTTCTTCGGCGCGCTCTGGTACACCCGCACGATCACGACGCCGTGGCTGGGCGACATCGACCACCGGCTGATGCTGTGGCCCGACTTCAAGGCGGCCTGGCCCAACTTCGGCCCGGCCGGCGTGGTCGAGCAGTTCCAGACGGTGGGCCCCTTCTGGCTGCCCACCATCAACACCGCGCTGCTGCTGTCCTCGGGCGTCACGCTGACGATCGCGCACCATGCGCTGCGCGAGAACCACCGCGGCAAGACGATGTTCTGGCTGGCCGCGACGGTCATCCTGGGCTTCATCTTCGTGGCCTGTCAGGCCGCCGAATACCACCATGCGTACACAGAGCTGAACCTGAAGTTCAACTCGGGCGCGTACGGGTCGCTGTTCTACATGCTGACCGGCTTCCACGGGTTCCACGTGATCCTGGGCGCCACGATGCTGACGGTCATCCTGATCCGCCTGATCCGGGGCCACTTCACCGCCGATCATCACTTCGGCTTTGAAGGCGCGGCCTGGTACTGGCACTTTGTGGACGTGGTGTGGCTGGGCCTGTACCTGTTCGTCTACTGGTTCTGACGCAGGCCGGCACGGACCCGCTCTGCGGCGCAGGGCGGGCAAAGCGCGATAAGGGCCCGGGCGGCGATAATGCCGGGCGCCGATCGCGCTTTGTTGCAATAAGGGGGAACCGATGCCCCCGCCGGCCTATCTAAGCCCGGTGCTTTCGATCCAGCCCATGTGATGGGCGAACAGCACGAACAGGAACAGGGCGACCGACAGCCCGATGCGCACGGTCAGTGCATTGACAGTGCGGCTGGTAGTGCCTTTGTCCCGCATCAGGTAGACCAGGGCGGATGCCAGGCTGGCCAGAATCCCGATGAAGGCCAGTACGACGAAAACGCGCATGGTGGTCTCCGGACAAAACAGAGTTAGCAACGATACATGGCCCGACCGCATTCAACCCGCTACACGGTAGCCGCCTTACTCCTGCTTGGCATCGCCGTGGTGATTCTGGTGTCGCTGGGGCAATGGCAGTTGCGTCGCAGCGACGAGCGACGCGCCATTCTGGCGGCGATCGAGGCGGGCCGCAAGCAGGCGCCGCTGATGCTGACGCCGGCAACGCCTTCCGACGACATGACCGCGTGGCGCGTGGCCCAGGCCAGCGGCACATGGTTGCCGCAATTCAGTGTACTGCTGGACAACCGCAACCACGACGGCAGGCCCGGCTACTGGCTGGCCACGCCGCTGCTGCTGGATGCGTCGTCGCGGCAGGCGGTGGTGGTGCTGCGGGGCTGGCTGCCGCGCGTGATCCAGGGCCAGGGCGAACCCAAGCTGCCGGCAACGCCCGAAGGCGCACAGACCGTCACCGGTGAACTCTCCGACCGTGTGCCGCGCATGTTCGAGCTTTGGTCGATGGGCGGGCAGGATCAATCCGCGCTGCCCAAGGCGCTGCCCGTGGCAAACGGCAGCGTGCCGCAGGTGCAGAACCTGCCGCTTGCCGATTATGCCCGCGCGACGGGGCTGAACCTGTTGCCGGTGGTGCTGAGCCAGACGGGCCCGGCGGACCCGGGCGCCGCCGGCGGCCTGATCCGGGACTGGCCGCAGCCGTCGGTGGATTTTCAGAAGAACACGTCTTACGCCGTGCAGTGGTTCGCGTTTGGTCTGATAGCCGCCATCGCATGGCTGGTGGTGCTGGGGGGCGCCATCAAGCGCATGCGCCAGCGCGCGCGAAACGGCCCCCCGGCCTGACGCGTGCGTCCATGAACGAATCATCCAGGATATAAAGTGGCTCGCGATATTTCATCCAACAAACCCGCAGGCAAGCGCTCATTGATGCCCATGCTGCTGGTGTTTCTGTGTTCGCTGGCGCCGATCGTGGCCGCCTTCGTGGTGTACATGAACCCGCAGTGGTGGCCGGCGGATTCCAGCAATTACGGCACGCTGGTGTCGCCGCAGCGCCCGATGCCGGCGGCGGCCGAACTGAAGCTGACCACACTGGACGGCAAGCCTTTCGACCTGCAAAGCCTGAAGGGCAAGTGGCTGCTGGTGACGGCGGACGGCGCGGCTTGCCCGGAAAGCTGCGCCCGCAAGCTCTACATCACGCGCAACAGCCACGCCAGCCAGGGCAAGAACGTGGACCGCCTGGCGCGCGTCTGGTTCATCACCGATGACGCGCCAGTGCCGGACAAGGTGCTGGAAGCCTACAAGGGCACGGTCATGCTGCGCGCGGACCCCGATCAACTGGCGCGCTACCTGCTGGCGCGGGACACGGCCGCCGGCCAGCCCGGGTTGCCGGAGCCGATGTGGGTGATCGACCCGCTGGGCAATCTGATGATGCAGTACCCCGCCGAAGCCGACGGCGTCAAAGTGCGCAAAGACATCAGCAAGCTGGTCTATAACTCCAGGATTGGATGACGGGTTTCACGTGCCGCGGGATTCCCGCGGCGCGGCAGAGTAATGGTAGGGAAATGGAACGCATCAAAGCGCGGTATCGCAAGCTGGTTTTTTTCACTTGGTTTCTGACCCTGGACCTGATCATGTTCGGCGCCTTCGTGCGCCTGACGGACTCGGGCCTGGGCTGCCCCGACTGGCCCGGCTGCTACGGCAGCGTGACGCCGCTGGGCGCGCAGGGCGACATCCACCAGGCGTCGCAAGCGATGCCCTTCGGCCCCGTGACGATGTCCAAGGCCTGGATCGAGATGATCCACCGCTATGTCGGGACCATCCTGGGCATGCTCATCATCGGCATCGTCTATATGGCGTGGCGTTATCGGCGCGAACTGGGCCGTTCGCCCGCGTTGGCCGTCACGACGCTTGTCGCCGTGTGCGTGCAGGGCGCGTTCGGCGCCTGGACGGTGACCCACAAGCTGATGCCGGCCGTGGTGACGTCCCATCTGGTGTTCGGGCTGTCGGTGCTGGCGTTAATGACCTGGCTGTCTGCCCGTGAGCGTCCGCATCTGCCTATCGGCGCGGCGGCGGCCCGCTGGAAGCCGTGGGTAGCGGTGGGGTTTGGTCTGCTGCTGGTGCAGGTGACGTTGGGCGGTTGGGTCAGTACCAACTATGCCGCGCTGGCCTGCATGGATTTCCCCATGTGCCACGGGAAGTGGGTACCGGACATGGACTTCCACGGCGGCTATTCGGTGATCCGCGGCCTGGGCGAATTGCCCTCGGGCGAGATGATCTCGCAGCCCGCCCTGACGGCAATCCACTGGGTGCACCGCAATTTCGCCTTTGTCGTGTTCCTGTACCTGGGCACGCTGGCCTGGCGGCTGCGGGCCGAACCTGGGCTGCGCGGCCCCGCCACGCTGATGCTGGCGCTGCTGACCGCGCAGTTGTTCACCGGCCTCACCACCATCTTCTTCCAGTGGCCGCTGCTGATCGCCGTGCTGCACAATGGAGGAGCCGCGGGCCTGACCTTGGCCGCCGTGGTGCTGATGGTGCGTTTGTCCACAGCGGGAGGCGCGCCGGCGGCGGGCTATGGCCCCAATTCGGTGCGCGTTTAAAATAGGGTCCACTATGACCAGTCTTGCCGCTCCCCAATCCGGATTGTTTCGCCAATACTTCGTACTCACCAAGCCGCGCGTCACGCAGCTGGCCGTGTTTTGCGCAGTCATCGGCATGTTCCTTGCCGCGCCGGGCATCCCCGACATGCGCCGCGTGCTGTTCGGCACGATTGGCATCTGGCTGCTTGCCGCAGCCGCTTTCGCCATCAACTGCCTGATCGAACAGGAGGTCGACGCGCGTATGCTGCGCACGGCCCGCCGCGCCACGGCGCAAGGCACCATTTCGGCTTTCCAGGTGCTGAGCCTGTCTGGCCTGCTGGGCGGCGCAGGCATGTTCGTGCTGTACACGCTGGTCAACCCCCTGACCATGTGGCTGACCTTCGCCACGTTTGTGGGTTACGCCGTCATCTACACCGTCATTCTCAAGCCGCGCACGCCGCAGAACATCGTGATTGGCGGCTTGTCCGGCGCGATGCCCCCGGCGCTGGGCTGGGCCGCCGTGGCGGATTCGGTGCCTGCCGAAGCATGGGTGCTGGTGTTGATCATCTTCATCTGGACGCCGCCGCACTTCTGGGCGCTGGCGCTGTATCGCAACCACGATTACGCCAAGGCCGGCCTGCCGATGCTGCCCGTCACCCACGGCAACCAGTTCACGCGCCTGCATATCCTGCTGTACAGCGTGGCGCTGGTGGCCACGACCCTGTTGCCCTACGCCATCCGCATGAGCGGCGAACTCTATCTGCTGTCGGCGCTGGTGCTGGGCGGGATGTTCGTCTCGTATGCCTGGCGCCTGTACCGCGCTTATAGCGACGAGCTGGCGCGCCGCATGTTCCGTTTTTCCATTCTCTACCTGGCGCTGCTGTTCGGCGCCCTGCTGGTGGACCACTGGGTCGGCCTGCTGCGCTGACCCCCTGGAGGTTGTTGATGTCCGTGTTTTCCGCCAGCCGCCGGCTGGCCCTGCGCTTCGGCGCCGCTGCCGCCTTCACCGCCGCTCTTGCCGCTTGCGGCGAAAGCGCGCCCACGTTCAAAGGCAGCGACATCAGCGGCACCCAGCTGGGCCGCGGCATGGAACTGACCGACACCAACGGCAAGACGCGCCAGTTGTCCGACTTCGCCGGCAAGGTGGTGGTGGTGTTCTTCGGGTTCACGCAGTGCCCCGACGTGTGCCCCACGTCGTTGGCCGAGCTGACCGAAGTCATGAAGAAGCTGGGCCCGGACGCCGAGCGCGTGCAGGTGCTGCTAATCACCGTGGACCCCGAGCGCGACACGCAGGACGTGTTGAAGCAGTACGTCACGGCCTTCGATCCGCGCTTCCTGGGCCTGACCGGCACGCCGGACCAGGTCAAAAAGGCTGCCGCGTCGTTCAAGGCGTACTACGCCAAGGCGCCCACCAAGGACGGGAACTACACGATGGACCATACCGCCGCGTTCTATTTGCTGGATGGCAAGGGCGAATCCCGCGTGCTGGCCAACAACAACCTGGGCGTGGACGCCCTGACGCACGACATCAAGGCCCTGCTGAAAGGCTGATCAGGGATCGGTCGGGGCGCGCGCGCCCGAAGCAGCCCAGCCGGCCAGTGCCGCCTGGGCTTTTTCATTGAGCTCGGCCACCGGGATGTCGTGGCGGTGGGTGATGATCATCAGGGCGTAGGGCGTGGCCAGCGCCGCGGCTTCGGGGCACAGGCGCGATTCGTCGCCGACCGATGGCGACAAGTTGCGCCAATAGTTGATCGCCTGTTCGAGCTGGGGCAAGGAAATGGAATCCATGCGCCTATTGTCCACGAATGGGATGGCCTGTCCACCGGCCCGGCGGCTGCAAAGAAGCGTCACCATCGCAACATGCCGAAACGGCGCCCGGGTGCTATACCGATGCCGGTTAGTTACGATGGAGCTTCATCATGAATACCACCCGAATCGACACCCCGCGCCGCGGCCTGCACCCGCTGGTCGCCGCCGCGGCGATTGCCGTCATTGTCATGTGCGCGGTGGGCGTGGCCGCGGTGATGGGCTGGTTGCCCTCGCCGTCGGCCAATCCCCACGCGGAGGCGCCCGTGGTCAGCGCAGGCCCGGAAAGCGCCAACCTGGCACCCGCGCCGCAGGCTTCCGCCTCGCAAGCCTCCGAGCCGCCTGCGCCTGCACCGGCCCAAACCGGCCGTCCGGCCTCTGCCGCGGCGCCCCGTCCCGCCGCCTCGGCCCCGGCTCCGGCGCCGCAAGCCTGCAAGAGCTGCGGCGTGGTGGAGTCGGTGCGCCAGGTGCAAGTCCCCGCGAAGGACGATAGCAATCATCTGGTCGGCACCATCGGCGGCGGCGTCGTGGGCGGCGTTGTGGGTAATCAGTTTGGCGGAGGCAGCGGCAAGACGGCGCTGACCGTGCTGGGCGCCGTGGGCGGCGCTTTGGCAGGCCGTGAAGTTGAGCGTAATATCAGACAGCAACAAACGGTGACGCACTATGAGCTGACGGTCCGCATGGGCGACGGTAGTGCGCGCCAGTTCCGCAGCGCGCAGCCGTTCGCCTTTGCCTCGGGCGACCGGGTGCGCGTGGAGAATAATCAGCTGGTGCCGGGTTGACCGGCAGCCGGCGGAAACCATCCGCATTTGGGGAGACCTGTCATGAGCGACCACTTCACGAATCCGTTCGTCCTTCCTGGCATGGGACAGAATTCCGACCTGTCGGGCAATCCCCTCTTGGCCAGCATGGAAATGATGCGCCAGGCGTGGGCGGGCCTGACCGGACCCGGCGGTCTGGCCAGTAGCTTGCCGATGGCGCCTCCCATGAACCTTGAAGACCTGGACCGCCGCATCGCGGAACTGCGCTCGGTTGAAAACTGGTTGCGCATGAACCTGTCAATGCTGTCGTCCACCATCCAGGGCATGGAAGTGCAGCGCTCCACCATCAGCACGTTGCGCGCGTTTGTGGATAGCGCGGCCAATATGGACATGGGCGCGATGCGCGATAGCGGCGCGGCGTCTCCCCTTGAAGTGGTGCTGGGCCTGAAACCCGCGCCCAAGGCCGCGCCCAAGGCCGCGGCCAAGCCCGCGTCGAATCCGTCGTCGGCGCAAGGCCACGCGCAAGATGCGCCGGCCGGCAAGGACGCGGAGGCGGATGAGGCCGCGGACAAGGCCACGCCGGAGTCGGCCATGCAAGGCATGAGCGAACAAATGGGCGCCGCCGCGCAATCGGCGTCCAAGGCATGGTGGGATCTGCTGCAGCAGCAGTTCAACCAGATTGCGGCCGCCACCGCCGCGTCCATGCCGGGCACGCCCGCCGCGCCGGGCACGGACCCAGGCGCGGATGCGCGGGCCAAGCCCGGCGAATCCAAGGCCGCCGCGAAGACCGAAGCGAAAGCTTCCAAACCGGCGTCGCGCAAGCCTGCCGCCAAGACGGCCGGCAAATCGGCGACGAAGACCGCCAAGAAATCCGGGGCTGCCGACGGCAAGCCCTGACCCCCTTTCAATCGACAAGCGAGACGGCCGCAAGGCCGCTCGGCCGTCCCAACCTTTCATGGAACTTATGCTTAACGTAGTGATTCTTGCCGCCGGACTGGGCAAACGCATGCAGTCCGATCTTCCCAAAGTGCTGCACACGCTGGCCGGCAAACCGATGCTGGGCCACGTGCTGGATAGCGCGCGCCAACTGAAACCGGCGCGCATCATCGTCGTGGTGGGCCACGGCGCCGATCGTGTCAAACAGGCGTTCGACGGTCAGGCTGACTTGCACTTCGTGCTGCAGCAGCCGCAGCAAGGCACCGGCCACGCCGTGCAGCAAGCGGTGCCGCTGTTGCTGGAAGGCGACGGCAAGGACGACGTGACGCTGGTGCTGTACGGCGACGTGCCCCTGGTGCAGCCGGACACGCTGCAACGCCTGCTGACCGCGCGCGCCGCGGGCGCCGCCGTGCTGACGGAAGTCCTGGCGGATTCCACGGGTTACGGCCGCATCGTGCGCGACGCCCAGGGCAATGTGTGCCGCATCGTCGAGCACAAGGACGCCTCGGAAGCGGAACACGCCATCAAGGAAGTGAACACCGGCATTCTGACCGCCCCGACCGCCAAGCTGAAAGACTGGCTGTCCCGCATCGACAACAAGAACGCGCAGGGCGAGTACTACCTGACCGACGTGGTCGGCCTGGCCGTTGCCGATGGCGTGCCGGTGGGCGCGGCCCAACCTGGCGCGGGCTGGGAAACGCTGGGCGTGAACAGCCGCGTGCAACAGGCCGAACTGGAACGCCGCTGGCAGGGCGAGCAGGCCCGCCGCCAACTGGAAGCGGGCGTCACGCTGGCCGATCCGGCGCGCTTTGACGTGCGCGGCACGCTGACGTGCGGGCGCGACGTGTTCATCGACGTGGGTTGCGTGTTCGAAGGCAACGTGACGTTGGCCGATGGCGTGCGCGTGGGCCCGCACTGCGTCCTGCGCGACGTGACCGTCGGCGCCGGCACCCAGATCGAAGCCTTCAGTCACTTGCAGCAGGCCGAAGTGGGCCGGGATGCACGCGTGGGCCCGTATGCCCGCCTGCGCCCGGGCGCTGAACTGGGCGACCGCAGCCACGTCGGCAACTTCGTCGAGATCAAGAAAAGCGTGCTGGGCGCGGACAGCAAGGCCAATCACCTGGCCTACATCGGCGACGCCGACATCGGCCAGCGCGTGAACGTGGGCGCCGGCACGATCACCTGCAATTACGACGGTGTGAACAAGCACCGCACGGTCATCGAAGACGACGCTTTCATTGGCTCGGACACTCAGCTGGTGGCGCCCGTGCGCGTGGGCCGCGGCGCGACGCTCGGCGCAGGCACGACCTTGACCCGCGACGCGCCGGCCGACAAGCTGACCGTGTCGCGCGCTAAACAGCTTACGGTCGAGGGTTGGCAGCGTCCGGTCAAAAAGTCGTGATGGCGGAGAACGACTCCGCCCGGGACACACCGCCGGGCGGGGGCGCCAAGCCCGCGCCGCCCGACGGTTTGCCGGCCCCCCGCCGGTACTGGGCGGCAGCCACGGTGATGACGGGCATCAGCCTGTCGGTGCTGGACACCACGATCGCCAACGTGGCGCTGCCCACCATCGCCGTCGATCTCCACGCCTCGCCCGCCGAAGCCGTCTGGATCGTCAATGCCTACAATCTGGCGGTGGTGATGACGCTGCTGCCGTTGTCGGCGCTGGCCGAACGCATCGGCTTTCGCCGCATGTTCACCTTTGGCCTGATACTGTTCACCCTGGCCTCGTTGGGGTGCGCGCTGGCCGGCACGCTGTGGCAACTGACCGCGGCGCGGGTGTTCCAGGGCGTGGGCGCCGCCACCCTGATGTGCATGTTCGGCGGCCTGGTGCGCAACATCTATCCCCTGAAGATGCTGGGCCGGGGCATCAGCATCAACGCCACCACGGTGGCCGTGATGTCGGTGCTGGGTCCCACCATCGGGTCCGCCATTCTGTCGGTCGCGCCGTGGCCCTGGATCTTCGCGGTGAACCTGCCCATTTGCGTGCTGGCGATGTTCGGCCTGCGCCACCTGCCTGAAGTGCCGCGCAACGACGTGAAGCTGGACTGGGTCAGCGCCCTGCTCTGCATGGCGACGCTGGGCGTTTTCATTTCGGGCGTGGACATGATGGGTCAGGATCTGCTGCGGGGCATCGGCCTGGTGGCGATCGCGGCCGTGGCGGGCTGGGTGCTGGTGCGCCGCGTCAGCAAGCAGCCGGCGCCGCTGGTGCCGGTGGACCTGCTGCGTATCCGCCCGCTGGCGTTCGCCGTGGGTGCATCGGCCTGCACCTTCGCCGCGCAAATGGCGTCGTACGTGTCGCTGCCCTTCTATTTCCAGCAGGTGCTTGGCCGTCCGTACCTGGAGGTGGGCATGTTGATGGGCGCCTGGCCCGTGGGCACCGCCATCATCGCGCCGCTGGCGGGCCGGCTGTCCGATCGCTATTCCGCCGCCACCCTCAGCGGCGTGGGGGCGGCGACCATGGTGGCCGGCATGCTGTGGCTGGCGTTGCTGCCGTCGTCGGTATCCAATTGGTTCATCGTGGCGGGCATGTTCGTGGCCGGAGTGGGTTTCGGTTTCTTCCAGACGCCCAACAACCGCGCCATGCTGTCGGCGGCGCCCCGCTCGCGCAGCGGCGCCGCGGGCGGCCTGCAGGCGACTACCCGGGTGTTCGGCCAGAGTTTTGGCACGGCGTTGGTGGCCATTGCATTCAGCGTCAGCGTCGCGCATGGCCCGGGGCTGGCGCTGGTGCTGGGAACGGTTTGTGCCGCGCTGGCGGTGGTGGTCAACACCGTCCGGTTCAACAAACTGCGGGTCTAGCGCCGGTTAGTGTCGACGGGGCCTGGGGCGGGTCCGCCCTTGCGCCCTGGCCGCTTCTATAATGGCGGCCAGCGCCTGGTCCAGGGACCGGGCGCGCAAGATTCCCTATTTTGAAGGCGTGCAGGCATGAAAATCACGGTCGTGGGTACCGGTTACGTGGGGTTGGTGTCGGGAGCGTGCCTGGCCGACATGGGCAACGACGTCATGTGTCTGGACGTGGACGCGGCGAAGATCGCCCTGCTGCGCCAGGGCGGCATTCCCATCTACGAGCCCGGCCTGGAAGACCTGGTTCGCCGCAACGTGCAGGCGGGCCGCCTGCATTTCACGGACGACGTGGCGCAAAGCGTGGCCTTCGGCGACGTGCAGTTCATCGCCGTGGGTACGCCGCCCGGCGAAGACGGTTCCGCCGACCTGAAATACGTGCTGGCCGCCGCCCAGAACATCGCGCGTCACATGACGTCCCGCAAGCTGATCGTGGACAAGTCCACCGTGCCCGTCGGCACGGCCGACCGGGTGCGCGCGGTGGTGGACAAGGAACTCGCCGTGCGCGGCGTCCAGATCCCGTTCAGCGTGGCGTCCAACCCCGAATTCCTGAAGGAAGGGGCCGCCATCAACGACTTCATGAGCCCGGACCGCGTGATCGTCGGCGCCGACGACGACTACACGGTTGGCGTGATGCGCCGCATCTATGAACCGTTCCAGCGCACGCACGACCGCCTGATGGTGATGGACGTGCGCTCGGCCGAGCTGACCAAGTATGCCGCCAACGCCATGCTGGCCACGCGCATCTCGTTCATGAACGAAATGGCGAACCTGGCCGAAGCGCTGGGCGCCGACATCGAGCAGGTGCGCCGCGGCATCGGCGCGGACCCTCGCATTGGCTACCACTTCCTGTACCCCGGCGCGGGTTACGGCGGTTCCTGCTTCCCCAAGGACGTGCAGGCGCTGGTCAACACCGCCGCGGAAAACGCCTTGCCCATGCGGGTCATCGAAGCCGCCGAGGCCGCCAACCATGCGCAGAAGTTCCGCTTGTCGGAAAAGCTGGTGGCACGCTACGGCGAAGACCTGCGCGGCCGCAAGATCGCGCTGTGGGGCTTGTCGTTCAAGCCGAACACCGACGACATGCGCGAAGCGCCCAGCCTGACGGTCATTGCCGAACTGACGCGCCGCGGCGCCGAGGTGCGCGCTTATGATCCGGTGGCCATGCACGAGGCCGCGCGCATGCTGGTCGGCCAGCCCGGCATCACCTTCGCCACCGACATGTACGACGCACTGGACGGCGCGGACGCGCTGCTGATCGCGACCGAATGGAAGGTCTTCCGCGCGCCCGACTTCGACCGCGTGAAGGCCTTGCTGAAGACGCCGCTGATCATCGACGGTCGTAACCTCTACACGCCGGCCGACGTGCGCGGCCAGGGCTTCGAGTACTCCGGCATCGGGCGCGCATGAAAATCCTGCAACTGAACTTCGAAAAAGGCTGGCGCGGCGGCGAACGGCAGACGCTGTATTGCATGCGCGCCTTCCGCAAGGCGGGCCATGACGTCGAAGTGATGTGCCGTGAGGGCGCGCCGCTTGCCGAGCGCGCCCGCCAAGAGGGCTTTGTGGCCCACACCTGCCGCAACGTGCCGGGTCAATTGGCGTTCCTGGCTGGCGCCGGCCGCTACGACATCATCCACGCGCAGACCGCCAACACCATCACGTGGGCCGTGCTGACGAAATGGCTGCATCGCAGTCCGGTGGTGTTTTCGCGCCGCACGTCGTTCGTGGTCAAGCCGGGCGATGAGTGGAAGACGGGCTTCAAGTGGCGCCATGCCAACCTGTTCGTGGCCATCAGCGAGATGGCCGCAAGCGAACCGCGCCGGCTGGGCATCGAACCGGTCATCATCCGCAGCGCCGTCGAACCGCACGAGATCAACGCGGAAAACGTTGCCGCCCTGGTCCGTGAATTCGATCTGGCGGGCAAAAAGGTCATGGCGACGTCTGCCGCGCTGATCCGCGACAAAGACCCGGTGACCTTGGTGCGCGCCGTGGGCGAGCTGGCCAGGACGCGCCGCGACTTCGTCTTCCTGCATTTCGGTGCCGGCGGCGATCGCGAGCAGCAGGCCAAGGACGAAGCCAAGAAGCTGGGCATCGAAGACGTCTACCGCTTTGCGGGCTTTCGCAAAGGCGTCGAAGACTTCTACAGCATTCTCGACGTGTTCGTGATGAGCTCCGAAGAAGAAGCGCTAGGCAGCAGCGTGCTGGACGCTTTCCTGCAGCGCGTGCCGGTGGTGTCCACCGACGCGGGCGGCTTGAAGGAAAGCCTGGCCGACGGCCGCGGCGTGCTGGTGGCGGTGGGCGACCACCAGGCCATGGCGGCCGGTATGGCCCGTTGCCTGGACGACGCAGCGTTCCGTGACGATGTCACGCAGCGCGCCTACGCATACGTGAAGACGGAACACGACGTCCAGGAGATGGGCAACCGCTACCTGGCGCAATTCGAGCGCCTGCTGGGCCGGCGGTAGACGGGACGCCTGGCGTTACCCGCGCACGTCGATCCGCGTCTCGAACTTGGCGCGGTGCACCGAGAAGAACGTGCGCACGTTGCGCACATTCGCCTGGGCCGTGAACGCCCGGTGCACCAGCGCGTGATAGGCCGGCATGTCCTTGACCTGCGCGATCACCACGAAGTCCGGCCCTGGCGACACCCGATAGCACTGCAGCACGGCGGGCTCGACCAGCATGCTTTGCTCGAACGCATCCAGGCTTTCCGCCGCCTGCACGTCCAGCGTGATTTCCACGATCGCGGTCAGCGTGCTGCCCAGCTTGTCGGCAGCCAGGAGGGCGACCTGACGGTCGATGACGCCTTCGTCCAGCAGTCGCCGCACCCGCCGCAGGCATGTCGGGGGCGACGCATGCACCCGCGCGGCCAGATCCTGGTTGGTCAACGAGCTGTCTTCTTGTAACTGTTCAAGAATGCGCCGGTCCAGATCATCAAGTTCCGGTAGCAAAATCGGCACGTTTTGCATGATTAATTCAAAAATGTGGTTTGCAAGAAAGATAATTTAATCACAATTATGTAAGGGAATTAAATTCCACTTATTCGCACATAAAGAAATCATATTTCTTGGTGGGTCGCGCACAATGCGTCGGTACACGAACTTAGCGGAGTCTCTCCTATGTGCGGCATTGTTGGCGCCGTCGCCCAGCGCGACATCACCCCGATCCTCGTTGAAGGCCTGAAGCGGCTGGAATATCGCGGCTACGATTCCTGCGGCGTCGCCGTCTACGCGGACGGCCATCTGCGCCGCACGCGCAGCACGCAGCGCGTGGCCGAACTGGCCGAGCAGGTCGCCGAAGACAAGGTGCAAGGGTTCACCGGCATCGCCCACACCCGTTGGGCCACGCACGGGGTGCCGGCCACGCACAACGCCCATCCGCACTTTTCGCACCTGGGCAACGACGAACCGCGCATCGCGCTGGTCCACAACGGCATCATCGAGAACCACGACGAACTGCGCGCCGAGCTGCAGGCCGTGGGCTACATCTTTGAAAGCCAGACCGACACCGAAGTCATCGCGCATCTGGTGAATCACCTGTACGCCGGCGACCTGTTCGAAGCCGTGCAAAACGCCGTGCGCCGCCTGCATGGCGCCTACGCCATCGCCGTGTTCTGCCGTGACGAACCGCACCGCGTCGTTGGCGCGCGCCAAGGCTCGCCGCTGGTGGTGGGCGTGGGCCAGAATGAAAACTTCCTGGCTTCTGACGCGTTGGCCCTGGCGGGCACCACCGACCAGATCATCTACCTGGAAGACGGCGACGTCGTCGACCTGCAACTGTCGCGTGTCTGGATCGTGGACGCCGCGGGCAAGAACGTGGACCGCGAAGTGCACACCGTGCACGTGCACACGGGCGCCGCCGAACTCGGGCCTTACCGCCACTACATGCAGAAAGAAATCTTCGAGCAGCCGCGCGCCGTCGGAGATACCTTGCAAGACATCGAAGCCATCACGCCCGAGCTGTTCGGCGACGATGCCTTCAAGGTCTTCAAGGACATCGATTCGCTGTTGATCCTGGCTTGCGGCACCAGCTACTACGCGGGCCTGACCGCCAAGTACTGGATCGAGTCCATCGCCAAGATCCCGGTCGCCGTCGAAATCGCCAGCGAATACCGCTATCGCGACAGCGTGCCCAACCCGCGTTCGCTGGTGGTGACGATCTCGCAGTCCGGCGAAACCGCCGATACGCTGGCCGCGCTGAAGCATGCGCGTTCGCTCGGCATGGAAAACACGCTGACCATCTGCAACGTGTCCACCAGCGCGATGGTGCGCGAGTGCAAGCTGTCTTACATCACGCGCGCCGGCGTTGAAATCGGCGTGGCGTCGACCAAGGCGTTCACCACGCAGCTGACCGCGTTGTTCCTGCTGACGTTGACGCTGGCGCAAGCGCGCGGCCGCCTGAGCGACGAACAGGAAGCCGAGCACCTGAAGGCGCTGCGTCACCTGCCGGTGGCCATCGGTTCGGTGCTGGCACTGGAACCGCAGATCATGGCGTGGGCCGACCGCTTTGCGTCCAAGGAAAACGCCCTGTTCCTGGGCCGCGGCATGCACTACCCGATCGCGCTGGAAGGCGCGCTGAAGCTGAAGGAAATCAGCTACATCCACGCCGAAGCCTACCCGGCCGGCGAACTCAAGCACGGCCCGCTGGCGCTGGTGACGGAGCACATGCCCGTCGTGACCATCGCGCCCAAGGACGAGCTGCTGGAAAAGCTGAAGTCCAACATGCAGGAAGTGCGCGCGCGTGGCGGCGAACTCTATGTGTTCGCGGACGCCGACAGCAAGATCCAGAGCGCCGAAGGCATGCACGTGATCCGCATGCCGGAGAACTACGGCAAGCTGTCGCCGATCCTGCACACGATCCCGCTGCAACTGCTGTCGTACCACACGGCATGCGCGCGCGGCACGGACGTGGACAAGCCGCGGAATCTGGCGAAGAGCGTGACGGTGGAGTGAAGCGGCGAAATCGTAACTTGGCCGTATTCTCGGCCCACCCCGAATTGGTCAATCGACCAGGACACACTGGGGGAATGACACGCGCCCCTGCCAGCGCCGGCGATTGCGCGCCGGTCGGCAGGGGGCGGCCGTGGTGCTGCGATGCGGTCGCGGGCCGCGTCAGAAATCCATCGTTGCCGATAACGTGAAGGTCCGCGGCTGGCTGAGATACAGCCAATTGCTGGAACTGCCCGACCAGTAATTGCGGCCGAAGGCGTTGTTGATGCCGGCGCGCAGCACCAGAGGCCGATCCCATGCGCGGGTCGCGTAGCGCGCGCCGAAGTCCCAGCGTGTCCAGCCGGGAATGCTGCGCGTATTGGCCTGGTCCAGGTATTGCTCGCTGGTGGAGGTCATGCGCGCGGTCAGCGTCAGCCCGGGCAGGGCCGGCAGGTCGTATTCGCCGCCCAGGTTCAACTGCCAGCGCGACACGTTGGGCGCGCGCTTTCCATCGTAGACGCCGCCTTCCGTCTTGGTGAGCCGGGGGTCGATATAGGCCACGCCGCCCAACAGGCGCAGGCCGCGCGTCGCTTCACCGAAGACATTCAGTTCCACGCCGCGATTGCGTTGCTCCATGCCGACCCGGTAGGTCGAGGTGCCGTCGCCGTTGGCGATCGCCAGGCCGCTCGGTTTTTCGATCTGGAACAGGCTGACGGTGGCGCTGAAGCGGCCGAAGTCGTACTTCGCGCCGACTTCGCGTTGCTTGACCTTGATCGGCGCGAACATCTGGCCGGCGTTGGTCGTGCCCATCGGCGCGGTGTCGCCCTGGATCAGGCCCTCGATGTAGTTGCCGTAGATCGACAGGTCCGGCAACGGCTTGATCACGGCGGCCAAGGCCGGCGTGATGGCCTGCTTGTCGTAGGTGGCGCTGGCCACGCCGATGCCGGTGTCGGTGCCGACGTTCTTGACGCGCTGGTAACGGGCACCCAGCGTGATCGACACGCGGTCGTCGAGCCACGAGACCGTGTCCGAGAGCGCCACGGACGGCAAGCGCAGCGAATTGGTCTGGGGTGGATCGGACTTGAAACCCGCCGTCGACGGGCGCTCGACGGTCGTCGGATGGTAGATGTTGGTGCTGAATTGGCTGAAGCCGTAGTAGGCGTTCGTGTAGCCGGTATCGCTGGTCAGATAGGTGGCGTTCAGGTTGACCTGGTGCCTGAATGCGCCGGTGTCGAACGCGCCGCGCACACCGGCCTGGGCGACCCGGTTCTCGACCCAGTTGGGCCAGTAGTAGACGGTCGCCTGCGCATTGCCGGCGGCGTCCGTGATGAACAGATCGGTCGACAGGTAGCGAGACTGCGTCCGGCTGCCGCCGAATGCGCCGTACAGCGTCCAGTCGGGAGCAACGTCGTACTCGGCCTTGGCCAGCAGGTAATTGCTGCTCGACCGGGAGTATTCCCAGTCCTGGGCGATCTGGCGCCTGGCCTGCGGCGGCCGCGGGATCGGCACGCCGTCATCGACGCCAAACCCCGCCGCGCCCTGTGGCGCCTCGTTGTTCATGGTCTGGTGTCCTGCATCCAGCGAGGCCCGCAACGTGGCGCCGCGGTAGTCCAGGCCGATCACTGCCGCGCCGAATTCGACTGATTGGCCAGCGGTGGCGGTGGCGCCGTCGCGGTACAGACCGTTGAAGCGGATGCCCCATTGGTTGTCCTCGCCGAAGCGGCGGCCGACGTCCAGATGGCCGCCGACGTTGCCATCGGACAGGTAGGTGGTGGTCAGGCGCGTCAGGGGCTTGTCCTCCGCGTGCTTGGGAACCAGGTTGATGGCGCCGCCCACGGCGCCGCCTGCGCCCACGGCCATGCCGTTGAGCAATGCGTTGGGTCCCTTGAGGATCTCCACCCGATCCACCAGCTCGGCGGCGCCAGCGCGACTGGAGATGATGCCGGGCAGGCCGTCGAACAGGATCGAGTCCTGCACCGACAGGCCGCGGATCATGAAGATCTCGCCGCCCGCCGCCGTGTTCGTCAGTCCATAGGACACGGTGCGCACGGAAGGATCATTGGCCAGGACGTCGGCCACCGTGATGGCCTGCTGGTTTTCGATCAGTTCGGCGGTGTAGCTGGTGACGTTGAACGGCGTGTCCATCATGTCCCGGTTGCCGAGCAGCCCCAGGCGACCGCCGCGCGCCACTTGCCCGCCCGCGTAGGCGGCAGGCGGTTCACCGGATACGCCGGTGGCCGTGACGGTGACGGCGGGCAGTACGGGTGTCGCGCCTGTCGCCGGCGCTGGCACGACGCGCAAGGCATAGGTGCCGTTCGGCTGGCGCTCTGCTTCGAGGCCCTTGCCCGCCAGCAGCGCCGCAAGGCCGGCCTTCACGCCATAGTCGCCGCGCAACCCCGCGCTGGTCTTGCCGGCAGTCAGGTTGCCTGGCGCCGACAGCAGCACGCCCGCTTCTTCGGCAAAGCGGTTCAGCACCGCGTTCAGCGATCCAGCCGGGATGTCGTAGGATCGCACCGGCCCGGCCTTGGCCGGCTGGGCCCAGGCTTGCGCGGGCCACGCCAGCACGCCGAGCACAGGGCCGGCCATGCACAGGTGCAAGGCCAGCATGGCCGGGCGCAAGGCCGCTTCGGACGAGCCGGAGGACAGGCGGGGCTGCGCCAAGGGCGCAGGGCGGCGGGAGGTGCGGCGGCGGTACATGGGTGGCTATCCTCGATGGTGGGCGGCAATGAGGCGCCCCGCGGATGCAGTGACGGTCGCCGCGCGGCGGCGCGGCGGTCAATGGCAGGCGGGGGGACGGGCGAGGTGGCCGTGGGGCGGTCCCTTCACGTCGTCTGATCGACTCTTTGCTCCTAAACCGGATGAGCCTGGAAAAAGGGAACCGTGTGTTGAAAAAAAGGCCGCGGACTAGCGGGCGTCGACGGTGATCCACCACGGCAGCGGGCGGTGGATACGGATCGGCAGGGCCTGTGCCAGCATGGCCAGGGCGCGGTCGGTGTCATCGGTGGGATAGACCCCCATGACGCTCAGCTCGGCCACGTCCGGGGCGACGCTGATGTGGCCGCGGCGGTAGCGGTTGAGTTCGGCCAGCAAGTCGCCCAGCGGCATGTCGTCTGCGGGTAGGATGCCTTTGCTCCAGGCAGCGCGCATGGGGGCAGCGGTGGCCAGCGGCGTCAAGGCGCGGGCGTCGAACAGCGCAGCCTTTCCGGCATCGACGCGGCCTTGCTCGCCGGACTGCGTGCGTATTTCGACGGCGCCGTCGAACACGTCCAGTCGTGTCTGCCGTTCCTGCAACTGCACCGAGAAGCGGGTGCCCAGGGCTTGCACTCGACCGGCAGGCGTCTGTACGAAGAATGGCCTGCCGCGGCCGTCGCGGGCGGTTTCGATGAGGATTTCTCCCGCCAGCAGGACCAGGTGGCGCGCGACATCCTGGTAGTCGACCTGGAGCGCGGTGCTTGTGTTGAGCCACACGCGAGATCCATCCGCCAGCGCCAGTTCGCGTCGCTCCCCGATGCCGGTGGCGTGGTCCGCGCGCAGCGCCGCCACCACGGCTGGCAAGGGGGTGTAGCGCCAGCCCAGCCACATCGCCGAGCCCAGTCCGAGCAGGCCGGCGACGCTGTTGACGACGTGGCGGCGGCTGACGAAGGCGCGGCGGGCGGCGTTGACGCCCACGACCGCTACCGTGCCACCGGCGTTGCCCTGCCTCAGCGGGTCGAATCTGCGGCTGACCGCCTCGACGTGTTCCCAAGCCTTGGCGTGGGCGGCGGATTGGGCCAGCCAGGCGTTCCAGGCAGCGCGGTCCTGCTCGGTGACGCCAGCGTCGGCCAGCGTCGCGTACCACTCGGCTGCCTGCTTAATATGATTGACGGTCACGCCGCCCGCGCGCCCCACGGAGTCATCGGGCGGGCCTGCGGGCTGGGCTGGGGCGTCGCTGGCCAGCATGGTCAGGCGTTCAACCCGGCTTCGATCAGGGCGCACTGCAGCATGGCCTGGGCGATGTACTTCTTGACCATGCGTTCGGACACGCCGAGCGTGGCCGCGATATCGCGGTAGGGCGTGCCGTCGACCTGCGCCATGACGAACGCGGCGGCGGCTTTCTGCGACAGGCGGCCCAGCATGCGGCCGACGCCGAGCAGCGTTTCGATGATGATGGCCTGGTGTTCCTCCGAGGGCGTGACAGGCTCGGGCTGCGCGGCCAGCGCGTCGAGCCAGGCCCGTTCGACTTCGCGCCGGCGCCACAGGTCCACGCACAGCGCGTGGCCCACCGTGCGCAGGTAGGCGCGCGCTTCTCCCTCGCTGCCGAAACGGGGAAACACCGCCTTGCTCAGCAGGCGCAGGAATGTGTCGTGCGCCAGGTCGGCGGCATCGGCAGCGTTGCCCAGCCGATGCGACAGCCAGCTGCGCAGCCAGCGGTGGTGATCGCAATAGAGGGCCTCCACGCTGGGAGAGGTCAGGGAGTTGGAGACGCTCACGGGAGGGGGCGGCGCGGGTCGGGGCGACAAACCGCGCGGGCTAGAAAGCATAAATGAGAATTAATAATCGTAGCGTAAACCCCCGCGATTGCCCAGTGTCCGGCAAAAGGTTGGGGCGCGCCGCGCCTGCCCTCAAGGCTAATCGTCGCGCGTAGCGCCGCCTGGGCGTTTTACAGCTTCCGAATTGTAAAACGTAAATACAATCCCCGCATTGTATTTGTACTTTACAATCTATATTGAGTATTTCCATTTTACTCAATATAATTTGTAAATCGGCAAAACAACGTGAGGCCTGTATGCCCGATTTCACCGTCCGCACGGCGGAGCAGCTGCCAGCGCTGCTCCAGGGTTTTCGCAAACAGTCCGGCCTGACCCAAGCGGATACGGCTATGCGACTGGGCGTCAGCCAGCAGGCCTTGTCTAATCTCGAGCGCCATGCCGACAAGGTCAGCGCCGACCGCCTGCTGGAGCTTCTGAGCATCCTGGGCGTCGAGCTCGTGCTGCGCAAGACCAGCGAATCGCCGTCGCCCAAGGCGTCGGCAGGCCCCAGCTGGTGAGCCCATGGGCCGACGCTCACACACCCGCACCCTGAATCTCTGGATGAACGGCGAATTCGTCGGTACCTGGAGCGCGCAACCGCATGTCGGAGAAGTCCTGCAATATGCCGACGCCTGGGTGGCTTCCGAGCAGGGGCGCCCGCTGTCGCTGTCCCTCCCCTTCACCCCGGGCAATCGCCCGCACCGTGGCGAAGCCGTGCGCACCTACTTCGAAAACCTGCTGCCGGACAGCAAGGAAATTCGCGAGCGCGTCGCACGTCGGTACCAGGCCGGCTCGACCAACGCGTTCGCCCTGCTGGCTGAAGTTGGTCGGGACTGCGTCGGCGCGCTGCAGGTAGTGCCGGGCCCCGAGGCGCCGGACGGCGTTCAAGAGGTGAACGCGGTTCCGATGACCGACGCCGAGATCGCCCAGCTGCTTCGCAACACCCTGGCGCCAGGCCCTCTGGGCCGCAACGCTGCCGAGGATGAAGACTTCCGCATCTCCATTGCCGGAGCACAGGAAAAGTCGGCCATGCTCTGGTACGACGGGCGGTGGTGCCGGCCGCATGGCGCGACACCGACCACTCACATCTTCAAGCTGCCGCTGGGCCTGGTCGCAAACATGAAGTTCGACTGGAGCGACTCAGTCGAAAACGAGTGGCTGTGCTCCGAAGTCCTGCGCGCCTACCAAATGCCGGTGGCGCGCACCGAGCCCCTGATGTTTGAGGACATGAAGGTGCTGGCGGTCGAGCGCTTCGACCGAATGTGGTGGGAGAACGTAGAGGGCAAGCGCTGGCTCGTCCGGCTGCCGCAGGAAGACATGTGCCAGGCGACGGGAACCCCGCCGCATTTGAAGTACGAGTCCGACGGCGGGCCGGGTGTGTGCCAAATCATGAAGCTGTTGGCCACGTCGCGCGCTCCTGACCGCGACCGCCGCACGTTCTTCCAGGCCCAGGTCCTCTTCTGGATGCTGCGTGCCACGGATGGCCACGCGAAGAACTTCAGCATTTTCCTGCGCCAGGGCGGCACCTACGAACTCACCCCGCTGTACGACGTGCTTTCGGCTTACCCCGTCATCGGCAAGGGGGCGGATCAGCTGTCTCCGTACGACGCCAAGATGGCCATGGCCGTGCGCTCGGAAAACCCCCACCGGGTCATGCGCGACATCCTGCGTCGGCACTGGATTGCCGTGGGCACCGAGCATGGCGTAGTGAGTCACGACGGTAAGGGGGTGGAGCCTGTCATCGACGACCTGGTGGCGCGCACGCCCGGGGTCGTGAAGACCGTCCGCGCGCTACTGCCGGCTGGATTCCCCATGCACGTGGCCGACTGCATCCTCGACGGCCTGCAAGAGGCCGCCGACAAACTGGCACGTTAGCGCCAGAGGACCCGCGGCGCGCTTCAAAAGGCATCCCCATGCCGCACCGCCAGCGCCGCCGCCGCCGCGCGCGTTTCCACGCCCAGTTTGATGTAGATGTGTTCCAGATGCTTGTTCACCGTTCGTGACGCCATGCCCAGAATCTCGGCGATATCCCGATTGGTTTTCCCCTTGGCCAACCAGCGCAGCACATCGGCCTCACGCGGCGTCAGACCGTAGGCCGGCGCCAGCGGCGCCTGCTCCTGCAACAGCAGCAACGTCTCGCCGCTACGCCGTGATGCCGACAGACTCAAGGTCAAACGCCCGCGCGCACTGACGATTACCAAGGGTTCAGCCGCCGGTCCGGCCGCCAGATTGACTGCCACCCAATCCGCCAAGGGCACCGGCAGGTCTGCCGCATCCTCCGTGCAACCAAAATACGCTGCCAGCCAGATCCGCGCTTTGCCCGTCTTCCAGATCGGCAGTCCGCGCGCATCCAGCGCCACTACGGCTCGTGCCGCCGCATCGATCGCATCAAAGGCCGCCGACAGGCTGCGCGCATTGCGCAAATGCGTTCGCAGCCTGGCCACTACCACATCCGGGTCCAGCGGCTTGGTCACATAATCCACGCCGCCCACTCGAAACCCCTTCAACACGTGCTCGGGCTCGGTCAGGCCCGTCATGAACACCACGGGAACATCTCCCGCCGCCGGATGCGCTTTCAGGCGCGCGCAGGTCTCGAACCCATCCATCCCAGGCATCACCGCATCCAGCAGCACGATATCCGGCACCACGAAATCCACCCGTTCTATCGCCGACTGGCCATCGGTTGCCACCAGCACCTGATAGCCCGCTGCATCCAATGCGGTGGAGAGCATTTTCAGATTGTCCGGCGCATCATCGACCAGCATGACGAGGTTCTTATCGGGCGTGGGCATGGTGACGCTGTACATGATGTTTGAGCACTTGATTGAATTCACTCAGTTGAAACTCGCCCGCCAGCGCCCGCAGATGCATCGTCAGTTCGCGTGCTTCGGCCCGGCGGCCCTGTATTTCTTCCAGCTTGGCCTGTATGCCCTTGATGTAGCCCATGGCGCCCAGTTCCAGCAGCGCCTCGGCATCCTCGCGCTCCAGTGCCACCCGATGCAGATCCCCCGCCGGCAGCGCCGTTTCCACCTGCGCCACCTGCCAGTCCAGCTTGAGCAAACTGCCGAGTTGATTCAGCAAATCATCAACCATCACGGGCTTGGCAATGAACGCGTCATGCCCGCTTTGCGCCGGGTCTTTCGGATCCAGCCCCAGGATATTGGCGGACAGCATCACGATGGGCACGGCCACGCCTTCATCACGCAGGCACCGCAGGACTTCCCATCCCGTCATGACCGGCATGGACACGTCCATCAATATCAGGGCCGGCCGCAGCGTATGCACGCAGGCCAGGCAAGCGGCGCCATGCGGCGCTTCGTGTATCTCAAAGCCCAGCGGCTCCAGCAGGTCGCGCACCAGGCGCCGCTGTGAAGGCTGGTCATCCACCGTCAGGATCCGCAGCCGCTCGCCGCGATAGCCCACCACCAGCCCCGACGGTCGGGCATCGCGGCGCGGCGAGCGCACCTCCGGCAAAAACAGCTTGAGCGTGAACACACTGCCGCGGCCGACGGCGCTGCGCACCGTCAACTCGCCGCCCATGATGCCGGTCAGCATTTGGCAGATGGTCAGGCCCAGGCCCGTGCCGGAATCGGCCTGCTCGACCGCCGCCCAGCTGCGTTCAAAGGGCAGAAAGATGCGTTCCAGATCTTCGGCCGGTATGCCTCGGCCGCTATCCTCTACTTCGAACAACACCATATCCGCCGCCGACTTCACGCGCATCGACACATGTCCTTCCGACGTGAACTTCAGCGCATTGCTCAGCAGGTTGATCAGAATCTGCCGCAGCCGCTTTTCGTCGATATGCACGATGGACGGCAGTTCCGCCGCTTCATAGCGAAAGATCAGCCCTCTGAGCGTGCTCTGCGGCCGGAACATTTGCACGATCTGCTCCAGAAACGCCGGCAAGCGCAGTTCGCTGTTCTCCAACCTTAGCCTGCCCGCCTCGATGCGCGCGATGTCCAGCAAACCATCGATCAGGCCGATCAAGTGCTTGCCACTGCGATGAATCACATCGATGGCCTCACGCCGCGCCGGTGGCAGGCCCGGGTCGCGCTGCAGAATCTGCGCGTAACCCAGAATGCTGTTCAAGGGCGCGCGCAACTCATGGCTCATGCCGCCCATGAAGCGGCTCTTGGCCAGGTTGGCGCTTTCGGCCGCTTCCTTGGCTTGTTGCAACTGCGCGTCGGTCTGCTTGTGCGCCTCGATTTCGCGCAGCAGCAAATGGGTCTGACGATCCGATTCCTCTTGCGCCACGCGTCGGCTTTCGTGCGCCAGCACCAGCCACCAGGCCACCACGCCGCCGATCAGCAACAAGGCGGCATACAACTTCAAGAAGGTTGGCCGCAAACCCGTGGGGGCCAGGCCGGCCCGCATGTGACTGGCGTATTCCTGGTAGTAGATCAAGCCCAGAATACCGGCTAGCAGCGAGCCCATTCCCGCCACGATCAAGAGGTAGTGGCCCAGGCGGCTATGCAGCAGCGGTGTGACCCGCGCCGGCAACAGCCAGCCCAAGACCGCCTGCACCTGATCCTTCAAACGTCCCTGCTGTTTGCAGCGATCCTGGCAGCGGGCATCCAGCGTGCAGCACAAGGAACAGATGGCACCGTTATAGGCCGGGCAATGCGCCATGTCAGGCTGTTCGAAACGGTTGGCGCAGATCACGCAGACATGGTCCGAACCCGCGACATCGACCGGCGTCCGCGCCAGGTTGTAGCGCCCGCGCGTGCGCCAGGCGATGACAGGCGCGCAGACAAAAGCCGCCAGCAAGGCTACAAAGGGAGACAACGCCTGCGCCAGCGCGCCCGCCGTGCCCGGAAACACGCCGGCAAAGGCCAGCAGGCCCAGCGTCATGGCGATCAGCATGCTGCCCACGCCGACCGGGTTGATGTCATACAGATAGGCGCGACGAAACTCGATCCGTTTCGGAGACAGACCCAGAGGCTTGTTGATCACCAGATCTGCCACCAGCGCCCCGATCCAGGCCAGCGCAACGTGCGAGAACACCGCCAGCACATGCTCCAACGCGCCGAACACGCCCATCTCCATCAGGACCACGGCGATCAGCACGTTGAACACCAGCCACACCACCCGGCCCGGATGGCTGTGCGTGATGCGGGCAAAGAAGTTGGACCAGGCCAGCGAGCCGGCATAAGCATTGGTCACATTGATCTTGACCTGCGAGACCACCACAAAGGCCGTTACCAGCGCTAGTGCCAGGCCGGGATCGCTGATCACATAGGTATAGGCTGCCAGATACATATGGGTGGGGTCCCCCGCTTTGTCGGCGGGCGCTCCCAGGGACAGGGCCAGCCAGGCCAGAAAGGCGCCGCCCAGGATCTTGGCCGCGCCCGGCAAAATCCAGCCCGGACCCGCGCAGATAAGGGCGAGCCACCAGCGTCTGCGGTTGGCCGCCGTGCGTTCGGGCAGAAAGCGTAGAAAGTCGACCTGTTCGCCGATCTGCGTCACCAGCGAGGCGGCCACCGCTACCGCCGAGCCGAACATCAGCAGATTGAAATTGCCGCCCCGGCCGTCATAGCCCGGAAACCGCAGAAACTCCTGCAAGGTCCCGGGATCCCGGAAGGCGATGAAGGCATAGGGCAAGAGCAGCAGCACCAGCCATATCGGCTGCGTCCATGCCTGCAACCGGCTGATGAAGGTAATGCCGTAAGCCACCATGGGCAGGATGACCACGGCGCACAAGAGATAGCCGATGGACAGCGGCAAGCCGGTGGCCAGCTCGATGGCCAGCGCCATGATGGCCGCCTCAAGCGCAAAAAAGATGAAGGTAAAGGAGGCGTAGATCAGCGACGTAATGGTCGAGCCGATATAGCCAAAGCCGGCCCCTCGCGTCAGCAGGTCCATGTCCAGGCCGTGGCGCGCCGCGTAATAGGCAATCGGCAAGCCGGTCAGGAAGGTGACCAGGGCCACGGCGATGATGGCCCAGAAGGCGTTGATAAAGCCATAGTTCAGCGCCAGCGCGCCGCCAATGGCTTCCAGCGCCAGGAAAGACACGGCGCCCAGGGCGGTATTGGCGACGCGGAACTCCGACCATTTGCGAAACGACACCGGCGTGAAACGCAGCGCATAGTCTTCCAGCGTCTCATTGGCGACCCAGGTGTTGTAGTCGCGGCGGATCTTGACGATGCGTTGAGGCGCGCTGGCAGACAAATCAGGCTCCGAGGAGTTGGGGATACGTCATTGAACGTAGATGCCGTTGTAACGCCCGGGGGCAGGCCTGCCTCTACGTCAATCAACGTATGTTGCGCTGCGTCATAGGCTCCTAGTATGCCCTCACCCTCCGGGCTGCGGCATGTGCCGCGCATGCTCGGTTTCCCTGGTCGTGATCCATTGAGGAGTCATCGATGTCTGGCAAAACCCCTTTTGATACTGCCCCGGAATCGCCCTCGCGCCGGCGCCTGGCCCTGGCTTTTGCCTCCCTTCCGCTGTTGGGCATACCGGCGCTGTCGCGCGCGGCTGCCCCGGCCACCTCGGCCATCAACACCACCGGCCTTGCCATTACCGACACCGAAGTCACGGTGGGCCAGTTGCACTCGGCGACCGGCACCATGGCCATCAGCGAAACAGGGTCGATTCAATCCGAGCGCCTGGCCATCGAGCAGATCAATGCCATGGGCGGCATTCTGGGCCGCAAGATCAAGATCATCCAGGAAGACGGCGCTTCCGACTGGCCGACTTTTGCTGAAAAGGCCCGCAAGCTGCTGGTCAGCGACAAGGTCGCCACCGTGTTCGGCTGCTGGACCTCGGCCTCGCGCAAGGCGGTCTTGCCGGTGTTCGAGAAAGAAAACGGCCTGCTCTACTACCCGACCTTTTATGAAGGCCTGGAGCAATCCAAGAACGTCTTCTATACCGGCCAGGAGGCCACGCAGCAGATTCTGTCCAGCCTGGACTGGCTGTCGCGCGAGAAGAAAGCGCGCTCGTTCTACCTGATCGGCTCTGACTACATCTGGCCGCGCACATCAAACAAGATTGCCCGCAAGCATATCGAGAACGTGCTCAAGGGCGAAGTGGTCGGCGAGGAATACTACCCGCTGGGCCACACGCAATTCGGCTCGCTGATCAACAAGATCAAACTGAAAAAGCCCGATGTTGTGTTCGCCGTGGTGGTGGGCGGCAGCAATGTGTCTTTCTACAAACAGCTTAAGGCGGCTGGCGTCACCAGCGGCAAGCAAAAGCTCTTGACCATTTCGGTGACCGAAGACGAATTGCTGGGAATCGGCGGGGAAAACGCCGAGGGTTTCTGGTCGTGCATGAAGTACTTCCAGAGCCTGGACAACGCCAACAACAAGAAATTCGTCGAAGCCTTCAAGGCCAAGTACGGCGCCAACGCCGTGATCGGCGATGTGACCCAGGCGGCCTATCTGGGCCCCTGGCTGTGGAAGATGGCGGTGGAAAAGGCCGGCAGCTTCGATGTCGACAAAGTGGTCGCCGCCTCGGCCGGCCTGGAATTCAAGGAAGCGCCCGAAGGCTACGTCAAGATCGACCCCAACCACCACCTGTGGAGCAAGACCCGCATCGGCCAGATTCGCAAGGACGGCCAGGTTGACGTGATCTTCGAAACCCCGGAACTGATCAAGCCCGATCCCTTCCCCAAGGGCTATCAGTAATCACCTCGATCCGGGCGCCGC
>NZ_JBHFII010000029.1:106417-119094 GCF_057334215.1 Achromobacter maghribensis | reverse complement strand
CGGCGCGCGGCGCCCATTTCACTGCCGGGAGCCATCCATGGAATCCTTTTCCGAACTCGGGGCCATCCTGCTGATGCAGGGCTTCAACGGTTTATCGGTCTTCAGCGTGCTGTTGCTGATGGCCTTGGGCCTGGCGATCATCTTTGGCCAGATGGGCGTCATCAACATGGCCCATGGCGAGTTCCTGGCGGTGGGCGCCTATTGCACCTATCTCTGTTCCGAACTGGTCCAGCAGTACGCGCCCGGCTTGATGCCGGCCTACTTCTTCATCGCCATCCTGTTGGCCTTTGCCGTGACTTTCGGCCTGGGCTGGCTGGTCGAGTGGCTGATGATCCGTCATCTCTACCGCCGGCCACTGGACACGCTGCTGGCGACCTGGGGCTTGTCGCTGGTGTTGCAGCAAACGCTGCGCTCGCTGTTCGGCCCGCGTGAAGTCAGCCCCACGCTGCCCGACTGGCTGATGGGTTCCTGGCAGCCGCTGGACGGCGTGGACATCCCCATCAACGGCCTGTTCGTCATGTCCATCAGCATCCTGCTCACCGGCGGGCTGCTCTTGGCATTGTTCCGCTCGACCTGGGGCCTGCATGTGCGCGCCACGGTGCAAAACCGCGCCATGAGCGGCGCGGTCGGCATCGATACGAAGCGCGTGGACCGCGTGACGTTTTCGCTGGGTTGCGGTATTGCCGGTATTGCCGGCGCGGCCTTCACGACCATCGGTTCCACCGGCCCGACCAGCGGCTCGCTCTACATCGTCGACACCTTCCTGACGGTGGTGTTTGGCGGCGCGGCCAGCCTGTTCGGCACCATCGCGTCGGCCTTCGTCATTGCGCAGACGCAATCGATCTCGGAGTTCTTCATGACGGGGTCGATGGCAAAAGTGCTGACCCTGTCGGCCATCGTGATCATTCTGATGCTGCGCCCGCAAGGCCTGTTCAGCATCAAGGTACGCAAGTAGGGGCGCATCATGCAGAAATTCTTTCGCAATGTCGTGGGTGGGCGCGAAGGGCTGGCCGGGCTGGTGATTCTGGCGCTGCTGCTCTTTGTGGTGTTTCCGCTAGGTCTGGACGTCTTCCGGCTCAATCTCATCGGCAAATACCTGTCCTATGCCTTTGTCGCGCTGGGCCTGGTGCTGTGCTGGGGCTATGGCGGCATCCTGAGCCTGGGCCAGGGGGTGTTTTTCGGCTTGGGCGGTTACTGCATGGCCATGTTCCTGAAGCTGGAAGCTTCGACGCCGGAGGCCACCAAGATTCAGTCCACGCCCGGCATTCCCGACTTCATGGACTGGAACCAACTGACCTCGCTTCCCTGGCTCTGGGTGCCGTTCAAAAGCTTCTGGTTCACCTTGATGGCGGTGCCGGTGCTGCCTTGCCTGCTGGCCTTGATTCTGGGTGTGGCCATGTTCAAGCGCCGCGTGGGCGACACCTATTTCGCCATCGTGACGCAGGCCGTGGCCCTGATTCTGTCGGTGCTTATCATCGGCCAGCAAGGCTGGACCGGCGGCGTCAATGGCATCACCGATCTGAAGACGCTGCTGGGCTGGGATATCCGCACCGACAGCGCCCGGCTGGTGCTGTATTTCATCAATGGCGTGCTGCTGTTTGCCTGCATCCTGTTCGGCCGCTACCTGCTTTCGTCCAAGCTGGGCAAGCTCTTGATGGCCATGCGCGACAAAGAAGAGCGGGTGCGCTTCTCGGGCTATGACGTCGCCAGTTTCAAGGTCTTTGTCTTCTGCGTGGCCGCCGTGTTCTCGGCCATCGGGGGGGCCATGTTCACCTTGCAGGTCGGTTTCATGTCGCCTTCCTTCGTGGGTATCGTGCCCTCCATTGAAATGGTGATCTTCGCCGCGGTTGGCGGCCGCCTGTCCCTGCTGGGCGCGGTCTACGGCACGCTGCTGGTCAACTTCGGTAAAAGCTATTTCTCCGAGGCATTCCCGCAGCTGTGGCTGTTCCTGATGGGCGGCCTGTTCATTGCCGTCGTGATGGCCTTCCCCAACGGGCTGGCTGGTCTGTATCACCAATATGCCCAAAAACGCCTGGCGCGCAAAGCATCGCGCCGGCAGGCGGATGGCGCCACGGAGGCCGCATGAACCCGTCCGAGTTCGCGTTGTACGTCGAAGGCCTGACCGTCTCGTTCAACGGCTTTGTCGCCGTCAACGACCTCAACCTGTATGTCGATCAGGGAGAGCTGCGCGTGATCATCGGCCCCAATGGCGCCGGCAAGACCACGCTGCTGGATCTGATCTGCGGCCGCACCAAGGCCACCGCCGGCTCCATCCGCTTCAAGGACACCGAGCTGACCGGCCTGGCCGAGTATGAAATCGTGCGCGCCGGCGTGGGCCGCAAATTCCAGACCCCCTCTATCTACGAAACCCTGTCCGTTCGCGAAAACCTGGAAGTGTCGTTCCCGGCCGGGCGCAGCGTGTTTGGCGCGCTGACCTTCCGGCGTAGTGCGGCCGTGATCGAACGGGTCGAGCAGGTGGCCGAAGAGATTTTTCTTGCCGATCATCTGGACCGCTCGGCGGAGTTGCTCTCGCACGGCCAGAAGCAATGGCTGGAAATTGGCATGCTGCTGATGCAGGAGCCCGAGCTGATGATGCTGGACGAACCGGTGGCCGGCATGAGCGTGTCCGAGCGTGAGCGCACCGCCGAATTGCTCAATCGAATCAGCCGCAATCGATCGCTCATCGTGATCGAGCACGACATGGAATTCGTGAAGAACATCGCGCACAAGGTCACGGTGCTGCATCAGGGCCGTGTGCTGGCCGAGGGCAGCATGGACAAGGTGCAGTCCGATCCGCGCGTGGTTGAAGTCTATCTCGGCCACTGAGGCCAGGAGGCAATATGTTCAATATCGCTGGCCTGGTTTCAGGCTATGGCCAAAGCAAAGTTATCCATGGTGTCGACCTGGCCGTGGCGTCCGGTGAAATCGTCGCCGTGATGGGCCGAAACGGCATGGGCAAGACCACGCTGTTCAAAACCATGATGGGCTTGCTGCCCACTATGCAGGGCTCGATCTCGTTGGACGGCAAGGCGCTGGAACGGCTGGAGAGCCATCAGCGCGTGCGCAACGGAGTGGCTTACGTGCCGCAGGGCCGCATGATCTTCCCGACGCTGACCGTTGAAGAGAACATCCGTACCGGCATGCGCGGGCGGGCACTACGCGACACCATTCCGGAAGACATCTACGCCCTGTTTCCGGTGTTGCACGACATGCGCGGCCGGCGTGGCGGCGATCTGTCGGGCGGGCAGCAACAGCAGCTTGCCATTGCCCGCGCCCTGGTCACCAACCCGCGCGTGCTGCTGCTGGACGAGCCCACCGAAGGCATACAGCCGTCCATCATCAAGGACATCGCCCGCAGCCTGCTGGAAATCCGCAAGCTGCGCAATCTGGCCATCGTGGTGTCCGAACAAGTCTTGAGTTTCACCATGCAGATCGCCGACCGGCTCATCGTGATCGACAAGGGCCGCTTCGTGCACGAAGACCCGCGCGAGCGCGTTGACGAGAAGACGATCAGCAAATACCTGTCTGTCTGAAGTCGTTGTCCATCTTAAAGGAGCATGACATGCCTGAAACCCTGATCAAGGTCGACCTGGCCCAATCCCCCTACGAAAACGAAGGCGTGCACAATCGCTGGCATCCCGATATTCCCATGGCGACGTGGGTCAGGCCGGGCGATGATTTCGTGCTGGAAACCTACGACTGGACGGGCGGCGCGATCAAGAACGATGACGATGCCTCTGACGTGCGCGATGTGGACCTGTCCACGGTGCACTTCCTGTCCGGCCCGGTCGGCGTCGAAGGCGCCGAGCCCGGTGACCTGCTGGTGGTGGACTTGCTGGATATCGGCGCCAAGCAGGAAAGCCTGTGGGGCTTCAATGGCTTTTTCAGCAAGACCAATGGCGGCGGATTTCTGACCGAACACTTTCCCTCGGCGCAAAAGTCGATCTGGGATTTTGAAGGCATGTTCACGACCTCGCGTCATATCCCTGGCGTGCGCTTCGCCGGCCTTATCCATCCGGGCTTGATCGGCTGCCTGCCGGATCAGGCGCTGCTGGACACGTGGAATGAGCGTGAACAGAAGCTGATAGACAGCGACCCCGAGCGCGTTCCGCCCCTGGCCAATCCGCCGGCGCCCAAGACGGCGCACATGGGCAAGCTCAAGGGGGCCGAGCGGGATCGCGCTGCCGCCACCGGCGCACGCACCGTACCGCCGCGCGAACACGGCGGCAATTGCGACATCAAGGATCTGTCGCGCGGTTCGCGGGTGTTCTTTCCCGTCTACGTCAACGGTGGCGGCCTGTCGGTGGGCGACCTGCACTTCTCGCAGGGCGATGGCGAGATCACCTTCTGCGGCGCCATCGAAATGGCGGGCTGGGTGCATATGCGGGTGTCGCTCATCAAGGGCGGCATGGCCAAGTACGGCATTCGCAATCCCATCTTCAAGCCCAGCCCCATCACGCCCAACTACAAAGACTATCTGATCTTCGAAGGCATTTCGGTCGATGAAGGCGGCAAGCAGCACTATCTGGACGTGCACATCGCCTATCGCCAGGCCTGCCTGAACGCCATTGAGTACCTGAAGAAGTTTGGCTATTCAGGCGCGCAGGCGTACTCGATTCTGGGCACGGCGCCGGTGCAGGGCCATATCAGCGGCGTGGTGGACATTCCCAATGCCTGCGCGACGTTGTGGCTGCCGACCGAGATCTTCGACATCGACATCCAGCCCAACGCGCTGGGCGACGTACCGCAGATAACGCGTGGCATGGACATGCCCATCGCCAAAGACCTTTGAGGAGCCGCCATGCCGCTCTATGACTATCGCTGCCAGGACTGCGGCGAGTTCGCCGTGCTGAGGCCCTTGTCGCAATGGCGTGACCCCGCGCCTTGCCCCGATTGCGGTGGCGCCTGCGAGCGCTTCGTCAGTGGCGCGCCAGCGGTCTCGGCGCTGTCCTCGGCAATGAACCGAGCCCGCGCGGTCAACGAACGCGCCGCCCATGAACCTCGCAGCACCCGCAGCGGCCACGGCATGGGTTGCGGTTGTTGCTCAGGCGCCAAAGCCACGGGCCGAACACGCCAGACCGCCGACGGCGGCAAAACCTTCGCCGGCGCCCGGCCGTGGATGATCAGTCACTGAAAGCGGGCAGCGACGGGCGCAGGTTCCGAGTGCGCTGGCAAGCTGGACGGACAGGCCGCTGCCGTCTGCTTGCCAATTAGTCCATCTGAATGTTTGCGTGCTGGATGACGGGCGTCCATAGCTTCAACTCATCCGCCATGATCTTGGCGGATTCTTCCAGGTTGCTGGCAAACGGCACGGCGCCTTGTCTTGCCAGAGCGGCCACGAACTCCGGTTCCTTGGTGATCGCCACCACGCCATCCTGAATTGTCTGCAACACCGCTCGGGGGGTGCCGCTGGGAGCCATGACGCCGTACCAGGAATCCAACACGACATCCTCGACTCCCCCTTCGGCAAAGGTCGGCACATCCGGAATGACAGAGACGCGCTTATCTGACGCCACGCCCAGAAGGCGGACCCTGCCAGCGTTGACGAGCGGCAGCACATTGGGCAGGTTTACGAACAGCGCGTTGACCTGGCCTGCCTGCAAATCGGTGGTGGCCGGCGCCGCGCCTTTATAAGGAATATGCGTGAGGCGGACATTCGCGCGATCCTGGAAAATCTGACCTAGCAGGTGATTGATCGATCCTATCCCGGCCGATCCCATGTTGATCGCGTCTGGATGGGCTTTCGCATACGCTACGAATTCAGCCATCGTGTTGGCCGGCGTGTTTTTCGAGACTGCGAGCACGTTGGGTACGGAGGCAAACGTCGCTGCCATTACCAGGTCCTTATTACTGTCGAACGCCAGCTTTTTGTACAGCAAGGGCTGCATGACTTGCCCTTGCGTGCCCACCAACAGGGTATAGCCATCTGCCGGCGCCTTGGCGACAAAACCCGTGCCGACGACGCCGCCGGCTCCTGCCCGATTCTCGACAATGACCTGCTTGCCAAGGTGAACGCTCAGGCGCTCTGCGATCAAACGGCCCATGACGTCGACCGTGCCGCCTGGCGCGAACGGCACGACCAGGGTGATAGGTTTGCTCGGATAAACCTCGGCATGGGCCGTCATGCAGAAACTCAATGCAATGGCGGTCAGGGCGATTTTCTTGAACATCGGGATGCTCCTTGGCGGTGAACGGAGGAAATATCTGGTGAGGCAAATCAGGCAGGGCGTTCCTGGCGCAACCATTGCGCGACGGCCTGCGCCCGGGCAGCCGTGGCGGCGGCGAGCTTGTCTTCGCACGCCTTGAGCCACGTCCGCTGTGCGGCGACGGTAGCGAGTGCGGATTGCGTAAGCTCGTCTATCTGCGATGCGGCCGTGCCACCGGCGGAAGTTCGTGTCTGCACGAATGCGCGGGCCTCCAGGCAGCCGCGGACTGCATCGGTCGACAGGCCTGGAGTGGGAAGGTCCAACGCAACGGCCGCATGGCGCAACAATTCGGCGTTGACGCCACCCACTGGAATGCCCTGGTCCACGCACTCGCGTACAAGGCGCGCCACCAGGCTGTGAGCCTCCCGAAACGACAAATCGCTTTCCCGCACGATCTGATCGGCCAAGTTGGTGGCCGTGGACCAATTCTCGTTGGCAACGTGCTCCATCCTGGTCTCGTTTACCGTCAGGGTCGCCACGATGGCCGCCATCAGCGTCAGACTGCCCTGGGTAGCCGTGAACGCCGAATCAAGAATGGGCACCTCGCGCATCACCACGTCGCCCGTCCCTTCTGCGCGGAATGTGGCCAGCGCGGTGGCAAGCCACGTCGTCGATCCACCTGCTGCAAACTTCACGGCCTCCAACCCCGCAGGATTCTTCTTTTGAGGAAAGATGGAGCTCGTGCCGCAGAACTCATCCGCCGTTTGCACAAAGCCGAACTCATGGCTGGACCACACATGCAGATCCGTTGCCAGGTCGTTGAGCGTAGCCATCACAAACGACAGCGCGCCTGCCATCTCGGCGGCGTAGTAGGCCTCGCGCGCCAGCTTTGAATTCACAACCAGCCCATCAAACCCCAGCAGTTCTCGCGTGCGTTCACGATTGATCGGCCAGGCGGTACCGGCCAAGCCAGCGGCTCCCAGTGGGCTCAGGTTGACCCTGGCATAAGTCTCCCGCAGTCGATCGAAGTCGTCGGCCAACTTGCTGCAGAACGACAGCAGATAATGGCCGAATGTGGTCGGATGGGCGTGCTGCAGGCACGTATACCCGGGCATCACCGTGTCGTCATGGCGCGCCGCCAGATCGAGAATTGATTCCTGTAGTGCGATGAGGTCATTCATCACTTCGACTAGATGGCGTCGCTTATACAGCCTGCGCACCGTTGGCCCCTGGTCCAGGCGGCTGCGGCCCGTATGCATACGACCGCCGATCGACTCTCCCACCCGATCGAACAGGAACGCCTCCACCTGCAGCAAGAAACTGCCCTTTGCCGGATCCATCGGGAAGTGGCTGGCGCCCAAGGCAGCGATCTCTTCCAGGGCCTCCAGGATCACTCGCGCGTGAGTGGGCCCAAGGATTCCCTGCTCCGCCAACATGATCGTGTGGGCGATATCGACCTGAAGATACTCATCGAACTGCCGGACTTCTCGCTCAAGATGAGGCTTCTCGTAGAACTCCACGATCAGCCGGGATGGTGGGGACTGGAGCCGTGCTTCAGCCAGAGTCCGGCTGGATAGGGTGTTGGGGGTGCTGTTCATCAAACTCTCGGCCACTGTGGGTAAAAAGGCGGGCGTATCTCAATACTTGTTCGCTGACGCCAATATAGGTAGCGGGTCCTCATCCGTCCAATTGATTCAAATGCTACGATCCGATAAGAAATATTGATGGGGAAGTGGCATGGAGTTGAGACAGATTGAAGCCTTCGTATCGATCGCGACATTGCGGAGCTTTCGCGCGGCGGCGAATCGCCTGTACATCACCCAGCCGGCGATCTCCATGCGGCTGGTGGCGCTGGAACGCGAGGTAGGTGCTCAGCTTATCGATCGCAGTGGCGGCGACGTCCAACTAACGGCGAAGGGCATGCAGCTTTTGCAGCTGGCCGAACAGATGCTGGAGACCTCGACCCGCTTCAAACAGTTGGCGGACGGGCAGCAGAACCAGATGCAAAAGGTCCGAATCGGCGCTACGGGCACCATCGTCAGCGCGTGGATCGTTGACCTGTTTTCAGAAATCGCCCGGGATCTGCCCCATCTGACCGCCGAACTGGTCGTCGACACCTCGCCGCGTTTGCGCGATCTGCTGGAACGGGGCGAACTGGACCTGGCGATCATCATGGGCAGCACACTGAGTGCCGGGGTGCGCAACCTGCCGCTGGTACGGTATCGGAACCAGTGGATTGCCAGCCGGTCCCTGCGTCTGCCGAAAACGATGTCACTGCGGGAATTGGCGGCGTACCCGATCATGACCTACGCACGGGATTCGGCGACATACGGGTCCGTCGAGGAACTGTTCCGCAACAACGGCCTGTGGCCGGTGAAGCTTAGTTCAACCAACTCGACGGAGGCCTTGCTGGGGATCACCGAGGCAGGCTGGGGCATCGGTGTGATCAGTGAAGCCTGCATGACGGGTGGCAAGCATGCAAAGTCGCTTCGGGTCATCACGTCCGACGTGCAGCTGCCGGAGTATGAGTACGTCGCGTCCTACCACATGGATTCGGTCGGGCGCGCAGGCATGATGGTGGCGGAGATTGCGCGGCGGGTGTGTTGGCGATTGCAGGAGCGAAAAAGCTGAGCTCTGGTCGCTAAAGCGCTGGTGGCCGACGGCCGGCGCCCGAGCCACAATGTCATTCTTCAACAGGCCGTCGCTGACGGCCTGTTTTTTTGACAGGGCGCCGTTTCGCCCGGTGTCAGCGCTCTTGTTAGAACTGTTGCGGGTGCAGGCCGCGGTTGCGGGCGGTTGCACGGGCTGCGTGGCGCTCGTCGGTCGGCAAATAGACCGCGCAGAGAAAGTTCACGCCGGCAATGATAGCGAACATCACCGCCAGGGGCGGCCAGTTCAGGCCGAACTTGTGCGCCACCCAGAGGCCCACCAGCGGCGTGGTGCCGCCGAAAATCGCGCCGCAAAGCTGAAAGCTGAGCGAGATGCCGGTGTAGCGCATCTCGACCGGAAAGGCCCTGGGCAAGTACGGCGCCAGCACCGCGTAGTACGCGCCGATCAGGAAGATGGCCACCAGGATGCCGATCGCGATATTTCCGATGTCGCCTGTCAGGATGAGCATCATCATTGGCACGGACCACAGCGTCGACAATGCCGTTACCCAAATCAGGAAGCGGCGCTCGCCGATCTTCATGGCGATGTACGAGGCGAGCGGAAAGCTGATCAGCTCGACCACGCCGGCCCAGGTCACCACGTCCAGGATCTGGGGGCGCGTAATGTTCAGGTAGGTAGTGGTGTAGGTAATCATCAGCGTCGTGACGAAATAGAAGCCCGATATGCCTAGCAGGCATAGGCCTATTCCCAGCGCCAGCGCGCGCTTGCGTTCGCGCAGGATCAGGCCGATGGGCGCAATGTGCTCCTTGCGCTTTTGCTTCAGGCGGTCTTCCAGTTCAGGGCTCTCGTTTACGCCGCGGCGAATGATGAACGCCACCAGCACCAACGCGCCGCTGATGATGAACGGCAGGCGCCAGCCCCAGCTCAGGAAATCCTCCTTGGGCAGTTCCGACACGAGACGAAACACGCCGGTCGCCAAGATCAGCCCGATGGGACTGCCATACTGAGGCGCCGACGCCAACAGCGTGCGCCATTTTGGTGGCGCATGCTCGGCCGCAATTAGGACCGCGCCGCCCCATTCTCCTCCGACGGCGATGCCCTGCACCAGACGCAGTGCCACCAGCAGGATGACGGCGCTCAGGCCGATGGAGTGATAGGACGGCAACAGGCCGATCAGGGTCGTGGCGATACCCATGACCACCAGGGTGATGATCAGGCTCTGCTTGCGCCCCACGCGGTCGCCCAGATGACCGAAGATCAAAGCGCCGAACGGGCGCGCGAAGAACCCGATGGCGAACGTGCCCAACGAGGCCAGCGTGCCCATGAAGGGATCGTCGGTCGCGAAAAACACGTCACCGAATACCAGCGCCGCGGCGGTGGCGTAACAGTAGAAGTCGTACCACTCGATCATCGTGCCGAAAAATGCTGCCGAAGCAGCGCGAACCGGCTGGCGCCGGCTGCTCTTGCCGTCCATGTAATTCCCCTTGTATGCCTTGATGGCTGGCGTTGACGATAGCAGCGACTGGCTATATCTTGTATAGCCACAAATGCCAACGTTATAAGGCCACTTTAATGAAAGAAGTGCTGCTGTCCGATCTACTGTCGGGCGCGCTCACGCGCGAATCGGATCAACCTCTGCAGCGGCAGATCTACGAGATCGTGCGCCGCGGCGTGCTGGATCACACGCTGGTCGCCGGACAGCGCCTGCCTTCGTCGCGGGCCCTGGCGGCGGAACTGGGAATCTCGCGCATCACGATTTCCCTGGCCTACGACCGACTGATCTCCGAGAGCTATCTGACCGCCCGCGAAGGCAGCGGCACTTTTGTCGAACACACGGGTGAGCGCCCGCTGGCGGCGATGTCGCCGCAGACCCTGGCACGACAGCGCCTGGGTCTTTCCGCCCGTGGCGAAGTCACTGGCGGCGGCACCGGCGGCCTGGGGCAGCACACCGGCGCTTTCGTGCCAGGTATCGCCGACGCGAGTCTCTTCCCTTTTCACATCTGGAAGCGGTTGTTGTCGCGCCATCTGGGCAAATCCAACTTGGCGCTGGCTGGTTACTCGAAGGACGGCGCGGGCTTTCTTCCGCTGCGCGCGGCCATTGCGAACTACCTGCGCATTTCGCGGTCGGTCGTATGCCGGCCCGAACAGGTCATCGTTACCGCGGGCACCCATCAATCGGTGGACCTCTGCACGCGCCTGCTGGCCGACGCCGGCGATGCCGCGATGGTGGAAAGCCCTTGTCACTGGGCCTTCCCGCCCCTGATGACCGCAGCGGGGATCCGCGTCCATCCGGCCAACATCGATGGCTTCGGCGTGAACCTCTCCGCCAGCAAGGTGCCAAAGCGCGCGAAGTTGCTGATCACCAGTCCGTCGCACCAGTACCCCACGGGCGTGGTGATGCCGCTCGCGCGGCGGCTGGAGTTGCTGCAGAACGCCCGCGCTGGCGGTCTATGGATCATCGAAGACGATTACGACAGCGAGTTCCGCTACGACGGCGCGCCGATTCCGTCGCTGCAGGGCCTGGACACCGACGGCCGTGTCATCTACATGGGTACGTTCAGCAAGACCATGTTCGCCGGGCTGCGGATGAGCTACATGGTGGTCCCCGAGCACATCGCGCACGCGTTCTCCAACGCTTGCGCCCGCATCTATCGCCCGGGACACCTGCATCTGCAGGCCGCGTTGGCGGACTTCATGAACGACGGACATTTCTCGCACAACATCAAGCGCATGCGGCTGGAATACGCCGAGCGGCAGCGTCTGCTGCGCGATGAGCTGGGACGGCAGGTGGGCGGCCTGATCGAACTGTCACAGGCCAAGGCGGGGTTGCACATGTATGCGCGCTTGCTGTCGGACGTGTCAGCTTCCGTCCTGGTGGCGCAGGCGGAAGCCGAGAATATCGTGGTCGGCTTGCCGCATTTCCTGCCCGATCATGCCCAGGACGACCGCAATGCCGTGGTACTGGGATATGGTGGCGTGCCCGGCCAGCAGATCCCGGCGGGTGTCGAACGTTTCGCGCGTGCGCTGGACCGCGCCAGCGCCGCCGCGCCCAAGCCCAAGCCGAGGCGCCGCCGCTCCGTGCCTGCCTGAGCGCGGTCGCGCGCTCAGCAGCCAACGCGCCCGGCACTGCCTACAGCACGGTGAACACGTCGTCGGCGGCTTGCAGCAACTGATCCGCATTCTCCAGGCTGAACGGCAATTGCGGCCGCAGCTTGATGACGTTGCCGCGCAGCCCGGTCGCGCTGAGGAGCACGCGGCGCTCGCGCATCAGGTTGACGAAGCGGTGCGTCGCCTGCGTGGCCGGCTCCTTCGCGCCGCGGTCCGCGACCAGTTCTATCCCGATGAACAGGCCATCGCCGCGCACATCGCCGATCCATGCGTGCTTGCGCCCCAGCTCGCGGAATTTCTCCCGCAGATAGGCGCCGGTGCGCGCCGCGTTCGCCTGCAGGTCCTCGTCCTGGATCACGTCCAGGGTCGCCAGGGCGGCTGCGCTGGATACCGGATTGCCGCCGAAGGTATTGAAGTAGCGGGCGTCGCGGCCGAAGCGTTCGAAGATCTCGGGACGCGCCACGACCGCGGCGATCGGGTGGCCATTGCCCATCGGCTTGCCCATCGTGACGATATCGGGCGTCAGCCCGTGGCGCTGGAATCCCCACATGCAGGAGCCGGTGCGCGCAAAGCCCGCCTGCACTTCGTCGGCGATAAAGAGCCCACCGGCGGCGCGGATCGCCTCGACGGCCGGCGCCAGAAAGCCTGCCGGGTCGGTATAGACGCCGTCGCTGGAGAATATCGTGTCCACCAGCAAGGCCGCGGGCCGTATGCCATGGCGCAACATGTCGTCGATGGCTTCCTGCACCTGCGCGGCGAACCAGGCGCCGATGGTCGCCGGATCCTGCAGGTACGTGTCCGGCGCGCCCACGG
>NZ_JBHFII010000029.1:67100-106342 GCF_057334215.1 Achromobacter maghribensis | reverse complement strand
GCCCCCACGTCGACGCCCAGCGGCACGGATTTGCCCAGCGAAGGAGATACCGCGGCCACTGCGGCCGTAACCCCGTGGTAGGCCAGTTGCGTCACGATGACGCCGCTGCCGCCCGTGTGGCCGCGCGCGATGCGCAGCGCCAGGTCATTGGCTTCGCTGCCCGTGCAGGCGAACATGACCTGCGAGAGCGCCGGCGGGAACGTGGCCAGAAGCCGTTCGGCGTAGTCCAGCACGCCGTCGTGCAGGTAGCGCGTGTGCGTGTTCAGCGTGGCGGCCTGCTGCGCAATGGCGGCGACGACGCGCGGATGGCTATGGCCGACCGACGCCACATTGTTGTAGGCGTCCAGGTAGCGTTGGCCGGCGCTGTCGTACAGCCACACGCCTTCGCCGCGGACGATATGCAGCGGGTTGTCGTAGAACAGGCGGTAGGCGGGGCCCAGCACGCGCTGGCGCCGTTCGATCAAGGCTCTTTCAGCCGCCGGCAGATCGCCTGCCGACGCTGGATCGAACGCGTTCAGCATGGCTTTGTCTTTGCTCACTTGGGATTCTCCAGGATGGCGCCGCAGGCGCGCGACAGGATCTCGTGGGCAAGCCCGCGCGGCAATGCCGCCAGGCGCGCCAAGCCGATCCAGGCCGGGCCGTTGTTGCGCAGGATGTAATTACGGTTTTCGGGATGCTGCTTGGCGCGCCAGCCCGTGATGGCCACGGTGATCAGCAGACGCGCGGCGATGAGGTCGGGCAACAGCGCGATTTCGCCCGCGGCCAGAGGGATCTCGCGGTGATAGCTGGCCACGCAGGCCGCGGCGCGGTCCAGTGGGTTGTCCGAGTCCTCCAGCAGATAGGAACAGGCGACCGCCAGGTCCTGCACCAACGGCGCCTCGACCATATCGCCGAAATCGAGGATGGCGCAGACCCGGTCGGGATGGGCGGCATCCACCATGACGTTGTAGGGATTCAAGTCATTGTGGATGACCTGCCGGCGCAGGCCCGGCAGCGCCGGGCGCACGTGGATCGTAAAGTGCTCCAGGGACTGCTCGGCCAGCCCGCGCCGGCCGACGTCTTCCATGAAAGGCAGCAGGTCGGCCGCCTGCCCCGCATGCTGCAGGTCCCATAGCAGCTTGTGGTTGGCGGTCGGATGTTCGAATCCGCCCAGGGCCAGATCGAACCTGGCCAGCGAGCGTCCCAGCGCGCCGGCCTGCGCATCGCTGCGGGCGGTTTTGTGGAGCGGCACGCCTGGCAGAAAGGTGATCAGGCGGATCGCGCGGCGCACGCCCGCTGGCCCCTCGTGCCAATGCACGTAGTGGCCGTCCCGCGCCGGATGCAGGTGCGGCACCGGCAGGTCGCGGTCCGCCCGCATCAAGTGGAGCTGGGCCTGTGTCTGGAAGTCCGTCACCGCCGGGTCCTCGGCGGGGTGCGTTGCTTTCAGGACATAGGCGCTGCCGTCCTCGAGCCGGAGATGAAAGTTCTGGTCGCGCTCGCTGCTCAGCAATTCCGCGCGGGCGCGCAGGCCATAGACGTCGCGGGCGATCGTCTGGGCGTCTTCAAGAGTCAGTTTCGGTGCCTCGGCCGCAAAGAGCGCCTGTTCCGCCGTCGATGTTTCCGTGCTGCGAGCTGTCATGCGGCGATCTCTTCCAGGCCGCACCATTCGGCAATGAACAAGGCGATCGTCTGCGTGACCTTGCGCACCGACTCGAGGTTCACCGCTTCATCGTTGCCGTGCGGCATGCGGCATTCCGGTCCGTAGACGATCGCGGGGGTGTCGGCGTACAGGCCATAGAAGCGGGCGTCGGTCGCGGCCGATGTCACGTACTCCTGCAGAGGCTCGTTGAATACCGCCTCGTGGCTGGCGCGCAGGGCCGCCTCGACGTCTTCGGCATCCTTCAGCTCGTAGCCTTCGGCCATGAACCCGTGATAGACCACCTTGGGAGGGTGCTTGGCAAGGAAGGGGTCGCGCGCGGCGACCTCCGCGACAAAGGCCTCGATTTCCGCGCGGGCGGCCTCCAGGCTCTGCCCCGGGAACACCGCGACGCGCATGTCGAAGGTGCACCACGCCGGCACGCTGGAGGGCCAGTCCCCGCCGGCGATCTTTCCCAGGTTGAAGCGGATCGGGTGCGGATGGCCGCAGAAGTGGGCGTGCTCGCACTTGCGACCGTTCCACCGCTGCTCCAGTTCATCCATCGCCTGGATCACGAATATGGCTTTTTGGATCGCGTTGGCGCCCGCGCCGGAGAATGCGGCCGAGGCATGCTGGGGATCGCCTTCGACCTGCACCTGGAACCACATCGGACCGACCTGCGCGCGCATCAACATCGGCAGCAAGGGCTCGGGGATGAATGCCGCGTCGGCGCGATATCCCCGTTGCAGGCAGGCCAGTGCGCCATTGCCGGTGCATTCTTCTTCGATGACCGATTGAAGAAACACGTCCGCCGCGGGCTGCAGGCCCACGCTGCGCAGCGCGTCCAGCGCCGCCATGCAGGCGATCAGGCCGGATTTCATGTCGCCGGCGCCGCGGCCGTACATCCAGCCGTCGATGATCGCAGGGTCATAGGGATCGCGGCTCCACTGCGAGCGCGGCCCGACCGGCACGACGTCGATGTGACCGTTCAGGATCAGGGAACGTCCCTGCCGGGTGCGCGAGCGGTGCGCGCCGACCACGTTGAACGCATTGTCGTAGGAAACGGCTACGGGCGAGAATCCGGGCAGGTGCTTGATCGCGTCGATGTCGATCTTCCAGCGATCAACACCATAGCCGCGCGCCACGTACTGCGCCGCCATGAAGTCCTGGGCCGCGGCTTCCTCGCCACGCTGCGAGGGAATGCGGACCAGTTGCGCCAGCGTCTCGGTCTGGGCGGCGTAGCCATCGTCGACGGCCGCGAGTATGCGCGCTTTCAGCGCTTGGGACAGATCGGGCATTGTGGCTCCAGGGTTACAGGCAATGCCGACGATCATAGAATCAATTGGAGCTAAGTCTGATAGCCAATTCCAAGCAATCGATATAGCCACTTTTCATTGATCGGGTTCCCCGTCAACGAAGCGGCGTGCTAGGCCGCGCTATCGCAAACGCAGCACGTCGGTCCGGTGCGATTCGCTTTACCCGGCCTCTCTTCGTGAATGCCCGGCGGAAGGGGAGATTGCCGCGATCAGGCCTGCTGCTTGAGGTAAACCATTTGATTTCTACCGGCAGATGACAAATCGACTGATTTGGCCGCATTCTGACTCGATTTTGAAATAATGATATTTCTTTGGGTATTATAGATACGCGTCGATCCGGAATTATGTTTTTCAGTTTGGTTAAACAAAAATAAGAAAAACGCTTTTTAATATTTATTAACAACTTGGCGGCTCGCCAATGTTGCGGTTTGTGTAATGAATGTAATTATTTGAGGGGATTCCCTAGGTTTATTACCGACCCCCCGACTTATTTGCACAGCAATAAAAATTTTTAGAAAGAAGTTTGCTGTGTGACCCATCTACGATTCGTTGGCTCGTCGCCCAACACGTATATCTGGGTATCGAGCTGTAATCAAACTTAAGCAATCTGTCAGCCCAACCCAGGACAAACGTCCTTCGATTTCATATCGAATACGTGTCGTTGGGCGTCGATTTCTAGTGTCTTCGACACGACGAAAACAGTGAGGTCCCCCGTGGTAAAGAGAATCGCAGTGTGTGGCCTTGGATATGTCGGCCTGCCCGTAGCCGTCGCATTTTCCAAGCGCTTTGATGTCATTGGCTTTGATGTGGACAAACGTCGAATCGCACGGCTGAAAGAGGGTGATGACTGGACTGGCGAAATCGAACGCGACGCATTGCTGGCTTCCCCCATGCAGTTCACCGACCAGGTGACGGAATTGGAAGGCTGCGACTTCTTCGTCGTGGCCGTGCCGACACCCGTCGACGAGAAGAACAATCCGGATTTCTCGCTGCTGGTTCGTGCTTGCCGGTCGATCGGCCCCGTGTTGCGTCCTGGATGCATCGTGGTCTTCGAATCCACCGTCCACCCGGGCGCAACCGAGGAAATCTGCGGCCCCGAGCTGGAGAAGGTGTCCGGCTTGCGCTGCGGCGTCGACTTCAAGCTGGGCTACAGCCCTGAACGGATCAATCCGGGCGACCGCGAGCATCCGCTGGAGAAGATCGTCAAGATCGTGTCCGGCCAGGACGAGGCCTCGCTGGAAGTCATCGCTGGCGTCTACGAGAAGATCATCGACGCGGGCGTGCATCGCGCCTCTTCGATCAAAGTGGCCGAAGCTGCGAAGGTGCTTGAGAACACGCAGCGCGACATCAACATCGCGTTGATGAACGAAATGTCGAAGATCTGCGATCTGGTCGGCATCCGCACGTCGGAAGTGCTGGCTGCGGCAGGCACCAAGTGGAATTTCCTGAAGTTCACGCCCGGCCTCGTCGGCGGCCACTGCATCGGCGTCGACCCGTACTACCTGACGTCCAAGGCGCAAGAGCTGGGCTATCACCCCGAGGTGATCCTGTCGGGCCGCCGCATCAATGACGGCATGGCCAACCACGTCGCCTCGCGGATCGTTCAGACCCTGGCCCGCAACGGCCGTCTGAATGCGTCGACCCGCGTCGGCATCCTGGGGATGACGTTCAAGGAAAACGTGCCCGACATCCGCAATTCGAAAGTGGTCGATCTGTACAACGCGCTGGGCAAGTACGGCATTACGCCGGTGGCCTGCGACCCGATGGCAGACGCGGGCCAGATGGAGCACGAATACGGCATCAAGCTCGTCGAGCGCGGCGAGTTCCGAGACATGGATGTGCTGATCCTTGCGGTTCCCCACCGCGAAACCATGGACGCCATCTGGGAAGACATGCCCAGTCTGGTCAAGAGCGGCGGGATGGTCTGCGACCTGAAGTCCGTGCTTGACAGCAAACGGCTTGCCTCCGACCTCTTGTACTGGACTCTTTAAGTTCGGTCTCGCTACCCATCACTGCAGGAGAGACCCAGAATGACTGCATTTACCACTGCTCCGATTGGCACGTGCCGCATCCATACGCCGCTGCGCGACGCCGTGGGACGCTATCCGATCAAACTGCAACTCGGGCGTAACTACGGTTTCGTGCATACCAGCGCCGAGGCGCTTCAGCAGGCGCGGTTCATGTTCGGCCACGGCGATATTCCCGCCGACGTCCAGCGCCTGATCTTCCGCCCCTCGAATGGCGAGCAGGCTCGCCGCGGAACCCATAAGCCGGCCGATCTCTACATGGTCGAGCTGTCTTCGCGCAAGCTGCTGACCATCGACGGTCATCCCATCCAGTCCAACTACGTGGTGCGCTACTTCAGCGAGTTCTTCGCCGACCGTACCCGCACTCGCACGTTCTGGTCGATGGCGCATGCTGACCGGCTGGCCGAAAGGCGCGCGTTGCTGGACCGGGATCCGGTCTTCAAGAGCCTGTCGTCCGAGGACCGCGAACTGCTGTCGCGTATCGTGAAGCGCGATCAGACGGATGAAGAGATCGAGGCGGAAATGCGTCAGCTGGTCGATCTGATCGGCCGTGACAAGGTGGTGTTCGTCACGCACGTCAACGCCCTGACGCCTGACAACATGCCGATCGAGCAGCGGCAGCAGCTGATCTCCGCCGTGATGGAAATCGCGCAGCGCATCGACGTGCCTTGCTACGATCCGACGCCGCTGATGAACAAGGTCGGGCAAGCCGAAGCGATGGAAGACGGCGGCCTGGACCTGACCCACTACACCCCGCTCTTCGCCGAGCGCCTGTACGTGGACTGGTTCAAGAATTTCATGCGTCCGCGGATGAGCGGCACCACGCCGCAGGTTGCGGTGCCCAAGCTCGCGGCCGACGAAAGCGTCGAACGTATCGAAAAGATCTGGGATTCGGGCAACTTGCGCGAGGCATCGCGCCGTGTGCGCGACGTGCTTCGCCGCCATCCCGGTCTGCCCGATCATGTGCTGTTGTTCGCCAGGATCCAGGAAGAGCTGGGCGACTACGAAGGGTCGCTTGCACTGCTGGGCAGCGCGGACGGCGCGGACGGCGTGGCGACCGGCAGCAAGGCCGAGCAGATTCTGATGCGCAATCAGTTCAAGCTGGGCCGTCATGACGTGGCCTACTCGCTGGCGGCCGGCCTGCTGGGCGACGAGATCGAAACGCCCGAAATTGTCCGCATCGCCGCGGTGTCCGCAGCCCAGCTGGGCTACGTGGACGAGGCCCTGGGCAATTGGAAGCAGTTGTTCCGCATCTCGTCCCCGGAAGACGCAAGCGCGGTCGAAGCCGCCGATACGGTGCTGTCCATGCTGCAGACGAGCGGCGACATGGAAGCGGCCATCCGCTGGGTCCATGAAGTCCGCGCGGCAATGCCCACATACGGACGCGGCTTTGCCGTGCTGTGGCGTGACCGCCTGCTGGCTGGGGATCGCGCCGGACTGCGCACCTTGGCGACCGAATCCCCCGCGCTGGACGACGTCGTTGCGCTGGAGCTGGTCAAGGAAGCCTCGTGGCGCGGCTTCATCATGGCCGCGGCAGCGTTGGCAGCGTCTTGCCACCTGGCCGACAGCGAGCAGCAAGATATTTCGGAATGGCTGCTGGCGCAGTCCACGGCATGGGCCGAAGAAGGCAATCGCGCCCTGGAAGAAGGGCGCCTGCGCGACGCGGCCGAAAGGATTTGCGCGCACCGCCTGCTGAATCCCAACGCCTTGACCGGTGCGCGCGCGCAGCGTGCCTTTGAACGCGCCATGCGTCTTGGCGTGCGGGCCGCGCTGCTGGCGGGCAATCACAAGGAAGTGATCGACCTGACGGATATCGCCATCGATACCCAAGTTGCCTTCCCCGAGCTGGACGCCATGCGCGGCCGGGCAGCCGACGCGCTGGGCGACAAGCAAACCGCCATGCGGCACCTTGCACAGGCCGCCGCCGGCGAATCCGCCCCGTTCAGCGCGCAGTTGTTCTTTGCGCGTGCCGCGTTCAACGGCGGCTGGTACGGCGAAGCCATCGACGCCTACAAGATGGTGCTTTCCCATCCGTCGGCCGACCAGGGCGCCAAGGAAGAAGCAGAACGCCAGCTGGGCAGGCTTGGACCGCGCGCCATTCGTGGCGCCCGTGAAAGCCTGTCCGCCGGCGATCATCAGGCGGCCTGGACCCTGCTGGAGCGCGTCGCGCAGTCGTGGCCCGAGATGACCGAAGTCGACCGTGAAAAGCGCCGCATCCTTACCGTTCTGTATGCCGAAGCGCGTGCGCTGGACCCCGCAAGCGCGACCGAGCGCCTGGCGCTTGGCGAGAAGATCGTGCAACTCGTGCCGGAAGACCCGATCGGCCTGCGTCTGGCCGCCGTTGGTGCCATGCGGCTGCATCGCTTCGAGCAGGCCTTGCCGCACTGGAAAAAGCTCCAGGAACGTTCCGATAATCCGGCTCAGTTCGACCATTACATCGAGCGCTGCCAGGTCTGGATCGACAAGCTCAACCGGAGAAAGGCGGCATGAATCCACCACTGATCACCGAGCGTGCGGACGCCAAGTCCGATCTTCAATGGGTTCAGGCCCAATTAGAGGAAATCGTCGCGGCTTCAGGGCGGGTTCAAGTCGCACAGGAAAACCTGGCTCGCGCGAAAGTGCTGGCGCGCGATCACTTGGAAGATTCGAAGGTCCGCTTTCTTCTGCTCAGGCTGAAGGAGTCGGCGGGCTTGAACGAGGGCATGGCGGAGCAGTGGGCAACGCTGTTGCAGGAATGCCCGGACGATCTTCAGATCGTCCGCTATTGCGCAACCCGTCTGGTGAAGGAACGGCATGTCGACCAGGCGTTGGAGTTGGTCGACCGCCATCTGCCCGAGTCGACGGATAATCCCGACCGCTTGTTTGCGCGGGCCAAGCTGCTTAGCGACATTCGCGCGCACGACCAATCGGACGCGTTATTCCGCCGGCTGATCACGCAGTACACCGACCGGAACATGCGCGTCGAGTTTGCCAAGCGCTTGCGCAAACGCGGCTTGCTGGCCGATGCGTTCGAGGCGATTGCGCCGGTGGCCAAGCACCTGACGCCGGGCAGCAAGGCGGCGGAACTTGCCGACGGACTGGCAAGCGACTATGCCTTCTACCAGCGCTTCGAGTCCGAAGAGGGGCTGGCCGGAAAGGACATCAGGATCGTGTCGATGAAACACGCGATCCTGCACTTTCGCGATCGGCAGGTTGCCGAGAATTCGCCGGACAAACCCGTGTCCGTGGCGCTGGTTACCGGCAGCCTTGGGCCGGGCGGCGCCGAGCGCCAGCTGACGCGGCTTGCCGGCGAACTCACCCGTCTGGCGGCGTTTCCCGAGCAGCGGCCGGCCGAGGTGCTCATGAAGCCGAAGAAGGTGGAGGTGCTGGTGAAACAGCACACCGAACCACCGGGTTCGCCCAAGAAGCAGGAGCTGGATTTCTTCCTGCCCGTGCTGGTCAAGGCGCAGATTCCCGTCACGGAAATCAACAAGCTGCCCGCCGTGTCCGTGTCCCATCAGGCCGTGCCCGAGGGCAGCCTGGCGCGTTTGCTGGAGCAATTGCCCCCGCCGGTTCACTACGGCGTGACGCGCCTGGCGCCGGTGTTGCGTGCCGTCTCGTTTGACGTGGTAAGCCTGTGGCAAGACGGAACCTGCCTGTTTGGCGCATTGGCGGCGCTGCTTGCCGGCACGCCGACCATTCACCTCGTCTTCCGCGGACTGCCGCCCAATATCCGCAAGGACCGCTTCCGCGAAGAGTATCCCGAGCTTTACCAGGCCTTGGCCCAGGTGCCCGGGGTGGTCTTCGTCAGCAATAGCCGCAAGGCGGCGGAAGCCTATTCCGAATGGCTGGGCATTCCCATCATGCGTTTCCACATCCTGTACAACGGCGTGCCGGATCTGGCGACCGACGCCTCCGACGCCGATAAGGAAAAGTGGAAGGCGTTCCAGGAAAGCACGACGGACGCGACCGAGACCATTGGCGGCGTCTTCCGGCTGGAGCCGGATAAACGTCCGCAACTGTGGATCAAGCTTGCCGCGCTCTATCTGAAGGAACGCCCGCAAGCACGCTTCGTCATCGTGGGCGATGGCCGTCTTCGAGAGAATATCGAGGCGCTGGCAGAAGAACTGAGCGTGACCGACCGGCTGCTGCTTGTGGGCTTATCGAACCACGTCGGTTATTGGTATTCGCAAATGGATGCCAGCGTGCTGCTGTCCCGGTACGAAGGCTTGCCGAACGTGCTGATCGAAGCGCAGCTGCTGGGGGTGCCGGTGATCTCGACGCCTGCTGGTGGCGCGGGAGAGTGTTTCGTCGAAAACGAGACCGGCCACTTGCTCAGCGATGTCGATCATCCCGATCTGCACGAGGCCTGCGAAAAAGTCGCCTCGATGGTGGACCAGGTGCGCACCAACGAGCAACTGAGGGCGCATAGCCGCCACCGGGCGCAAAAACTGTTTTCGCTTGACGCGATGCTGACCAAGTTCCTGGCGCTGTGCATGCCCGTGTCCGAAAACGACGAGAGCATGGATCTGCAGCCCATGCGCTTGATGCAAGCCTGATTGGCCGCTTATCTTTTCGAGCTGCTAACGCTAAAGGATTTTATGCAAATGAACGTCCCGGCTCCGGGCCTGCGGCGCAACGCGGCCCTGGCCCTGATGCTGCTTTCCGCGCTTTCACTGACGGGCTGCCAACTGCCGCGTTCTGGCCCGATGCTAAGCGAGATGACGGGGGCACACGACGACAAGGATGTCGTGGTGATGCCCGTGTCGCGTGACCTGGTGCAGAAAAGCAGGGTGCCCGACGTGGCCGATTTTCCCGTGCGCTATCGCGATCTGACGCAAGCGGGCTTCGATAGTCTGGTGCCTGGCGATGGTATCAATGTGAAGGTCTGGGAGCGCGGCGGGCTGGGCGTCTTCGCCGCGGACCCGTCCGGCGTGAGCGACCTGGGTAACCAGGAGATCGACCGGTCGGGGAATGTCACGTTCCCGATCCTTGGAAAATTCAAGGCCGAGGGCCTGACGCTGGGCAAGCTGCATGATGCGATCGTCGCGCGCCTGGCCAAGCTGGTCGTGGGCGCCGACGTCAGCGTGACCCGTGCGGCCGACGCGCGCGGACAGATGGTGACGGTGCAGGGCAATCTGACCAAGCCCGGCATGTTTCCCATCACGCAGACCGCGCAGCGCCTGAGCAGCGCGCTGGCGCAGGCCGCGCCCGTGCAGACGAATCCCGAGCAGCTCGTCATCAGCTTGCGCCGCGATAATCAGGTTGCGTCGGTGCGGCTCTCGGATATCTACCGCAACCAGAACAACGACATCCTGCTGCGGCCGGGCGATGTCATCACCGCCTATGATTCCCGCGAATATCTGACCGTGCTGGGCGCGGCGGGCACCCAGGGGCGCGTGGCCATCAGCAAGCGCAACTACAGCGTGCTGGATGCCCTGGCCGATTCCCGAGGGCTTGACGACAAGCTGGCCGACCCGCGTTCGGTGTTCCTGTTCACGCCTGCAAAGGCTGGCGTGGCCGGCAAGCCCGACATGCTGCCCGTGGTCTATCAGTTTGACCTGACCCGGCCGGAGCAGGTGGCGCTGGCGCGCGAATTTACCGTTCAGGAAGGCCAGGCCATCTACATTTCGGATGCGCCGTTCACCCAGGTGCAGAAGGTCTTGTCGGCGTTCCGCGTCACGATGAGCGCAGGCTTCAGCGCCACGCGGGCTATCGACAGCGATTCGGGCTCCAGTTCATCCGGCGTATCGCAATAGCGTGTCGATGAGCAACGAGGATCGGATCAAGGGCTGGCGCTCGCGCCGGAAGGATAGCAATTACGCGGTAGGGTCCGGCGTCGCCGCCTGGCGGCTGGATCCGGCTGCGCTGTTTGAGGAAAAGGCCACGCCGGCCGTGTTGCTCAAGCCGTTGCTGGCCCGCCTTCAGGGCGAGCCGCACGACTCCGTGGCCGCCCGGCGAACGGTGTACGAGGCCGTGCAGGCGGAGCTGGACGCAGAGATCGCGCGTAGCGGCGTCAATGAGACGCTCGCCGACTTCTCACGGCGCCGCTTGCGGCTGATCGTGCGCTTGCTTGAGCAGGATATCCGCGCGGGCACCGACGTGTTCGTGCCGGGACACATGCCCGCCAAACTGGTGGCGGAAGACGAGCGCCTGGCCGCGGCGCATGCGCGTCGCGTCGAGCGGCGCAAGCAGGATGAAGCGCGCGAGGCGCGGCGCCATGCGTCGCGCAACGATATTGCGCTGGAAGTCGAGCTGTCCGGGGACGAGGCCGGCGACCTTGCGATTCTGCGGGATCGCATGGCCGCCTTGCATGAAGGGGGTCACCCCCGGGATGCGGGTCGCGGGCGGCCGGTGGGGCGCACGTTGCTGGCGTTGTTCGTCTATCAGCTGCGGGTGATACACGGCGAGAGCCGGATCGCCCTGCTGTGGGCCCTGGTGGGCCCGGTGGTGCTGCTGACGTTGATCTCGTCGCTGTACATCCTGATGGGCACGCATTACATCCTGGGCATGGACGTGCAGACGTTCTCGCTGTTGGGGGCAACCACTTGGATCATGTTCCGGCAGATCATCTTCAGAAGCAGCGCGGCCTACATATCGGCCCGCGGCCTGCTGAACTTTCAGGGCGTGACGCCATTGATGTGCGCGCTGGTGCAGGCGTTGATCTACCTGTCGGTGTATCTCGTGGTGTTCGGCGTATTGATCAGTGCTGGCCATGCGCTGGAACTCATTACCTTGCCGGAAAGCTGGGCGGGGTTCGTGCTGTTCGTCGTGCTGATGGGAGTCTGCGGCGCGGCGATGGGGGTGTTGTTCGGGTCGATCGCGACCTTCTGGCATTTCTATCTGAGGCTTGCGCCGGTGATCGAGCGGTTCCTGCAGATTTTCTCCAGCGTCTTTTTTGTTTCGGAACAGTTGCCGGAACATCTGCGCCCGTGGATTCTCTGGTCGCCGTTTGCCCACGGCATGCAACTTTTGCGCTCGGCTTACTTCGAGGCCTACGACTCCCAGGATGCAAGCCTGGGCTATTTCCTGACGTCGTTGGTGTTCTTGATGGTGGTCGCCCTGGCAGCCGAACGCCTTGCGCGTCCCAATGTCCAGCCGATGTGAGGGAAGACGATGATTCATTTGAATGGCGTCACTGACGAACCCTATGCATTCGGAAGCCGGCAGCCGCTGCTGCTCAATGCCGACCTTGATATACCCGTTGGCCGGTACGCGTTGCTTTCGCATTCGCCGGAACTGCATCGTCAGATCGTCGATGTGCTGTGTTGCCTGCGTCCGCCGCGTCATGGGTTCGTCAAGCACGACGGCGTCGTGTCTTGGGCGATCGGGCGGCAAGGCTTCATCCGCGGCAAGGCAAACGGCCTGAGCATCATCGATTTCGTGAGCGAGATGTACGAGATCGATGCGGCGGCCACGCACGAGCTGGTCGCGGACCTGATCAGCGATCCCAAGTGCCTGGCCAAGCCGATGGAGCATTGGCCGCTTTACGCACGGCAGGAGTTCTCGTTCGCCCTGGCGCTGGCGCCGGCGTTCGATGTCTACGTCATCGAAGGGGCCATTCCTTTCGAGCCCTGCCGTTTCACCCGCCTCTGGCTGGCTCTCTTTGAAGAGCGGCTGATTGGCCGGACACTTATTTTTTCCAGTTATCGCCAGAATCAGATGGCGGATTACTGCCTAAAAGGCTTGATTTATGAACGAAGCGCTCTCAGCATCGAAGACGACCTCGACCAGTGCATCAGCAGGTTCCCCCCGCGACGATCACGGAGCGAATCCGGCACAGGCGACGACGGCTTCGGCGGCGGCTTCGACGAAGGGCAGCTCGGCCTCTGAGGGCGGGTCCGAAATCGAACGGCGTCGCCGCGAACGGCAGTCGTCGCTGCGCGAGCGCCGCCGCCATCGGTGGATCAACGCCTTCATCGTCGTGGCGCCTGTCGTCCTGGCCTTGGTCTATGTGCTTTGGATCGCCACGCCGCGCTATGAGGCGGAGTCGCGCTTCTTCGTGCAGTCGGGATCCGGCCAGCAAGGCGGCGGAGGCGGCGCGGCAAGCCTGCTCACCACGGGGAACATGGGCGGCATGCTTGGTGGCTTCGTGGATGGATGGGCGGTTGCCGACTTCCTCAAATCGCGCGATGCCATGCAACAGCTGGACAGGAAAGTCGGCCTGCGCCAATACCTGATCCGTGCCGGCATGGACCCGCTCAGCCACCTGTCCGAAGATGCCAGCGAGGACGATCTTTATCGCGCCTACCGGGCGTCGGTCCAGGTTTCGTTCAACGCGTTGGAGCAGATCGACGTACTGCGCGTAAGCGCGTTTTCGCCGGAAGACGCCGCGACCTTGTCGAAGGCGCTGATCGGCCTGGCGGAGGCCTTCGTCAGTTCGATGAACGAAAAAGGCGTGGCCGACAAACTGAAGGTCAGCGAAGAGTCCGTCCGGCTGGCCGAGCAAAAGGCGTTTGCCGCGAGAGAGGCGCTGACGGCATGGCGGACCACGCACGGCAACATCGATCCGACCGCGACGGTGGCGATGTTGTTGAACTTGTCGAGCCAACTCGAGTCGGAACTCAATAGCGCACAGATCAATCTGGACAAGATCCGCGCGCTGGGCAACAAAGACCATTTCATGCTCAAGCCCGCCGAGCTGCAAGTTGCGGCCCTGAAGAAACGGATTGCGTCATTGCGGCGTCGTCTGAGCGGCGAAGGCAATACGGAAGCGAAACAGTTGAAGTCGTACGAGACCCTGCGCAACACCCAGGCCTTCGCGGATTCGAACCTGACGTTGGCGCAGCAGACCTACCAGCAAGCGGTGACGGATGCCCTGCGGCTGCAGCGGTACTTGTCCATCATTGCGCAACCGGTGCCGACCGATCGTCCCAGCAGCCCGCGCACGGGGATCTTGCTGCTGCAGGCATTGGCGCTGGGCTTTGTACTGATGTTCATCTTCCGCGTGGCGATGGCATTGTTGAGGGGGTTGCGTCATGGTTGAGACGGCTATTGCGAATCGCCAGGCCCAGGCCGACGCCACCACGCGGCTGCGCGAGGTCATCAAGAGCATCCACGCCGCCGCCGACCCGGCGCGCGACATGGCGGCGCTTCCGCCGGCGCTGTTGCCGGTGGAAGACGGTTGGCGCGATGTCCGACGATTGCTGGTGTCTCCCTTTGTGCGGGAGGGTAAGTTTGTTCCTGCGATCGCCGCGCTTGAGGTGCTGGTGGCGGCGTATCCCTCGCGCATCGATGACCGCCGTCTGCTGGCGAGCCTGCTGGGGCGAACCGAACAGTGGGACCGCGCCATCGCCGTGGCGGATGCCGCCGCGGGCATCGAGCCCGATGCCGCGGCGCTGCACGCTGCGCGAATCCAGTTGCGCGTGCAGGCGGGACGGCTGGCCGAAGCCGCGGACGTCGCGCGCGCGACCGTCGGCCTGGTGCACCGCGAGCCGGGCGATGCCTATTCCTGGATGCTGGCTTTTGTGCGCAACGGCGACGCGGCTGATGCGGCGCGCGTCGCGGCAGCCCTGGATCCCAACGAGCTGCCAAACGAACGCGTGGCGACGATGGCCGTGCGGGCCCTGCTTGAGGACGGCAGGGTGGCGGCGGCGATCCGGCTGGGTGATGCGGCGCTGAGCGCGGGCCACGATTGTGCCGCGCTGCGCTCATCCCTGGGGTTGGCGCACCTGCGGCGCGGGTCCGAGGAGGATCGCAAGACGCACGCGCTGGCGCATTTCGAGGCCGGTCTGAAGGCATCGCCGGCCGACGTCAGGCTGCTGACGCTCTATGGCGAAACGCTGTTGCGCGCGGGTCGCGCCAAAGAGGCGCTGGCGCCGCTTGAGCAGGCCATCGGCCTGGCGCCGGATCTGGAGCAGACGCGGGCGCTTTATGCGCGTGCCTTGCGTTACACGCTGCAGTACGGCGAGGCCGCCGATCAGATGATGATGCTGGTCGAGAAATCGCCCGACAAGCTGCTGTGGCAGCGTGCCGCCATCGGCGCGCTGTCCCAGGCGGGCCGCAGCACGCAGGCCGAAGCGCTCTACGCGCAATATGTGGCCAAACGCGGCGCGCATTTGCCGGCGACCTTCCAGGAGGCGCTGGATCAACTGGACGAACGGCTGGATACCGCCCCGATACCGCAGGCGCGGCTGGACTGGGCCTGGTCGTTGCGCGGGGATCCCAATGCCGACCGGGCAGAGTGGGAACGCCGCGCGCGTTGGGGCCACCTGGTCGATCACCTTCTGTACGACTGGCTTGAATGCCGTGAAGACAGCGCCGAAGAGGCCATGCAGGTGTTGGGTGAACTCGACACCGGCGAACGTTTCTTTGCGCCGTTGTTGGCGGCCGGACGGGGCGTGGTGGTGGCCACCGCGCACGTCGGTCCCATGTATGCGGGGCTGATGGCGCTGGAATTGCTTGGCATCCCGTCGCGCTGGCTCGCGACGGCGCCCAGCGTCGCCCAAAGCAGCTACGCCACCGCCTTGATCTCTACCGCGGACCAGACCGAGGCGCAAGTCGCCAAGGCTTGCATGCGCGCGCTGGGATCGGGTTACGTGCTGTGCCTGGCCATCGACGGCGCGGCCAACCCCGCAGCCCCGCGCACGACCTTCGAAGGGCAGGATGTGACCTACTCCAGTTTCGCGTCGCATCTGGCGCACCGCCTGCGGGTGCCTTCGGTGTTCTACGCGCCTCGCTGGGAGAACGGTCACGTGGCGTATACGCTTGAGATGCTGCCCGCCGTTGAACCCGGCGAGGATGCCGATGCCTACTCGCTGCGATGGCAGAAGGCGTATTTCGAGCGGCTGCGTGAGCACGTGGCCGGCCCGCCGGAGAATCTTCGCCTTAGCGGGGGAATCTGGCGTCATGTGCAGTCCGCGGATCGGTCCGCGCAGCAATAGGAGCGATCGTCGATGAAACCCGCAATGAAGGCCATGCTGGGGCTGCTTGCCTTGGCCCTGTGGCAGGGCGGCGCGGCGGCCGCGAGTGCATCGTGCGAACGCCCCGATGAACATTGTGCGTCGGTCGCGTCGCTGCTGCAGCAACGCGAGGGCTACGGCGCCCGCGCCACGGGCGGATTGGGCGGCAAGTTCATCGAGGTCACGTCCGACCAGGACGCGGGGCCAGGGACGCTGCGCGCCGCGCTGGCGCAGGCCAAGAAAGGCCCCACCTGGATCCGCTTCGCGTCCGACATGACCATCGTGCTGGATTCGCAGCTGCGCGTACCGTCGAACGTCACGATCGATGGACGCGGCAAGCGTGTCACGCTGATCGACGACGGCTTGGGCGTGTACGGCAGCCAGAACGTCATCCTGACGCATCTGACGATCGACGGGCGCTTGAGCCGGCTGACGCAGGCGGTGAATGTGGCCAATGGCAGCCGCGACGTCTGGGTCGACCATATGGACCTGTCGCGGATGTCCGACCGGCTGCTCAATGTGAAGAACGGGTCGACCGACGTCACGATCTCGTGGACGAAATTCCACAATTCCAACAAGGTCATGTTGCTGAACAACATTACCTCGAAGAACCTTTTCCAGAACTACGAGCGCGATTCGATCGCGCGGGTGACGCTGCACCACAATTACTTCTTCAACACCGTGCAACGCAATCCGCGCGGGCAGTTCGGCACGTTCCACCTTTTCAACAACCTGTTGGAAAACTGGGATTTCTACGGCATGAGTTTCAGCCTGGAAGCCAAGGCGTTTGTTGAGGGGAACATCTTCAGCAACGCCACGCAGCGCAAATGCGTGGAGCCCGAGTTTTCCCCCACGGTGGAAGGCATCAAGGTGAATTACTGCCACTACATTCCCATCGCCTCGAAGCGAAGCGCGTTGGAAAATGGCGAATCGGATCGGGGCGCATACGAGAAACTGAAGGCCCAGCACGGCTACACGCGGGATTACAAGGCGTTCCTGCGCTTGAAAGACAATCTTTATCTGGGCGATGCAAAGCCGGTTCTGGAAGACTACCGCCCTGAATCCGCGCCGACACCGCCGTACTGCTACGGCTACGAGAAGGCCACGCCGGAACTGGCCGAGAAGATCCGCCAGTTCGCAGGTAATACGGCGGGGGATACGCCGTTGCCGGCGTCTCGGACGGGGTCGGGTTGCCCGGGGTTATAGTCGCGTCCATCCATAACCAGGCATGGATGTCCGCATGCCAACAGACAGGGCGTGCAGAATGAACCAACAAGAACGCAACGGCGCTTCCTCCGAAGGGCGCGTGCCCACGGGCGGCTTCGCGGCGATGGTCCCGGAGCTGGACGTCACCAGCCTGCCGGCCAGTCTGGATTTCTGGTGCCGGTTGCTGGGGTTTGAAATCGCTTATGCGCGCAGAGAGGCTGGCTTCGCGTATCTGGAGCGCGGGCCACTTCAGATCATGCTGTGCGAAATCAACCATGAATGGGACACGGCGCCGCTCGAGCGGCCGTTTGGACGCGGCATCAATTTCCAGATGCAGGTGGATCGCGTGGAACCCATCGTGCAAGCGCTTGGGGATGCCGGGTGGCCGCTCTTTCGCCCGGTCGAGGAAAAGCGCTATCGGGTCGGCGCGGGCTGGTCGTCATGCAAGGAATTCCTGGTGCAGGACCCGGACGGCTATCTGTTGCGGTTTGCGGCGGACGGGGCTTCCGACTCTGCTGACGCCTCGGTTGCCTGACTGCGGGTGATTCGCGCGCCACGCTGTGATCTGTAAAAAGGGCCAGATGCCGTCGATTCGCATCAACTGCTCACATTAGACAGTTCTTGTCATTCCCCGTTACCACGGCGAAAATCCCCTCTTGGCGCGGCGCAGCTAGCGCAAGGACGATGCTGGATCCCGCCGCCGGGGGAATCGCACGTGAAGGATGCTGGCCAGTACCAGACGCACAACGCTACCGTGCTTGAACCCAGTCCGTCGTCGGACTGGCTGTATCACTGCGCGATGAGCCTGCTTAAACACCCGGCCGACGACGCGATTTCGGCGCTGCTGGCATTCATGGGCGAGACCTCGGACGTGGACCGGTCCTGGATGATCGAATACCGCCCCGACATGCTGCGCCTGCGCAATACGCATGAATGGTGCCGGGGCCAGACACAGCCGTTCGTCGCCGAACTCCAGGATGTGCCCACCACCTTGATCGCATGGCTGCACCGGTTCATGGTGAAAGGCCAGGCCGTGGCCATCCACGACGTGAACGACCTGCCGCGCACCGCGCGAGCCATCCAGGCCGAATTCCAGCGTCAGGGAAACAAGAGCGTGCTGAGCGTGCCGGTGTTTCATGACAAGAAGCTCTACGGAATCATCGGTTTCGACACGACCGCCAAGCACAGGACGTGGTCTGCCGACGAGGTCAGGGCGCTGTTCCAATGCGCCAATCTGATCGGGCAGGCCAAGTACGCGAATAGCAGCGACTCCGGCCGCACGGCCAGGTACGACGGTTCGACGGCGGTGATCTATCTGAGCATGCGCGGCGTGGTCCGGGGCGTGCAGCCGGAGGCCATCGTGGGCGTCCGGTCGGCGGGCAATTACAGCGAGATCTGGCTTGAGGACGGGTCGATGGTGCTGGATTCGCGTGCCCTGGGCATGTGGTCGACGTTGCTGCCCGACAAGACGTTCTTCCGGGTCCACCGCACGGCCATTGCAAACGCGTTGCATGTCATGGATGTCGACCGCCGAAGCGTCGACAAGTGGGTGATCAGGATGCGGTCGCTGGATGCCAAATGGCCGGTGTCACGTTCGTACCGGAAACTGTTGCGCGAACGCATTGGCATCTGACGCCGGCGAATCGGCCGGCAACCTGGCCGGCCTATGCAGTTCGTCATGCCGGCCTGTTGTTTCGTCCTGACGAACGATGCCATCGGGCAAGTTTTTGGGATCATCCTGCATGCGGTGGAACTCCCGTTCCCCGGGCTACCTTGTGAGAATCGGCATGCTGGCGTCCCGCGTTTTTCTTCGCATTACTTCCTGGGCGATATCGGCCGCGTGCGTGCTGGGCGCGACGCCGGTTCGGGCCGCCGATCTGGCCTTGCAGGACGCCGTGTCCATGGCGGGCATGCAGCTCTATCTGAACGCGGGCGCGCCCGCCGTGATCATTGCCGTGGTGCGCGGCGACGACGTGGTGATTCAGGGCTATGGCGAGACGGCGCCGGGCAATGGCGTGGAGCCGGACGCGAACTCCATCTTCCGAATCGCATCGGTGTCCAAGGTCTTCGCCGCCGACGTGCTGGCGTCGCTGGCCGCCAAGGGCCAGCTGAAGCTGACCGATCCGCTGGCGAAATACGCGCCGGCCAATGCGCGTGTCGAGACGAATGGCCGGCCCATCACGCTGCTGGACCTGGCCACGCATTCGGCCGGCCTGCCGCGCGAATTGCCGGATCCAAACGCCAAGCCGTCCGACAACCCCTTTGCCGCCTTCGATCGCGCCTACTACTGGAAGTGGATGGGCAGCAACAAGCCGGCCTACGTGCCCGGCACCACCACCCTGTATTCGAACCTTGGCTTCGGCTTGCTGGGCGACGCCCTGGCCAAGGCGGCAGGCGCGGACTACTCGACGGTGCTGGCCAATGAAGTCACCCAACCGGCAGGCCTTGTGGACACCACCAATGTGCTGAACGACGCACAAAAAAAACGCTTGATGACCGGGCTGGACCCGTTTGGCAAGCCGGATCCGAACGCCACGGTGCCCGATGTGATGTACGCAAGCGCGGGCATTTATTCCACGGGCGCGGACATGGCGCGCTGGATGCGCTGGCATCTGGACGGCGCCCGGCAGGCCAAGGAGGCTTTTGCGCTGGATCATGTGATGTGGCTGCCGTACGACGGGCTGAAGTCGGTCGTGGGCACTGAAGTGACCGACGCCGACGGCATGGGGCTGGGCTGGGTGGTGACGCTGCCGCGCAACGGCGCGCCGTTGCTGCTGGGAAAAAGCGGTGGCCTGGGCGGCTTCATGAGCTATGCCGTGCTGTCGCCGAATCGCGACCTGGGCGTGTTCGTCGTGGCCAGCCGCGTGAATTTCGCCATGTTCGGCAACATCCATTCCCAGGTGCGTGAACTGGCGGCCGAGCTGGCGCGGTGATCGGCCTGGGCCTGCGCGCGGCAATGAAAAAGCGTCTGGGGACATCGCTTGGCACGGCCGCGATCGTGGCGGCCCTGCTTGCGCAGGGCGCGTCCGCGCAAGAGGCCCGGGACATCTTCAAGACAGAGATATTCCTGACGCCGTACAGCGAGTTGGGCGAAGGCGAGGACACGTATCCGCAGTTGAACGGCCGCTTCCTGCTGATGACGGGATACACCGGTTTTTTTGGCATCAAGGATGACAACGGGCAGATTCCACGGTCCCACTGGAGCAGCGTGCAGCCCACGGCGGAAGCCGCGCTGGTGTTGCAGCTGACGCGGGAATTCTCGATCCGCGCGAAGGCCACGTTCAACTCGTCGACCAATGAAACGAAAGACAATGCCTTCTCGGATCTGGGCGTGGACCTGGACAACCTGTTTGCCGCCTATACCGCCGACCGCTACGCGCTGTACGGCGGCAAGATGGATCTGGGCTTTGGCGACGCCTGGCACGTTGTCGACGGGCTGTACACCGGCTTCAACGAGAATTCGGAATTCCGGGGTTCGATCGGGCTGGGCGGACGCTACACCTTCGAACCCGCCGGTGTCGGCACGCATTCCGTGGCCGCCGTGCTGTTCAAGCGCGACGACACCAGCCTGAACCACCGGCTGAGCCTGGACCAGGGCTTCATCCGGCCGGCGCAGCCGCCGCCGTTCAGCGACCAGATGAAGTCCTTCATCCTGTCATACGATTTTCGCGATCTGCCGGGGTTTGAACGCCTGTCGGGCGGTGTGGACGCGGGACGGCTGCATGTCGATCCCGGCCATGGCAAAAGCGCCAACACCGTGTCGGCGCGGCTTCGCTACGATGCGCCGCTGGGCAATGCGTGGAATGTCGGCTGGTTCAACGAGGCCACGTTCTCCAGCGCCTTTCGCGGCGCGCCGGTCTCGAACGGCAATGCCGTGACGTCGATGTCGTTCTCTCGCGACCGCTGGCAGCTGACCGCGACGGCCGCCGTGCGCAAGCTGTCGGGCAGCCAACAGAAGCTGGCGCGGTTCGGGCTGGAAGACGATACGGATTGGGCTATTTCAGGCGCGGTCACCTACGTGACGCCGGTCGGGTTTATTGTGCAGGCGGGGCTGACGCATCAGCGCGACCAGACTACCCGCATCAACCAGGGCGTTTTTCGCATCGCTTATCAAGCGGGATTCTGAGGGCATCATGACTAGCAAAACATCACTCATTGCCGGCGTATGCATGCTGGCGCTTGGCGGCCCCCTGGCGGCGTGGGCCCAACCGGTCGCCATCGATAGCGCGCCGAATCCGCCGGCGGACGCCGTGACCATCCCCGCCGCAAGCAAGACACACGCCGTCGAGGCCTTGCCGGGCATCGTCCAAGACATCATGACGCGCAGCCAGGTGCCTGGCATGGCGGTCGCCGTGGTCATCGATGGCAAGACCGTGCTGGTGAAGGGCTACGGCACGCGGGAGATGGGCAAGAAGGCGCCCGTGGACGCGCAGACCGTGTTCCAGATCGCTTCCATCTCGAAGTCGCTGTCCGCGACGGTGGCCGCGATGGAAATGTCCAAGGGCGTGGTTGCGTGGGACGACCCGGTTTCGCGGTATCTGCCGGACGCGAGGCTAAGCGACGCCTATGTGTCCAGGCACGCGACGATTGGGGATTTCTTTGCGCACCGGTCCGGCCTGCCGGGCACGGCTGGCGACGACCTTGAAGACCTGGGGTTCAAGCGGGACGACGTCATCGCCCGGCTGCGTCTGTTGCCGCTGGATGCCTTCCGCACGTCCTACCACTACGCGAATTTCAGTACCACCATCGGCGCCGAGGCGGTGGCTCGCGCCGCAGGCCGTCCCTGGGACGCGCTGGCCGATGAACGGCTGTTCAAGCCGTTGGGGATGAAGGCGACGAGCTATCGGTTCAGCGACTTCATGGCGCGCGATAACCGCGCGGTGCTGCACGGTTACCAGAACGGCGTGTTCGTGCCCATGGGGCAGCGCGACGCGGATCAGCAGGCGCCGGCGGGCGGCGCGTCGTCGACGGTGGTGGACATGGCCGAATGGCTGAAGCTGCTGCTTGCCGACGGCCAATATCAAGGCAAGCGGCTGATCCGCGCTGGCACATTGCTGCCAGCGCTGAGCGCGCAGGCGTTCAGCGCGCGGGCGCATGACCTGGATTCGCGCGCCGGCTTTTATGGCTATGGCTTCAACGTCAACACCGAACTGGGCGGGCGGCCGTCCATGGGGCATTCGGGCGCGTTCCTGATGGGCACGGGCACCACGTTCAAGATCGTGCCGTCCGCCGGCATCGGCATCGTGGTGCTGACGAATGGCGCGCCGGTGGGCGCGGCCGAATCCGTTGCCGCTTCGTTCATCGACACCGCGTTGTACGGCAAGCCGACGCGCGACTGGTACGCGGCGTACCACGGCGCGATGAAGGGCTTCTTTGAACCGCAGGCGGACCTATCCGCACAGGCCAGACCCGCGAAGCCGGCGCCTGCGAAAGCGTTGTCGGCCTACACGGGCCGCTTCGACAATGCCTACTACGGCGCCGCCGACATCCTGGAAGCCGAGGGCGGCCTGGTGCTGGTGCTGGGGCCCAAGGGCATGCGTTTCCCGGTCAGGCACTGGGACGGCGATACCTTTGCTTTCTCGCCCGCGGGCGAAGCCGAACTGGTTGATTCGCTGGCGTCCATCGTGTTCAAGACGGAACAAGGCAAGGCCAGCGGGTTCGACATCAAGTTCTATGACGACAACGGCCTGGGGCACTGGACCGCAAAATAGTTGGAACCGCTGGAAAAGCGCGCCTGCCGCCCGCTCAAAAGCGGTAGGCGGCGCGCAACGTCAACGATTGATCGCGGTATTGCCCGTTGCCGCGCAAGGCGTATTCCGTCTTCAGTTCCATGCCCTTGGGCGTGACGTACTCCAGTCCGGCGGACAGGTTGCCATAGGTCTTTGGCATGCCGGACTTTAACGAGAATGGCGTGGTGTTGAACCCGCTTAACTGCATGGTCGTGACGACGTCGCCGCCGCCCAGGAAGCTCATCCCGGCCGCCGCATAAGACCGCAGCGTCGCGCCATTTTCCAGGTCCGTGCGCGCGCCGACTTCGACCATAGGCGACACCATGAACGACGTCGTGTCGTTGCCGCGCACCCTCAGATTGAACACGCTGGGGCCTTGTTCGCGATAACCGTCCTGGCGGATATGGTTCACGTCCAGGTCCACATACGGCCGCAGGTACCAGGACGGCTGGCTGAACTCGTAGGCCGTGCGCAGCCGGGCGGCCAGGAAAGACGACTCGGGCTTGCTTTTGGCCACACCGTCCAGCGTGCCGCGCGACATCCTGCTTTTCTCGAGACCGCCATGCACCGCGACGGCGACTTGCCAGGGCGCGTTGTTGTATTTCAAGGCCAGGCCGCCTGCATAGGTGTCGCTGTTGGCCGACAGGCCGGATGACGACGAGGTATTGCCGGAGGCATAGCTCAGCGATCCGCCCAGGAACCAGTTGGTGACGATTTCACGCTGCGCCCCGATCGTCAACGCCGTCTGGCGGATGCGATAGCCCTGGTCGTTCGATGTGCCGTCACGCGTTGTCCAGTTGGTGTCCAGGCGCGACCACACGCAGTTGCCCTCGCGCAGGATCGTGCTTTCGCCGACGAAACCCGGGCAGCTCATCATGCGGCTCATCGAGGCGTAGGACGCGTGTATCTGATTCGATGCGCGGGCGAATTGCCCATCGTGGGCGACGCCGTTCAGCGCGTCCCGGTACTGCTGCGCGGTCTGGACGCCCGTGAATTTGTCGAACAGCGAGGCGCTGCTTTTGCTGCCCTGGTTCCACAACGCCTGCAGCGAATTTGCGATGTTCACGCGGTCCGCGCTGAGGGGCAGCGCGGCCGGCGTGAAGTCGGCATCAACCGAAATCAACGGGTCGCGAAAGCCCCCGCCGCCGTTGTTTTTCATGGCGAACTGGAACAGGGGGCTGTCGCTGGCCAGGGCCGGAACCTGGGCCTGCGCGGCGTCGAAGTGGCCGATGCCCAGCCAGACGTTCTTCACGGGATTGCGTAGCACCGGATTGACGGTGCCGGCGAAGGTCGACGCCCCGGATACGGAAATGAAATCGCTGTTGTGGTTGCCGAAATCCAGGTCTGGCCGATAGGTGCCCGTGTGGTTCAGCGCGCCGGTGATCCGTGTCGTCATGAACGTGCCCGGCCCGCCCGGGTTCAACGTGCCGGCGTTGTTCAGGTCGCCCTGGAACCGCGCGCCGCTGTACAGGCTGGCGCCGGCATGGTTGTTGAAGGTGCTGCCGCTGCCCATCACGACATCACCCGCCACGGTGCCGTTGTTGTCGACGATTGTCAGGCCGGACGTGTCGATCGCGGTCCTGGCCTGAATGGTGCCGGCGTTGGTGATGGTGGTGCTGGCCAGCGGCGCGATGGCAAGGATGGCGGTTCCGGATGCGCGGTCGGCGCTTAGCAGGGCGTTCGGGCCGACGTTGACGGTGACGGGCCGGCCGCCGCCGTTGGCGCCATTGCTGACGGCCACGATAGCGGGCGAATTGGCGCCGGTGGCGACAACATACGCGGCCTGTCCCAGCGTGATGGAGATCGGCCCGCCGTACGTCAGGGCGTTGTCCGGGGTGCCGTATTGATACAGCAGGCCGTCCTTGAAGACGCCGCCGCCGCCCACACTCATCGCCAGGATCGCCGGCGCATTCGCGCCCGTGGTCTGGAGGGTGCCGCCCGTGCCGATGGATACGTTGACAGGGCCGCCATTGCCGGTGCCGCCCGTGAGCCCCGCGCTTTGGATGAGTCCTGTCGTGTACAGCGCCGAAGACGGGTCGCCCGCCAGGCCGCCGCCGCCGCCCACGCTTTGCGCCAGGATGCCGGCGGCGCCGTTGCCGCTGGTGGCCACCCTGCCCGAGATGCTCAGGGTGACGCCATTGCCGTCGCCGTCGATGGTGGAAGACGCCACGGGCTTCAGCGTCACCCGGCCGGGCTGGGTCGACAGTCCGGCGATGCCGCCGCCACCGCCGACGCTTTGCGCGACGATGCCGTGCGAGTTCGTGCCGGACGTGGAGATGCGGCCGCCCACGTCCTGCGTCACCGTGACGGTGCCCGCGGCGCCGCTCATCGGCACATTCGACCCGAAGGTGATGTTCGCGGCATTGGCCACAGGCTGCGTGCCATGGTCGATGGTGACCAGCCCGCCGCCGCCGCCAATGCTCTGCGCCAGCACCCCGAAGGACAGCGCGCCGGAAGTCGTGATGCTGCCGCCCATGTTGGTAATGCTGACGTTGCCGCCATTGCCGGTCGCCGTCGCTGGAAACGGCTCGTTGTTGTGCGTCCCGATACTGCCCAGCTGGATATCGACGCTGCCCAGCGACGCGCTGGACGAGACGGCGGCCAGCCCGCCGCCACCGCCCACGCTTTGCGCCACGATCCCTGGCGAGAACGCGCCTTGCGTCACGATGCTGCCGGTATTGTTGCTGACCGTCACGGCGCCTCCCGACACCAGCGAAAAGTCGGCCCCTCCAAAGCTGCTGGCCGGATATTCACCGCCCAGCGTGATCGCCAGCGAGGCGGTCTGCGGCATGGCGGCCAAGCTGGCGTTACGCAGGAAAAGCGTGCCGATGCCACCGCCGCCGCCCACGCTTTGCGCGATGATCCCCGCGGAGCCGCTGGCGCGGGTTTCTAGCGTGCCGCCATGAATGGCGTTGACGGCGCCGCCCATGCTCGGGTTCCCGCCAGGGCCATGATCGCCCGCCACTCCCAGCGCGATCGTCGAGGTGGTTGCGCTCCACAGGAATAGGGGCTGGTCGACCGCCGATATGCCCCCGCCGCCGCCCACGCTTTGGGCGACGATGCCGGGCGCCTGGTAACCCTGCGTGGTGATTCGGCTGGTCGGTGCGCCGGCGTCAACCGTGACCACGCCGCCCACGCCATTCGCGCCGTCCGTGCCGCCATTGCGCACATTGATCAGCGACCCCAGCGCGGAGCCGCCTTTGGTACCCAGGATGTTGATGATGCGGGTGATCTTGTCGAGGATCTGGGGAGCGGCGTCGCCGGCCCCGGCGGACACCACCGATTGCAGATCCTGGCCGCTGGCCACGCTGCGGCCGCCGCCGCCGCCAATGCTCTGCGCCACGATGCCGGCCGAACCGTCGCCTTGCGTGGTGATCGACCCGGTGTTCACGACCAGGGCGGGGTCGGATGCCGTGCCGCCTCCTGAACCCGCCGCGCCGCCGCTGCCGCCGGTCTGGTGGGTGATGCTGGTTTGCGGCAAGGCGACGGTGAACACGTTCTGCACGCCCGATTCGGCGGCCTTGATCAGCGCGTCGATGCTGGAGAGCAGCGTGGAGGCGCCTGCGGAATCGATCATGCCGGCATTGCCACCGCCACCGCCGACGCTTTGCGCAAGCATGCCCGGCGCATGATCGCCCTGGGTCGAGATGGCGCCGTCGTTGCGCGCATTGAAGGGGCTTGCCGACGCGCCGTCACCGCCGTTGCCGCCGGTCGTGACGCCGACGGACAGGCTGACCGCCTTGCTAAGCGTCATTTGTGGGCCGCTTTCCAGCCAGCTGGCGGCCTTGTCCAGCAAGCCGGCAAGGGCGGAGGGCGAATCCAGGATGTCATTGAAGGAATTGGCGTCGTGCGCCTGGACGATGCCGCCATTGCCGCCGCCGCCACCCAGGCTCTGCGCGACGATGCCGGCCGAGCCCGCTCCCGTGGTGGCGATGGTGCCCAAGCCGGAGTTGGCAACCTGCACGCGGCCGCCGTTGCCGCCCTTGCCGCCTTGCGCGCCATGCCGGATGCTCAATTGCAGGTCGATCAGCGAATTGCCGATGGTCGGCGTCTTGACTGGCGCCAGGACGCCGCCGCCATTGCCGCCGCCGCCGCCAATGCTCTGCGCAACCACGCCGTGGCTTTGCGCGCCGGCCGTGCTGACGGCCCCGCCGTTCGTGAAGAGGGTCATGCCGCCGTCGCCGGCCCCTTGCCCCACGCCGCCATTTGAAACCGTGAGCGTGACCGTGCCGCTGGGGTTGTCACCCAACGGCGGCGCGATCGTGATGGCGCGGGCGTTCGCCAGCCCGCCGTTGCCGCCGCCACCGCCGACGCTCTGCGCCAGCACGCCATGGCTTTGGGCGCCCAGCGTCGTGATGGCCCCTTGGCTTGCCTGCGTGAACGAGACGGTGCCGGCGGCGCCGCCGCTACCGCCCGTGCCGCCCGTCGCCACCGTGACATTCAGCCCGACGCCCACGCCGACTGCATTGGCGGATCCGCCGCTGCCGCCGCCACCGCCGATGCTCTGCAGCACGACGCCTGATGCGTTCCCGGCGCGGGTCAAGATCTTGCCTTGCGACGAAAACTGCACCAGGCCGCCGTTGCCGGCCGCGCCGCCGGCACCGCCGATGGCAATGGTTGCAATGACCCCTGTGGCGTTGGCGTCACCGCCCATGCCGCCGCCGCCGCCGATGCTCTGCAGGATGACGGCCGCGCTGTTGTCGCCCGAGGTGTCGATGCTGCCGGCATGGCTCATGGCCACGCCGCCGCCCGAGCCGCCCGTTCCGCCATGGCCGCCGCCTACGCCAATGATTCCGTTGCTGGACGACGCGATGCCGCCGCCGCCGCCCGCGCTGTTGGCGACGACGGCTGCGGCGTCGTTGCCGAAGGTGCTGATGCTTCCCGTGTTGGCGATGGTGACCGCCTGGCCTGCGACGGCGCCCGCGCCGCCATCTCCGCCTTGCCCGAACGCGCCGTTGGCGCCGCCGGGGCCGCCTTCGCCGCCCAGCACGCTGGCCACGATGCCCTTGGCGCCCACGGTGCCAACCGCGCCTGCGATGATCTGGCCGGTATTGGTGATGCTGATGGCGCCGGGCGCGCCGCCCGGGCCGCCGTTGTGCCCGTCGGACCACGAACCATTGCCGCCGTTGCCGCCAGCGCCGCCTTGCGTTAGCGCGTAGACGCCGATGGCGCGGTTGCCGGTGGTGGTGATCGTGCCGCCGTTCGTGATGCTGACCTGCCCCGCGTTGCCGCCCGCCGCGGCCTTCGTGTCGGTGCCGTTGCGGGTCGACGCGCTGCCGGCCAGGGAGCGGGCGATGACGCCATGCACGCCATCGCCTTGGCCGGTGACGGACGAGCCGGCTGACGACACGAAGGTAACGGTCGACGCGTCGCCGCCCCGGCCGGCGTTCGCGTGCCCGCCGAAGTCGCCGGTGTGCTGGGCGGCGCCGCCGCTACCGCCCGACGAGATCAAGCCTACTGCCGCGCTGACGTCGGCCGGCCCGGGGCCACGTGCGGTGATCGATGTGCCGCCCTGCAAGGTCACGTACGCGTCGCCGGCGCTGCCCCCGTGTCCGGCGTTGTCCGCGCCGCCGAACCCGCCGACGATTCCGCTGTCCGATCCCCCGCCGCCCCATGATTGAACCGCAACGCCAAAGCCGCTGCCCGTAACGGTGACGGCGTTCAGCGTGACGCCGGCGCGGTGTCCGTCGCCGCCGATGCCGTAGCCGCCATTGGGTCCGTTAGCGTTGCCCCACAGGCCGCCGCTGCCTCCCGCCGAGTAAAGGTCGATGCCGCGGCCGGTGGCGGTGACCAAGCTGCTCGTCAGGGTGTAATCGATGATCCGCCCGCCTCCGCCGTTGCCGCCCCAATGGTTGGGATTCGCGTCCCGGCCGTCGCCGCCCCGGCCGCCACTGACGTCGATGACGATGCCGGTTTGGCCGGGCGCGGTCGCGTTGATGTGTTGCTGGCTGTCCTGGTGGACGAAGTCCGACGGCGCCCACTGGCCGTCGTGGCCGTTGTCCGGGTAATCCCCGCTAGAGCAGCACGTGCCGTCCGCGCCCCGGCTGACATACGACAGCGGCTCCGACTGCGCAAAGGCTGGCCGGCCAAACACGTACAGCGTCGAGATGCCGGCCTGCAGCAGGACGGCAAGCCAGGGCAATCGCAGGCGGTTGCGGCCCGGGTTCGAGAGAGCTTGCGTGGACATGGATAGCGGCGCATCGACGGGGATAGCGGCAGAGTAGAAATACTCCGCCCCTTCGGACAACGCCAAGATGACGAATCAACCATGCGGCCTGACGAGTCCCCTTCGGCGCCTGTCACGCCCATGCAACGCCCCGGTGCGCTAATACCGGCGCCGAGGGCACGCGGCGGTCTTGGCGCCGCCGTCTGCCCGATCCTTTCCTTGCGATGCCGCGCGCCGGCACCGCCTTACCGTGGGCATTCCTCGACATGGACCGCAGAAAATTCCTCAAGTGGGGCAGCTTCCTGACCGTCTCGGCGGCCACCGCCAGCCTGGCGGGGTGCAACAGCAGCGATGACGATGACGATGACGGCGGCGGCAATAGCGGCGGCGACCCGGGTGGCGGCACGCCGCCCGCCCGCTTCCAGTACCCGCAAGGCGTGGCGTCCGGCGATCCCCGGCCGGACAGCATCATCCTGTGGACCCGCGTGATCGGCGCCGACGACGCAGCGGTCCCGGTGCGGGTGCAGTTGGCGCGCGACGACGCGTTCACGCAGTTGCTGGTCGACGCCAGCGTCAGCGCCGAGCCTGATTGGGACCATACGGTGCGCCACAAAGTCACGGGCTTGGATGCCGGCAGCACTTACTACTACCGCTTCGTGGCCGGCGCCAGCACGAGCCCCGTGGGCCGCACGCGCACGGCGCCGGCCGAGAACGCCGCCGTGGCGCAATTGAAGTTTGCCTTCATCTCCTGTCAGGATTGGAGCGTGAACCATTGGGCCGGCTTCGACGAACTGGCCGCGCAGGACCTGGATTTCGTGGTGCATCTGGGCGACTACGTATACGAGACCGTCAAGGCGGGTTTCCAGACGGGCGGCGTCGAAAGCGCGCACGCGCCGCTGTCGCTGCCCGACGGCACGGCGCGGGCCGATGGCGCGGTCTACGCCACCACGCTGGCCGACTACCGCAGCCTGTACCGCAGCTACCGCTCGGACCCGCGCCTGCAAGCGTTGCACGCCCGCTTTCCGATCATTGCCATCTGGGATGACCACGAGTTTTCGGACGATTGCTGGCAGGACCGCCAGACCTACGACGTCGCGGACGACGAAACTCCCAGGACGTCTCGGCGCCGCAGCGCCAGCCAGGCCTGGTTCGAATTCATGCCGGCCGATGTCTCGCTGGATCTGGCCAACCCGTCGTTCCAGAACCTTCAGATCTACCGCGCGTTCCGCTTTGGCAGCCTGGCCACGCTGTTGATGACGGATGAACGCCTGTACCGCGCCGACCATGTCATTCCCGAGCAGCAGGCAGGCAGCGAGATCGGCAGCCGCTACTTCGTTCCCAAGCGCCTGCTCTCGCAAGTCGAAGCGCTGAAGATCAGCAACGCCGGCGGACAACTGACGCCTGTTTCCATCCTGGGCAATACCCAGCGCGACTGGTGGAAAGCGCAGCTGGGCGCAAGCACCACGGCGTGGAACCTGTGGGGCAATGAAGTCTCGCTGCTGCGCATGCAGTTCGATGGCACGCAGGCCGTTGCCGGCTTGCTGGCCCAGGGGCTGGCGGCGGCGCAGCCCACTCTGCGGCCCTTGGTCCCCTTCATGACGACGGCACTGGCCCAGGACCTGGCGGGCGCGGACCACAGCAGCGGCAAGCCCGTCACCGCGTATCCCGCGTTGTCGGCGTTGCTGGACGCGCAGGCGGGCATTCCCGCGCCCGTGTTCGCGGCGCAGATCAAGCCTTTGCTGGACGCGCAATTGCCGCCGTCGCTGCTGCTGGACCAGTATCTGCTGAATGCCGACCAATGGGATGGGTACAACGCCGAACGCAAGGACCTGATGGCCTTTGTGCGCGATGCGGGCGTGCGCAACCTGGTGGCGTTGACGGGCGATATCCACGCCTTCTTCGCCGGCCCCGTGATGGACGACTACGACGCCGCGACGCCCAGGCCCGTGATGGTGGACCTGGTGACCGCAGGCATTTCCAGTAATTCGTTCTTCAGTTACTTCAAAAGCGTCGTCGACACCGACCCCACCTTCGCGCCGGCCAAGCCGCTGATCTACACCCAGGCCGCAGACGTGGTGAAGAACGCGTTCAACGACACGTTGAAGCAGTTCAACGCGAATTGGCTGCGCTACATCGATACCGACGCGCAAGGCTTTGCCGTGGTGACGCTGACGCCGACGGAACTGCGTTGCGTCTTCAACAAACTCAAGCCCCTGGACGGCACGAAGGCGCCCGCGCTGCCTGCGGTGGCGTCGCAAACGGTGCTGACGGTGGCGTCCGGCACGCCCGAGGTAACCGTGACGGCCTGATCGGGATTGGGGGCGGGTGGTATCTTGTGGCTGTTTTCTCCACCTGCCCTGCCCAATGCCCGACACTACGCACCCCGCCGATTCCTCGCAACCCGATGAGCCGGCGGCCATCCACCGGCCTTTCGTCCAGAACAACGGCACCCGCCGCACCCTGCATTTCACGCAGAAAGAGATCCAGAGCAGCATGTCCGTGCTCAATCCCGATGCGCTGGAACTTGAGTACACGCGGATGATGATGGGCTTCGTGCTGTTCAACCCCGAACCCGCCCGCATTCTGATGGTGGGCCTGGGCGGCGGTTCCCTGCCGAAGTTCTGCTACCGCCATTTGCCGCGGACGGCGATCGAAGTGATCGAGATCGATCCCGCCGTCATCGCCTTGCGGGACGCCTTCATGGTGCCGCGGGACGATGCGCGCTTCTCGGTGATCCAGGCCGATGCGGCGGTGCATCTGCGCGGGCTGTCGGATCATGCCGACGTGATTTTCCTGGATGGCTACGGCGTGGGCGGCATCCCCGATGCCCTCTGTTCCGAGGCGTTCTACGCCGACTGCCACCGCGCGCTGCGCGACGACGGCATCCTGGTCATCAATTTCCACGTCAACCACCCCAAGCACCACGATTACCTGAGCCGCGTGCGCGCCGCCTTCGGGCCCGCGATGTTCGAAGTGGTCGATGACGACATGACCAACAGCATCGTCTTCGCCTGCAAAGGCGACCTGCTGAACGACCCGGCCGCCGCGGAACTGACGCGCCCCGCCTCGATCGCGAAGGATGCGTGGCGGCAGCTGATGCCCACCCTCCGCGTGATCGGGGCGACGCTGGAGCTTCGGTAATCCGGCGGATAGGCCTCGCCGCGATTGCGGCGCGACGATCGGCGTCGGCCGCCGGGATGGAATCAAAAAGATATTAAATGTATTAAGGTGTATATAATCGCTGGTCCATTCCGTGATTAGAAATGCTTCCCCGGACGTAGGCGAGAAGGGTGGCTGGAGAAAAAAATGTTGAATAGGCTTGTGAAGATCGGCGCGCTGGCGATGTTGTCGGCGGTGATTTCGGGTTGTGCCACCGAGCGTTCGCAAGCACTGGCGGTGCCCGCCGTGGCAGCGGCCAGCAAACCGTACCAGGGCATCCGCAGCCCGATCTCGGTGGGCAAATTCGACAACCGGACCAACTATCTGCGTGGTGTCTTCTCTGACGGCGTGGACCGCCTAGGCGGACAGGCAAAGACGATTGTGGTCAGCCATCTTCAGCGCAGCGGCCGCTTCCAGGTCATGGACCGGGAAAACCTGACGGAGATCGCGCAAGAAGCCGGCTTCAACAAGAAGGCCAGCCAGATCAAGGGCGCGCGCTACGTGGTGACGGGCGACGTGACGGCGTTTGGCCGCAAGGTAACGGGCGACCAGCAGTTGTTTGGCATCCTGGGCCGTGGCAAGGAGCAAGTCGCCTACGCGAAGGTAGACCTGAATGTCGTCGACGTCGTGACGTCCGAAGTGGTGTATTCCGCATCGGGCGCCGGAGAGTACAGCCTGTCGAACCGTGAAGTGATCGGCTTTGGCGGCACGGCGGGATACGACTCCACGCTCAACGGCAAGGTGTTGGACCTGGCGATTCGCGAGGCAGTCGATCGGCTGGTCGAAGGCATCGAGCAGGGCGCCTGGCAACCTGCCGCCAACTAAGGGGATCCGTCATGCTGAATGCTCAGGCGACGCGTCGCCGGAACGTCGTTGCGCGCGCGCGCGGTTTGGCTATCGCGGTCCTGGCCGGGTTGCTAAGCGCCTGCGTGCAGCAGCCCAAGCCCATGTACAGCTGGCAGTCTTACCAGCCTTCCGTCTATGCCTACCTCAAGGACGACGGTGCCGACAGCACGCTGCAAATCCAGGCGCTGGAGAAGAACATCGAGACCGCGCGAGCGGCCAATGTCGAGTTGCCGCCGGGATTCCGCGCGCATCTGGGCATGCTGTACCTGAAGACAGGGGATGGCGATAAGGCGGTCGAACAACTGCAAGGCGAGAAGGTGGCTTTTCCGGAGTCCGCGCCGTTCATGGATTTCCTGATGCGAAATGTCGGCAAGCCCAAGGCCTCTGCAGAGGCGGCGGGTACGCCCGCTGCCGGTACGCCCGCTGCCGGTATGCCCGCTGCCAACTCCCAAGCGCCTGGCGACACGCTTGCTTCGAAGAAGGGATCGTGATCATGACCAGGCTGTTTCGAGTGGGTCTGCTGGCCGCTGTCGCGTTGCTGGCAGGTTGCGTCGCACCGCCAAAAGACGTGGATTACACGGCATTCCGCGAAAGCAAGCCGGCGTCGATCCTGGTGCTGCCGCCGTTGAATACTTCGGTGGACGTTGCGGCCGCCGCGGCGGTGCTATCCCAGGCGACCTTTCCGTTGGCCGAGTCGGGCTACTACGTGGTCCCGGTCGGCGTCATGGACGAGACGTTCAAGCAGAACGGCATGAGCACGCCGGACGAGATCCATGAATTGCCGCCGGCCAAGCTGCGCGAGATCTTCGGCGCCGATGCCGCGCTCTATATGATCGTGAAGCAATACGGGTCCAGCTATGCGGTGCTGCAAAGTTCGGTCACGGTGTCGATCGACGCTCAGCTCGTCGATCTGCGCAACGGCGCCAAACTGTGGTCCGGCAGCAAGCAAGTGGTGCAGGCCAACAGCAGCAGCGGCGGCTTGTTGGGCATGCTGGTCCAGGCCGTGGTGGATCAGATCGTCAACACCTTGTCCGACCGTAGCTACGGCGTGGCGGGTACGACGAATAACATGCTGCTTGGCGCAGGCCAGCCGGGCGGCATTCTCTACGGCCCCCGTTCGCCGCGCTACGAGACGCAGTAGGACGGCGCTTGGCCGTCTGGCCGCCCGATCCGCCCGGCTTGCCGGCGGGTCGGAGCCGCAGCTGGCGCTGGGCCCAGTTCCGAGCGCGCCTTGCCGGCGCCGGCACGGCTGTTGGAACCCAGGCCCTTGCCCCCGAACGCGATGGCGCTTAGTCCCAGGCGGCCGCCAGGCCTTCCGGGCTGACTTCGCGGCCGTTGCGTTCCAGCGCGGCGATCGCGGCCATGTTGTCGGCCGTCAGCTTCAATTGCGTGGCCAATAGGTTGCTGGCCAGATTGTCGCGCTTGGTCGAAGACGGAATCACGGCATAGCCCAGCTGCAGCGCCCAGGCCAGTGCGACTTGCGCCGGCGTGGCGTCATGACGGTCGGCGATCTGGCCGATCACGGGGTCTTTCAGCACCTTGCCGTAGGCCAGCGTCATGTAAGACGTGACGGGGATGCCCTGCTCTTTCAGGAAGGCGGTCAGCGCGGCGTTCTGCAGGTACGGGCTGAGCTCGATCTGGTTGGTGGCGATCTGTTCGCGGCCAACGGCGGCGATGGCCTCGCGGGTTTCGGCGATGGGGAAGTTCGAAATGCCGATCTGGCGGGTCAGGCCTTGCGCCTTGGCCTCGGCCAGCGCCGTCATGAATTCCGCGATGGTCACGCCATTGCCCGGCGCGGGCCAATGGATCAGGGTCAGGTCGACGTAGTCGGTGCGTAGCTTGGCCAGGCTGTCTTTCAGGCTGGGCACGAGCTTGTTCCGGGCATAGTTGGGCACCCAGATCTTGGTGGTGACGAACAGGTCTTCGCGGGCCACGCCCGACTCGGCCATCGCCTGTCCGACGGCAGCTTCGTTTTCGTAGATCTGCGCGGTGTCGATGGCGCGGTAGCCGATGTCCAGCGCGTTGCGCACCGAATCGAGGGCGGCCTGGCCTTGCAGGCGGAACGTGCCGACGCCAAATGCGGGAATGTTCATGTAAAACTCCATGGTAGAGGGTGCGAGCCGGCGCGAGTCGTCCGGGAATGCAGCGAGTGTGCCCGGGCGATACTTGCTGAAAAAGCCCTGTATCGGCGAAAGACTTTTGATATAACGTCAATGATGAAAACCACGCTCGACGAAATGCAGGTCTTTATCGCCGTGGTCGACAGCGGGTCGATCACCGCTGCCGCCGACGTGCTGGGGCAGACCATTTCCGCCACCAGCCGCACCATGAGCCGGTTGGAAGAGAAGCTGCAGACCACGCTGATGCGCCGGACCACGCGTCGGCTGGCGCTGACCGAAGAGGGCAAGACCTATCTGGAACAGGTGCGGCGGATCGTGGCGTCGGTGGAGGAAACCGAAGACCTGATGAACGTGCGCCGCAACCAGCCTGCCGGCCTGCTGCGGGTGGACGCGGCGTCGCCCTTCATGCTGCACGTGATCGCGCCGCTGGTGCCCGGCTACCGCAAACGCTATCCGCAAGTGGAGCTTGAACTCAACAGCAACGAAGGCAATATCGACCTGCTGGAGCGCCGCACGGATCTGGCCATCCGTATCGGGCGGTTGAAGGATTCGTCGTTGCATGCGGTGTCGCTGGGCCCCAGCCGTGTGCGCGTGCTGGCCAGCCCCGGCTACCTGGCCGCGCACGGCACGCCCAAGCACGTGGCGGACCTGGCCTCGCACACGCTGCTGGGCTTTTCCCAACTGGAACAGCTGAACGAATGGCCGTTGCTGGACAGCGATGGCCAGCCGTTGCACGTCAAGCCCGGCGTGCGGGCCTTCAGCGGCGAAACGCTGCGGCAGCTGGCGTTGAACGACGGCGGCATCGTTTGCCTGTCGGATTTCATGACGCGTGGCGACCGCGCGTCGGGGGCGTTGCAGCAGCTGCTGGTCAAGCAGACGCAGGACGTCCGGCAACCGGTCAACGCGGTGTACTACCGCAACACCGCGATCTCGTCGCGTATCAAGTCCTTCATCGATTACGTGGTGGAGGCCATCGGCAAGGATGGCTTGCTGGAGCCGGCCGCGCGGTGAGAGATGTGTCCATTAGCGACATCGCGGGCGTGGGCCAACGGGGCAACCGTATACTGCCCCCGTTTATTTTCCAGGTCCCCGAATCATGAGCATCTTCTCCCGCTTCTTTGGCCGCAAGGAAGAAACCACGGACGCCCGCGCGCTGTCCGCGAACCCGGCCATCGAGAATCCCCTTAGCCTGCAGATGCTCTTCGCCGGGCCGCTGGCCATCGCCGAAGACACGCTGACGGCGGCGCTGCGCGCCTATCATCCCTCCATGGCCCAGGCGCGCGCCGAGATCGCGCCCGACATGCCGGAATGCCTGGGCCTGGCCGGCTGGGACAAGCACGTCGTGCGGATGGTGGGCTTCAATGCGCCCTATCCCAAAGACGCATTGGAAGCCTGCGTGGCGCCCGCGCACTACCCGGCCACGGTGAAGGACGAGATTCGCGGCCACGCCAGTCACGTCATCCTTTACTACGCCGGGTTTGAAGAAGACCCGCTGGAGCAATACGTGGCGCTGGCCGCCGTGGCAGGCGCGCTGACGGGCTTTGGCGCGATGGCGGTGCTGAACGAGCATGCGCGCGCGTCGTTGCCGGCCGGCGTGTTCGACGCCGAATCGCTGGGCGAAGAAAGCCTGGACCTGCTGCGCACGTTGCCGCTGAACATGCTGTATTGCGGCTTCGTGAAGTACGAGGTCGAAGGCGTGGATGGGGTGTGGATGCGCACGTTCGGCGGCGACGTGTTTGGCTTGCCCGACTTCGCGGCGCTGGCCGACGGCCACCACGAAGGCGAGACCTACTCGAACATGTTCAACAACATCATGGGCTACCTGCGCGAGAGCGGCGCCGAACTGGCGGCGGGCCATACGATGCAGATCGGCGAAAACGCCTACATGAAGCTGCGCGACCCCAGCAAGGAAGAGTATTTCCTGGACGGTCCGGGCCAGGTGCTCGTGGCGGAAATCATCACGGCCGATCAGATCAACCAGCCGGAATAGGCCGCAGCGCGCCGCCTAGAGCAGCCCCGCGCTGCGGGCGCGCGCCACGGCCTGGGTCCGGCTGTCCGCGCTGAGCTTGACGTTCAGATGGCGCAGGTGGGTGCGCACGGTGCTCTCCGAGACGAACAGTTGTTGGGCGATCGCGCTGTTGGAATGGCCTTCGGCCAACAGGCGCAGCACGCGCAGTTCCTTCGGTGTCAGCGCTTCCGTGCGATCAGGACCGGGCGCGGGCGCAATGGCGTCGGCGTCGGCGGGCGCCTGCGCCTGAAAGCGCGCCCACCAGTCGCGCGCGCCGTCGGACGTCATGCCGGCGCTGCCCGCCGGCGTGGCGGCGTGGCGATGGATCAGGCGATGCAGCAAGGCGCCTTCATCCACCAGCACCCGGCACAGGCCTTCCGCCTGCGCGGTGGCGATCACCGCCGCTAACTGGTCGCCGGCCTTCGCGTCCTCTCCTGCCCGGTCCAGCGCCACCGCGCGGAACAGCTGCAGCTTGTACGCCCGGCGCATGCGCCGCGTGGCTTCCGCCTGGCCGATGTCCAGGTCCAGCTGGCGCATCGCGGTGCCCGGGTCGCCCGCGTATGCCTCCCACCGCAAACGGCCCAGCCGTGGCGTCAGCAAATCGTTGGCGGGCAGGCGCAACGCTTCCACCCGGCTCCACAAGTCTGCATCGTCGGCGCGCCGCAGCTCGTCGCGCGCCGCTTGCGGGTGACCTTGCAACAACAGCACGCGCGCGCGTTCGACGCGGGCGCTTGCCGCAATGCGCGGCAGGCGCCGTTGGTGGCCCAGGTATTCAAGTTCGCCCAGCAGGTAGAAGGTCTGCTCGACATCGCCGTCGTAGAACGCCACGCGCGACAGCATCAGATAGCCCATGATCAGATGGTCGGGGTGCGCCACGTCGCGGCCCAGCGGCACATAAACCTGCAATAGCCGCGCGGCCTGCGCCAGGTCGCCCGTTTCGTACACCCACGCGGCATACAGCACGCCGGCCCAGGCGTTGCCGTTGGCCTGGCCATAGGCGCCGTTGCGAGTGGCGCGCACCGCCATGCGAAAGCGCGCGCCCGCCTGCCGCATGCGTCCTTCCTGCAGATCGATGATGCCCTCCACCGCCTCGGAGTACATCAGATTGAATGTGCCGGCTGCGCCGCCTTGCGCGCGGCGGGCAGTGTCCAGCAGCATGCGCGCTTCGTGATACCGGCCCAGCACCGCCGCGACGTTGGCCATGGCGTTGGCCAGCGCCGTCTCGGTGAACGACAACGTGGCGCCCAGCGCCTGGATGCTGGGCATGCCGATGCGGTAGGCGTCTTCTTGACGATCCATCATCGACAACAGCAAGGGCTGCAGCGCCCGCACGTGCGCCTGCACGCCGGGATCGGGGCTGCGGGCAAGACCCAGGTCTTCCAATTGCTGGGAGGCCTCGCTAGGGCCGCGCGTAAAGCACGTGGCCCATATCTGCACCGCCAGCAGAAGCGGCCGCGTGGCCAGCACCGCGGGCGGGACTTGCGCGAACCACCGCGCCAGCAGCCGCATGCGGCCCTCGGCCAACAGGGCGTCCGCATGGGTCTGCAGCAGCGACAAGGCGCGCTCGAAGTCGCCGCCGTCAATCGCGTGGTCGATGGCGGGAACGGGCCGGCCCTGTTCGGCGTACCAGCGCGAAGCGGCCAGATGCAGCCGCGCGATATCGCCGGGCGCTTGCGCCCGCAACTGTGATTGCAGGTAGCTGGCGAACAGGCTGTGATAGCGGTAGTGGCGCGTGTCCGTGGCCGAACGCGTCAGCAGCACGTGGCCATGCTCCAGCTGCGCAAGCAGCCGCGCGCAGTCCAGGTCCGGCAACAGCGCCTGGCATAGCGGCGCGCTTAGCTGCTTGAGCAGGCTGGTGTGCAGCAAAAAGCGCTGCAGCTCGGGCGGTTGGCTGGCCAGCACGTCTTCAGCCAGATAGTCGGCCACGGATTGGTCGCTGCCTGAAAAGCGTTCGATAAAGGCGGCGGCGGACGGCTGGCGCGACAGGCTGGCGCCGGCCAGGCATAGCGCGGCGATCCAGCCTTCGGTCTTGCGATGCAGTTGCGCCACCTCGGCAGGCGTCAGCGCCGGCAGGCGGCGCGAAAAGAAATGCTGCGCTTCGTCCACGGAAAAGCAGAGCTGCGCGGCGTCGATCTCCAGCAGCTGGTCGGCGGCGCGCAGCCGTCCCCGC